>JANYHG010000205.1 GCA_025359165.1 Hyphomicrobiaceae bacterium
TATTGATAAGCGCGGATATTCGCGGCCGATCTGGTGCCATCCGTCCCAAATCATCGAAAGCGACACGAAAGCAACGATTGCCAATCCGATCCAGGTGATCCACGGAAACCGGACCAGAAGCCGGGCTATGCCGTGGGAAGCGACAGCCATCAGCACGATGCCGATGATTAGCCCCAAGGTCAGAACCCAGAACGATCCCTTGGCTGCACCTGCGACCGCCAGGACGTTATCGAGCGACATAGTGACATCCGCCACGACGACTTGGGTCACAGCCTGCCGGAACGTCAATGTCGCGGGGGAATTTTGCGCCAGTTCGGCGGAATCTGGATCGTGATCGCCGGCAGTCGTCAACTGCCGGTACATCTTCCAGCAGACCCAAAGCAGCAAAACGCCACCTGCAAGGGTCAAGCCGACGATGGTTAGTAACTGAGCGGTTATGCCTGCAAACAGAATGCGCAGCACGACCGCACCGGCAATTCCCCAAAAGATGACGCGAGCGCGCATCGCAGGGGCAACACGGCTGGCCGCCATGCCGACGACGATGGCGTTATCGCCGGCAAGGACGACGTCGATCATGATGACGTTGAGCAAGTTCACAAGATCAGTCTGCATCCAGGACATCGTCACAGCCACTCATGAGGGGAAAATTGGCATATAGGTGCGTTCGTCGCTTGCGCAAAGGTGTTCAGCAAAAATACAACAGGACGGGCACAGATAGGCTGCAATCGCAGGATATGTCGTGTCGTCATCTTCCAGTGGCTGTCGACTCTGGCTAAATCGAAATCGGTGGTCGGTGAAATCATTCGCATTCTGGTTCCTCGATGTTATTCGGCAGCTCTCTCTCGGCCGTTACGATGTGGTTCCGGATGTCGGCGCTATTGGTTGGACTGTGTCTATCTGCGTCCGGGTGTGCGTTGGGACCGATCGCGTCGTTCGACGGTGCCTCGTACAGCGAGGTACGCAGCCGGAATTGCGCTGGGCTTGAGCTTGAGAGACAGCAGTACCTCGAACGCATTTCATCGCTCGAAGCGGCAATTAAAACAGAACTGACCTCGCCGCCGAAGACACTGGCGCAGGCCGTCCAGCGGATGGGCAACGCCCCTGAGGTCGGAACCAATGCGTACGGGGAACTGACGTCGGAGCGACTACGCCTCGAGGGGAATGTGGAGGAGCAGGCGCGTATTCCGTGCCCGGTGGATGTCGCAAAGCGATCTTGAGTGCGATGCGCTCGAAACAGTTTCGATATTCGTACAGTAATGTGCCTCAGCTTGGCCAAGGTGTAACCTTAGGCGGGCATCTTCATTGCCCTTGTCGACACGTCGGGACTTACACGTCGGGAGTTGACGGCACTTTGCCGGCGGGTCAAAGAAGTTTGCTTAAGATTTCGGGCCGCACGTGTCGGACAAAAAAGCTTCGGAGACGGGCCTGCATGGCGCTTATTTCTCATGAAACGCTGCAGCCGATCGTCAGTCAGTATGGCTATTGGGGTGTCGGGCTGATCGTCGGTCTCGAGAGCATGGGAATTCCGCTTCCGGGTGAAACGGTGCTGGTTCTGGCGGCCGTGTATGCCGCGGCCAACAATGATCTGACCATCACAGGCGTCGTGCTGGCGGCGACATTAGGGTCGATTATCGGTGACAACATCGGCTATCTGATCGGTCGCAAGTATGGCTATCCGCTGCTGCTCAAGCACGGCAAAAAGATCAATATGAGCGAAGATCGGATAAAGCTCGGTCAGTATCTGTTCATGAACTATGGCGGAAAGATCGTGTTCGTCGGTCGCTTCATCGCACTGTTGCGGATTCTGGCGGCGTTTCTGGCGGGCGTGAACCGGATGCCGTGGTGGACCTTCCTGATTGCCAATGCGTCCGGTGCCATTCTCTGGGCGAGCGTGTTCGGTTTCGGCGGCTATGCATTCGGACAAGCCCTTTTTCAGATGCACAGTAAATGGGCGCCGGTGCTGCTCGGGGTCGCGATCGCGGGATTCTTCGGCATTGGGTACCTGCTGCACCGCTACGAGAAAACTTTGGTGGTGAAAGCGCGCGAAGCGCTGCCGGGGCCGCTCGAAAGTTACCGGCGCGGCGGATAGTGGCGCGGAATGTCAGGAAAAGAAATGTCAGCGGAAACTTATGTGCCGGCACCGATGCCATCCATCGGCGTCGATGTGGCGGATGCCTATCTGGCCAAGGGGTATCAGACAGTGCCCGGTATGTCCTCGCGCTTTGCGGCGGCGGTGTGCGGTCGGCTGCTGCGGCTGCAGACCGAATTCGGTATCTCAGGACCGATCGCCGAGATCGGGACCTTCGAAGGACGGTTCTTCATCGCACTCGGGCATGCGCTGGAAGTCGGCGAAGTCGCCCTTGGCATCGACCTGTTCGATTGGCCGAACCCGGAGGTGCTGCAACGGTTCGAGGCCAATTGCACCAAGCATGGTCTGGCCGCCGCGCGCCGGGTCACCTGGAAAACAGACAGCCGGACCATGACACCCGCCGACATGCTGGCCAAAGTAGGCGGCCAGAAACTAAGGTTTTTCCATATCGACGGTGAGCACAGCCGCGATGCGCTCACGCGGGATCTCGAGCGGGCGACGGCGGTAATGGCGCCCGAGGGTATCATCGTGCTCGACGATATGCTGCACCCGGGATATCCGACGCTGATGGTGGCGGTACAGCAGTGGCTGGAGCGCAACCCGGATTGGTGCCCGTTGGCGGTGCTCGATCGCGAAACGATCGTGGCTGCGACGAAATTCGTGTTTTGCCGTCGCGACATGTTCAAGCGCTACGAAACGCGCATGCTCGACATTTTCGCGGCCAATATCTGGCCGTTGGGAGCCGATTTCGAGCCGCACTGGTGTCTGGTGCTCGGTCGGGACACGCGATTGGCGGCGATAACCTGAGCTGTCGTCGCAGCGGCGGCCCTATGTCGCGCCGCGCGGTGTCACGGGCACTACGTCGAGGGCTGTAAATCTGTCATGATCGATACTAGTCGCGTGGAGATTGGAGCGGTGTTCCAATTCCCAGTATTCGCCAAGTCTGAGCGCTCATGACCGCCAACCCGACCAAACCGTCCCTGCTCGACACCATTCGCGTTCCAGCGGACCTGCGGCGATTGCCTGAGAAGGATCTGAAGCAGGTCGCAGATGAGTTGCGTGCCGAGACGATTTCGGCTGTGTCGGTGACAGGCGGGCATCTCGGTGCAGGTCTCGGAGTGGTCGAACTCACGGTCGCGCTGCATTGGGTGTTCGATACACCCGACGATCGGATCATCTGGGACGTGGGGCATCAGGCCTATCCGCACAAGATTTTGACCGGTCGTCGCGATCGGATTCGCACGCTGCGAATGGGCGGCGGTCTCTCGGGGTTCACGCGGCGAACCGAAAGCGCCTACGATCCGTTCGGGGCTGCGCATTCGTCGACGTCGATTTCGGCGGGCCTCGGCATGGCCGTTGCGCGCGATCTGGAAGGGCGCAACAACCACGTAGTCGCTGTGATCGGCGATGGCGCAATGAGCGCCGGGATGGCCTACGAGGCCATGAACAATGCTGGCGCGCGCAATGAACGATTGATCGTCATTCTCAACGACAACGACATGTCGATCGCGCCGCCGGTCGGCGCGCTATCGAGCTATCTTGCGCGCATCTCGTCGTCGGGCACATACCTGCACCTGCGCGAGATCGGCAAGCAACTGGCGCATAAGCTGCCGAAACAGTGGGAGCGACGTGCGGCGCGCGCGGAAGAATATACGCGCACCTATTGGACCGGCGGTACGTTGTTCGAGGAGTTGGGTTTCTATTATCTCGGCCCCATCGACGGGCACGACATGGATACTCTGTTGGCGGTGCTCAAGAATGTGCGCGATGCCAAAAAGGGCCCGATCCTGCTGCACGTCGTGACCAAGAAGGGCAAAGGCTATCCGCCGGCGGAAAGTGCAGACGACAAATATCACGGCGTCAACAAATTCAACGTCATCACCGGCGCTCAGGTCAAGCCGAAGCCGAATGCGCCTGCTTATACCAGGGTGTTTGCGGACGCGCTGATCGCGGAAGCGCGCAAGGATCCCAAGATCGTCGCCGTAACCGCTGCGATGCCGTCGGGGACGGGGCTGGATTTCTTCGGCAAGGAATTTCCGGAGCGGACCTTCGACGTCGGCATCGCCGAACAGCACGGTGTGACGTTCGCCGCAGGTCTGGCGACCGAGGGTTTCAAGCCGTTCGCCGCGATCTATTCGACATTCCTGCAGCGTGCCTACGATCAGGTGGTGCACGATGTGGCGATCCAGCGATTGCCGGTTCGCTTCGCGATCGATCGTGCCGGCCTCGTCGGTGCCGACGGCGCGACGCACGCCGGTTCGTTCGATATCGGCTATCTCGGTGCGTTGCCGAATTTCGTCGTGATGGCGGCAGCCGATGAAGCCGAACTCGTGCATATGGTCGCGACGGCGGCGGCCATCGACGATCGGCCGAGCGCGTTCCGTTATCCGCGTGGCGAGGGCGTCGGTATCGAAATGCCCAGCGAGGGCGTGCCGCTGGAGATCGGTCGTGGCCGCATCGTGCGCGAAGGCACCAAGGTTGCGCTGTTGAGCCTCGGGACGCGACTGGCGGAATGCCTCAAGGCTGCCGACCAGCTGGCCGCGTTGGGTCTGTCGACGACGGTCGCCGATGCGCGGTTCGCCAAGCCGCTCGACGTCCGGATGATTGCGCGCCTGGCGCGCGAGCACGAGGTGCTGATCACGATCGAAGAAGGAGCGATTGGCGGCTTCGGCTCTTTCGTGCTGCATTATCTGGCGACGGCGGGCCTGCTCGATCACGGCGTCAAGGTGCGTCCGATGGTGCTGCCCGACCATTTCCTCGAACACGACAAGCCCGATGTCATGTACGCGCAGGCCGGGTTGGATGCGGCGGCCATTGTCAAATGCGCGGTCAGTGCCCTCGGGCTCGATACCCGGATCACCGCCGAACGCGCTTGAGACATGGTTTCAGGTGTCAGGTGTCAGGCGACGCGTGCGCCGACTCGGACAAGGCCACGAATGATGCCGTCGGAAACGGCGTCCAGCTCGGGCGTCCATTTCGCCGATTTCGATTTGATGAGGTTGGCTTCGCTTTTCAGCAGCACACCGTCGGTCAACACTTTCAAGCCATTTGCGCGCAGCGTCGCGCCTGTCGAGGTGATGTCGACGATCAATTCTGCCATGCCAGCGGCCGGCGCGCCTTCGGTGGCGCCGAGGCTCTCGACGATGCGGTAACTGATCACGCCGGCGCGCGCAAAATAGTGCCGCGTCAGATTGAGGTACTTGGTGGCGACGCGGATACGGCGGCCGTGTTGGCGACGAAAGCGCATGGCCATTGGCTCGAGGTCGGCGAGATTTCGCACGTCCAACCAACAGGCGGGGACCGCGACGACGACGTCGGCATGGCCGAAGCCGAGCTTGCCGGCAAAGTCCACACGGTGGTCGACCTCGACCGTGGCCTCGCGCATCAGGTCTTCGCCTGTCACGCCGAGATGCACGTCGCCCTGCCGGAGCAGTTGCGCGATTTCCGAGGCCGAAACGAAATGAATTTCGATGTCGCTGCGGCCCTGGACCGCGCCGCGATAGTCGCGGGCTGAACCGACCTTCGAAACGACGAAACCAGCCTTCGCCAGCGTTTCCAGACAATTGTCCATCAACCGTCCCTTGGACGGCAGCGCGAGTGCGAGGCGATCGGTCATGATTGGCCTCCGGTGAGCAACGCGCGCAGCCGCTCGGTAAAGATGGCCGCGCCGACGGCAGGCACATGATGCGGCGCGCCGACGGCACGAAGCAGGCTGTCGTAGCGTCCACCGCCGGCGATCGGGCTTTTGTCGCCGAGCACAGGGGCGACGAGATCGAAGACGAAGCCGGTGTAATATTCGAAGCGCCGTCCGAATTCGCCGGAGAAACGCGCTTGTGTCAGGTCGATCCCCACTTCGCTCATCAGATCCAGCCGGCGCCGATACAAGGCGATGGCGGCACCGATATCGCACTTGGCCGAGCGCGCCAAAGCTTCGAGCGAGGCGATCGCGCGATGCGGTGTGTCGTCGATGGTGACGTAGCTCTCGATCAGTCTGGCGTGCGCGGGATCGAGCGGTCCTGCGCGGGTATCTTGCGCCGCTTCCATAAGGCCGTCGGTGATTTCGCCGAGGTGGCGGGTGCCCAAGAGATCGATTTTGGCCGACGCCAGATACTCGGCGACATGCGCTTGCGCCTCGTCCGGTCGCTCGGGATCCAAGCGAGCGAGCAGATCAGCATCGATGCCGCGCGCCGACTCGGCCGGCCACTGCACGAGACGTGCGAGTTCGGCGTGGAAGGCGTCGGCGCGCCAGAATTGATGCGCCAAGCGCCTCCGCCAGCGGCTCGGCATCGCCTGCGCATCGAGAATCGCATGTAACAATCCGAGATCGCCCATACGGAGTTGCAAACCGCCGAGACCAGCGGCGGCTAGCGCCTCGACGGTCACCGACAGCACTTCGGCATCTGCGGCGGCCCGGTCGGTCAGGCCGAAACTTTCAAAGCCGGCCTGTCGTGTTTCGCGCGCGTTTGCTTTTGGTGCGCTCTGTGGTTGGTAACGGAAGATGGGGCCGCTGTAGCAGAAGCGCATGGCGGTGGCGGCGGCTGGATCGCGCTCGAGATAGATGCGACACGCCGGCACGGTCAGATCCGGGCGCAGACACAACTCGTGTCCGTCGGGATCGGTGAACACATACGTGCGGCCACGCAGGCTTTCGCCGATCACGTCGAGAAACAGTTCGGCAGGCTGAATGATCGAGGGTGCTACCAACTCAGCACCGGCGTGCCGAAAGGTTTCCGTCAGCCGCTGGCCGAGAGATTCGATGGCGTCGAAATTTTGCGTGGATTCAGCGATCATGCGCGCCAGATACGCTAAGTTTGCGAGGTCGGCAAATTTGCATCGCTCGCGATGCACCAGCGCCCGCCCGCCGCGTTCATGACTTCGGCGAAACGATCCCTGCCGAACGGCTTTGGGCCGCGAACAAGGAACACCACGTCGTCAGTCATCACGGCCGGGACGGCTGCGAACAGCCCACATTGCCAAAGCTGAATGCTGTCGTGGAGTTATCAATCGGAGCGGGCCGCCCTGACGGCGGCCCGTGTCGTTTATTCACCGAGGCCGCGGCGCTGCCACCAACCGCGACGGCGCGGACGAGACGGGTCTTCCGGCGCTTCCGGCAACTGCGTCACGGGAAGCGCTTCGCCATTCGCCGCAGGCGCGGTCGCGCTGTCGACGACGGCTGCAACGGGTGCTGCGTCATGCTGATCAGGCGCAGGTGCAGCCGAGGCGTGCGCCTCCGCCATTGCCGGCCCCACTGAACGTTCGCGACGTCTGGGAGCAGGCGACAATTCTTCCGGGGCGACGTGCTCACTCTGCGTGTGCGCAACGACCGGGGCAAAGGGGGCCTGTTCTGGTGTTGCAGCATGCTCGACGGATGCTGTTGCATGGTCGTGAGGCGCGGGCACTGCAGCATCGCTGTGTCCGTTGCTGTGATCGTGCTCGTGCTCGGGTGCCAGAGCATCCGCATCGTCGGCGTCGTCCCCCGCTGCGACGTCACCGTCGGCCGTTGCAGTCGCAACCCCGTTTTCATCGCGCTGCTCGCGACCGCGACGACCGCCGCGACGCCCGCGACGGCGGCCACGACGCGCGCCGCGCTCGGCGTCGTCACCCGCGCCATCGGGCTGCCCCGAGGCATTCGCACCGGCATCACCAGCGTTGTTTTCGTCAGATGTCGAAGCCTCGTCGCCAGTCGCGGCGGCGTGACCGTCATCCTGAGCGGCGAAGTTGCCCTCGCCGTTTTGCGCGGTATCCAGGCGCGGACTGCGGTCGTCGAGTTGGCCGTTAGTGCCTCCCGGCTGACGATCACGATCGCGGCCACGGCGGCGTCTGCGACGCTTCCCGGTGCGGTTGCCCTCGCCATTTTCGGAGCGGGCTTCCGTATCGCTGCTTTCGTCGCCGTCGGCGTCGCCCTCGACAACCTCGATCGAATTCTCGTGGCTGTGCGAGTGCTGGCTGTGCTGGTCGTGGCCACCCTGATGGGCGGCGTGGTCATCTTGGTCGCTCGACTGTTCGCCGTCGAAGCCCCAGTCCATGTTGACTGCAGCGCGATCCATCGGACGTGGCGCGGTCACGGGAGCTGCGCTGCGTTCGATGGCGAAGTTGGCCCCCTGCATGCGGTCGCTCGCCTGAACCGCGACGACGATGCCGTAGCGGCGTTCGATGTCGATGATGAAGGCGCGTTTGTTGTTGAGGATATAAAGCGCCACGACTGCCGTCGTCATGACGTTGACCGAAGAGCGCGGATCTTTGACCAGGTGATCTTCGAGGCCGCGCAGCACGGCGAGCGCGACGCTTTCGGTCGAGCGGATCATGCCGGT
>JANYHG010000210.1 GCA_025359165.1 Hyphomicrobiaceae bacterium
CTCGTCAAGCGCGTCGAAGCGCTAAGCGCGTTCCTCAAAACCGACGACGGTGTCAACCTGCTGGCGGGCGTCAAGCGCGGTGCCAATATTCTTGCAATCGAAGAAAAGAAAGACAAGAAGCGCTATGCCGGTACCCACGACGGCAAGTTGATCCAGGAACCTGCCGAGCGAGATTTGGCTCGGGCATTGACCTCGGTGCGCGCCGACACGCTCGCCGCCATCAATGTCGAGAATTTTACGGGAGCGATGAACGCGTTGGCGGAATTGCGCGCCCCGGTCGACGCCTTCTTCGAACACGTGATCGTCAATGCCGACGATGTGGGATTGCGCGAAAACCGGTTGCGACTGCTGGCTGAAATTCGGACCACCACGTTGGGCGTGGCGGATTTCTCCAGAATCGGCGGTTGAGCCGGCATGGCGGCGTTCTGACGCATAAGCTCGTTCAGCGCAGTGCCTAAGCGCCTTATCTTATAGCGTGGTTAACCGCTCGAGAGGCGTTCTGCGCCGCTGCAGGCACCCGCCAACACCTGTGGTACCGTTCCGAAAAAATGTTTACTTACAAATGATTGCCGCATCCCGACGAGGGCATTGATTGTCGCGGTGCAGCGCTGTTTCAAATTGCACTTGTGTTTTGAAACAGTTACTTCAGCCGACGCCGTTATTATTTTATGTCGTGAGCACATCTGTAGCGCGATCGTAGGTGTTAAGCGTTGGTTCACGCACCAAAGTACACCGTGCGGCATGAAGAAAACCTGGAGAGCATAGTCATGAAATTTTCGACCCTCGTCACTTCGACCGCGATGGCCCTCGTCATCTCGGCAGGTGCAGCCTTCGCTCAGGCAACGCCGACAGCCCCGTCGTCGACGCAACCGAAGCCTGCCGCGCCCGCTACCACCGCAGCACCCTCGCCGACTGCAACGCCATCGGTTAAACCGATGACGCGCACTGCAAAGGTCAAGAAGGCCCTGAAGTCGGGCAAGGCGCGCAGTGAAGCGTCACTTGCCTGTTCTTCTGAAGCCAACACCAAGAACTTGCACGGCAAGGAACGCAAAACGTTCCGCAAGAAGTGCATCGCCGGTAAAGCCAAAAGCTGATTGGCGTCCCGACGGAAATGAAAGTCCGCAGTGGAGGGTGACCTCTGCTGCGGACTTTTGCGTTAATGGGGCGACGGCACTTTATTCATACGTTGCTTGTGAGCGAAATGACGGTCGCATAAGCTCAGCATTAAAACAGGGGAGTTTGCCGATGCTGCTGATGTCGCGCCGTTCACTACTCAGCGCCGCAGCCACTGTGCCGTTGGCCACCATTCCGATCACCTGGCCCATCGCCGCGAGTGCACAGGGTGCGCGTTTGCCTATCGTGTTCGTGCATGGGAACGGCGATACGGCCGGCCTCTGGATAACGACGATCTGGCGGTTCGAAAGCAATGGCTATCCGCCTGAACTGATGTTTGCCGTCGATCTCAAGAATCCCTCGGCGCAAGCGGTCGACGGCACGGCGATGCCCGGGCGCTCGTCGAGTGCCGACGTCATGCGGCAACTCGCCGAGGAGGTTGCAGCGGTCAGGATGTCGACCGGCGCTGAGAAAGTCGTGCTCGTGGCGCAATCGCGCGGTGGCAACACGGTGCGCAACTACATCAAGAACGGTGGCGGTGCGACGCACACCGCACTCGCGGTCATTTGCGGTGCGGTGAACCACGGCGTCGTGGTCTCAAACAAATTTCTGGTTGGCAGCGAATTCAACGGCGCATCGGTCTTGATGCGCGATTTGAACAGTACGCCGGGGGAAGTGGTGGCCGGAGTGCGCTTCGTGACGATCCGCAGCGTCGACAACGACAAGTTCGCGCAGCCGGATGGGAAATATCTCGGGCAACCCGGAACACCCACCGGCGTCGGATATGCCGGACCCGAATTGGCTGGTGCCGAGAACATCGTGTTGCCCAAGCTCGATCACCGTGAGACCGGATACGCGCCGGAAGCGTTTGCAAAGATCTACAAAGCGGTCACCGGGAAGGCGCCGTCGACGCTTGAAATTGTGCCCGAAGCTCAGGCTATGCTCAACGGAAAGGTGTCGAGTTTCGAAGCAGGATCACCTACCAACACGGGTGTCGCCGGAGCCAAGGTAACCGTCTATGCGACGATGGCAGCCGACGGTTCGCGACAGGGCGAGGTTGTGCATCAGAAAACCGTAGGCGCAGATGGTCTGTGGGGGCCGTTCAAAGCATCGCCCGACCAGAGCTACGAGTTCGTCATAGAAGTGCCTGATCAGCCAATCACGCACATATATCGCTCGGCGTTCCCGCGCACGACTAACGTTTTGCATTTTCGCCCGCAGCCGTTGGCGAAGGGGGATGCCGACGCTGCGAGCGTCGTCTATCTGCAGCGACCACGTGGGTATTTCGGGGCGGGGCGCGATATCGTCGAGTTGGGTGGCAAGCCTGCGTCAGGTATTCCCGAGGGTGTGCCAAGCGTCTCGACCAGCAAGTTGCTTTTGCCGGACGCGACACCGCAAACTGTCGTCGGACGCTTCAATGCAGAATCGATCGCCGCGCGCACTTGGCCGATGAAAGACAATCGCATCACTGTGATCGAGTTAACTTATTGAGCATCAGCGCCCTGAATACTCTATCGACCACGCGTCTGGCTTGATGGCAGTACTGTTTTCGGGACTTGGCGTAGCCTTTTTGACGGGCTCTTGCCGACGCTTTTCAATCAGTGGACGGGATACTGCTCTGGGTTCGTCGTTGCTGCGTTTCAGAAATCCAGCGACAGCAGGAACGACGGGTGCCAACACGGGAGCGACCGCCACCGGTACGCGTGGCGACTGTGGATCGGGCACAGTGAAGCCGACCTCGTCGGCGTTGGCAATCGTCAGTTCCTCGATGTGTTCGGCGATCTGCCAGTCACTGCCGTTGTATTCGTAGATGATACGATAGCGCACCGGCAATTTCTGCGGCTGTGCAAGTTCGCTAGCTTTCAGCGTCCACGTCAGATTTCCTGCATCGACGAGAAAATTGCAGCCAAATTCGATCTGCCGCTCCTCGAATTTTGCGACCGGTTCAAATTGCAGGAAATACAGAAAATATGCGCGCACAGTCGCGTACTCTGTGCGCGGGACGGACGAGGCGAAGCCTTTAAATGCTGCATCAGCCGCGTAGAGCCGCGACATGCGATCAGGGTGACGGGTTTGCAGTGCGGTATTAAAACGATCGGAGAGCATCGATACGGTTGCTTCGGTCGCAGCGGCGCAGACTGGGGCGATTAATTCAGGTGTCGCAGCGCTGCAGTTCATTGCTGCGGCGGTGACGAACCAGCCGGTCGCAATGACGCGAAGGGCACGCCCATGCATGAACAAGCTTACGGACGCGTCTTGTCCTTGCTCCGCTGCAAATGTGTCCCGCATTGGTCCGTTTCCCAGCAGTAATATCTTGGTGAAACGCGTACGGGTTGCTTGACTGAAGTAACATGAGTCGCCGGGCACCTCTACAAAGCCTGGGAGATTCTGCGATGCAGTGTAGTCGCGGTGCATCGCAGGCACGCGTGCGAAAAACGCACACGAATCAGAAGCTAGCGGCGATATTGGAGAAACGGTGATTTCGTGGCGACCTGATCGTAAAGTCCACGCGCCCTATAATTGAACTCCTGTGTGCTCCAATAGGTCCGTGTTGCGCCCCGCAGATCGGCTTCCCGATAGACAGCTTCGATCAGATCGCGTCCGACCCCTCGGGCGCGGATGTCGGGGCTCACGAAGAGATCTTCCAGATAGCAGTACCAAGTTTTCGCCCACGTCGAGCGGTGAAATAAGACGTGGGCTAAACCGATCGGATTGTCGTTTGTATCGACGGCGACGAGGCCGATATGAAATCCTTGGGTTCCCGATAGAAGCCGCGCAAACGTCTCGTCTATGACGTCATCGGCGACAGTCGCTTTGTAGAATTCGATGTAGGCCTTGAACAACGGCAGCCACGCAGCTTTATCGCGCGCCTCTAGTGGTCGCACCGGGGTGTTCCGATCAGCTGCTGCGGGCGTATCTGATTTCGGCATGAATTCCTCATGCTGACGGGAATTAAAAGGATCGGCAGCTACCGATCCAGCATAGCAGTCACTGCTGCAGCGTCTACGCCAAAGGCCATGAGTTCCTGACGAACCTGTTGCTGTGCGCGCCCTTCGTAATCGTGGCCGTGCTTCCACGGTACGCAAGCAACGTGAACGCTGGAAACGCCCGTGGCGGTAGCATCGAACTGTAGCTGCAGTTCGCCGCAAAATTCGCCGTCCCACATCCAGCGGGTGAGTGTCAGTTTACCGGGCGCTTCTGAAGTCCGATCGGCGAGCAGTGCCAGGAACGCCTTTGGATCGGCATCGACGGCTTCAATCGTCTTCGACGGAGATGCGGCGATAGCGCGCGAGGTCCAGCCGGCTTGCAACGCGGCCTTGTAACTTTCCAGCATGGCTTTCTGCGGCTCCGCCAACCCGAAAAACATCATGCCGGCACCGCAGCGGTCACACATGATCTGGAGTCTGGTTTGGCGTCGCTTCTGCCAACACGCGAATGGCGACAATGGTGGTGTTGTCCTGATGCGGATGGCCGGCAGCATCGACGGCTGAAAGCAAATGCTCGGCAATCGTCGCCGCATCCTGCTCGGCGCAGTTGCCGACGACGCCAGCGATCGTCTCCAAATCAAGTGAATTGAGGCCGTCGCTGGCGAGCAAAACGACGTCGCCCGCGAGTAACGGCGCGGCGCACTCGCTGAGATCAATCATTTCGATTTCATCGCCGGTCAATGCAGAGCGCAAATAATGGCGGCGTGGATCCGAGCGGGCCGCAGCCCAGCTGATTTTCCCCAACGAGGCGAGTTTGTCGATTTCAGGCGCGAGCGAGTGATCGGCGTTGAGCATCGCGATTTCGCCGCGGCGCCACAAATACAGCAGGCTATCGCCGACGCTGATCCACGACAGGCCGTTCGCATCGATGTCTGCGCCGATGAGCGTCGATCCCATGCCGTTCAAGGCGGGGTTGCGGTTGACTTGATCCGTCAATGCGATGTTGGCCTGTTCGAGCGCGCGCATGAGGCGATCGCGAGTCGTACCGCCAAGGTCCAACAGAGATGGCAAAAATGCTCCGCTGGCCGTGCGACTTGCCAACGCGCCCCCGACGTGTCCGCCCATGCCATCGCACAGAACGGCGGCAACGCGTCGAGGGAGATCCGCCGACACGAGCGAAACGTCGCCCATGACACCTTGCACCAAATCCCCGTTGCACGTTCCGCCGCTGCGGACGTCGCGGGGCGGCCACGCAACGGCTGCGTCTTCCTGAGAGCGGCGAGCGCCTTGACTAGCGCGGATTGCGAGTTCGAACAGCACCTGACCTCATTGCCCTAAACCTTTGCGCTCGTTTAGCAGGGCGCGAAGCGCGTTCAGGCCTTCGCGTCTGCAAGCTCGGACCAATCGAAATCTGCACCACAGAATGGCACGAACGCAAGCTGGGTGCGACCCATCGTGATCACATCCATCGCCTGCAGCGCGACGGCAGCCGTCGGCTTGCGATTGTTGATCGAGACGACGTTCGTTTTGGAAAGGTTCGGTACGAACAGAAAGCTGCGATCGGAGGAATCGTAACGGATATAGGCTTGCTCTTCGCTCGAAATCGTTTCGTCGCCAAAGTCGATCGCGATCCGCTGATTGCGACCACGGCCGATGGTGTTGTTACCTTCAAAAATCGGCCGAAACGCGCCGAGCCCCGCGCCGCCGACAACGACCAGCCAGCCGACGACCGGATCCTGGTGGAATTCGCCACGCGCCATCTCGACACGGCCACGAACGAGTTGGGTGCGTGCCGGACCGCCGGGGGCGGCTTTGCGCGGATCACTGCCACGAATGGCTCTGGTCATGGTCTCAGCGAACGAGTCGCCGTTTCTCGCCGGTGGTGGTGCTGGCTTGGCCGGGACGGCGACCGTTTCAGCATCCACTGCAGTTGCTTTATTGACGACCGGCATCGGCTGCGGCTCGGCTTTGCCGGGCGGGGGTGTGCGTCCACCATCGGCAAGGGCAACCGGGACAACAGGCAATTGGTCGCCAGCAGATTCACCACGACCTGCGGCCATCAGTGCATCTTTGAGAGACCCGAGAAATCGGTGTTGCGCTTTGCCGCCCTGATCAGATCCGTCGCTGTCTTTGCTCATTGTCGTTTCCCGCTCCGCCATTGGGCACTTATAAATCCATGGTAACTTTTACGCCACATCGCGGCAATACCGTGACCACGAACGGCACCATTTCGCTGACGTATGACGACGGCAGTCCGCATGCCAGCAAAGAGTTGTGCGTAACGTAGTCACGCACAACGAAATGCAATCGCCTGACGTGGGTCACAACTTCAGTTCGGGTTGATCTTCTTCGGCTCGTTGTTGCCACCGGAGGATTCGGTTCGTGGATCTGTCGGCGTCGTCACCGTGCCCGATCCGGCAGATCCTGTTGCTGCACCCGGACTTTCGCCGCCACCGCTGCCGCTACCCCCTGCGCCACCGCCAGCACCACCGCCGCCGCCTGCACCCTGAGCCAAAGCAGTGCCCGCAGACACCACCAATGCAAGAATTGCCAAACGCGATTTAGACCACATGTGCGTCTCCAATTGTTTGATGTTCCTTTAGTTGAGGGCTAACGTATTGCGCGAACTATTGTTTCCTGGTGAGGCTTGGTTAAATATGGTCGCTGTGCCGACTGCGCGTCCGGCTGGAGCTTCGCGTCTTTTGCTCGTGAGCCGGAGTTGTTTGCACCGACGAACTTGGTTGCACCCATTGTTCCGCCATATTGTTGCGTCCCATTCGGTAGTAGGACTAAGTCGACGCCGTAGCGCGTGATGGCGCAAACGCCGGGGGGCGCCTGACGATGAGTAATCTGGTCGCGCTTCCGAGCGGCACCGAACTGGCTGGCGATTTTCGCATCAAGCGTGTGCTTGGCGCGGGTGGCTTCGGCATCACCTATCTCGCGGACGAACTTGCGCTCGCACGTCAGGTGACGATCAAGGAATATTTCCCGACCGACTATGCAGCGCGAAAAAACGAACTCGCGGCTTTTCCACGGTCGAAAGAATGCGCCGCTGATTATAAGTGGGGCCTCGATCGCTTCATCGAGGAAGCGCAGACCTTGGCGCGCTTCGATCATCCCAACATCGTGCGTGTATTCAGATATTTTCGCGCCAACAATACCGGTTACATGGTGCTGCAGTTCGAGGAGGGCGGCAGCTTCAAGACATGGCTGCGTGGTCTGGGACGCGCTCCACGGCAGGCGGAACTGGACGCGTTGCTGGGCCCGCTGCTCGATGCGCTCGACGTCATCCACAAGGGTGACTTTCTGCACCGTGATATCGCGCCCGACAACGTCATCGTGCGGCGCGACAAGACACCTGTATTGATCGACTTCGGCTCGGCGCGGGGCGAGATCGCGTCGGCGTCGCGCACGGTGAGCGCCTTGGTGAAGCCCGGCTACAGTCCCTACGAGCAGTATGCATCGACCACGCGGCAGCAAGGGCCGTGGACCGACATCTATGCATTGGCGGCGACCTTTTATCAGGCGGTTTGCGGCAAGCGGCCGCCGGATGCGCCATCGCGAATGGTCAACGATGAGTATGTCGCCGCACGAGATTCGGCCATCGGCAGCTATAGGGCAGGCTTTCTGGCCGCCATCGACAAGGCGCTGCGGCTCGAGATCGGAGAGCGGCCGCAGTCTATATCCGAGTGGCGCGGCCAACTGTTCGCGACCGATCCCAAACCGGTTGCCGCAAAGGCTGCGCGCGCGCGTATCGGCGACGTGCTCGGCATCAAACGGCCAACGGAAAAAGCCGATGCCGGTGCCGCCGCTGCCACCGAAATTATCGCGCCGTTGCCGCCAGTGGTGCAGGCAGTGCCCGTCGTCGCGCCGGTTTTTGCCGACGGATTGCGCAAGGCCAAAGTCGTGCCGCCGGGCAAAGCAGGCGCTGCCCCGCCAGAGCGGGCCGCCGACTTGGCCACCGCGCTGGCGGCCGTGGAACCAGCCCAGCGATTCGGCCTCGGTTACGGCGGCGCACCGACGCCGGTGGCTGCCCGTCCGGTATCCAATCCCTCGGATGCACTGGCCGGGAGCAAATCTAAGAGTGAGCGCAAGCCCAAAGTCGCAATTGCGCTGGCCGATCACCCGACACCTGTCGTGATCGAGAGTGTGCCAGCGTCTCCCGGAGGACTGCCGCAACCGCTGGAGCGGCGCCGTCCCGTGCGTCAACGCCGGCTTTGGTTTTTCCTGCGCAATCCGTGGCGCGGCTTGATCTTCAAGTTTTCGATCGGCGTGGCGGTCGCGAGCATGTTCACGATCTACCAGGACAACTGGCGGGATCGATTGCCCGGAACGAACGTCGATGCGGCCCGTCCCCATGCGAGCGCGGCGACGTCGCCGCACGTGATTGCGATGGTGCCCCGGGCCGAGCCCGTTGCTGTTTCCGCAGCGGCGTCCAACGCCCAACTCGTCCAGTCGACGCAACAGCTTGTCGGCCCTACGGGCACGGTCAAGGCCGTACACTTTTTGGGTGAGAGCCGTCGAGTGGTGACGATCGGCACGGATGCGACGCTGCGTGTTTGGGATGCGACGACAGGTGCATCGCTGAAGAAGATTGCACTGCCCGAGGGGGCGGCCACGGCATTGGCAGCCCAAGATACACGCGCGCTGACAGGGCACAGCGACGGGACGGTCGTGCTGTGGGACCTCGACAAAGGCGAGCGGATCGTTTCATTCCGCCGGAACGGGGAGGCTTTGACCGCCGTCGCTTTCGCTCCTGAAACCGATCAGATGATCGCCGCCAGCCGCGATGGGTCGATCGCGGTATGGAGCAGAAAAACACCTGCAGTGCCGCTGCAGGTCAGCGACAACAGCGGGGCGGTCACCTCACTGGTGCGCGTTTCGGCGCGCGACGCGGTCGCTTATGCGCTGGCAGACAAGTCCATCCGGTTGACCAGCTCCGAGGGGCTGTCGCAGATCCGGAGCTATCGCGGCCATGCTGCCGCCATCACCGCGCTCGACAGTCCCGATGACGGTCGTGCGTTGGCATCGGCCGGGTCGGACGGTCAGATCCGCGTCTGGTCGACGGCGTCGAGCCGTCTCATCAAAAGTTTTCAAGCACATGCCGGATCGGTCACCGCCTTGAGCTACGCGCCGTCGGGTGATGCTCTCGCCTCGATCGGGTCGGACGGCATACTCAAGATCTGGGATGCGAAACGTGGTCGGTTGCTGGCGTCGGCTCCGCAGCGGACGCCCGGTGTCCACGCCATTGCGTTTGCAGCCGACGGGCGCCGCATCGCGACCGCGGAAAACAACGGCACAGTACGTCTGTGGGATGCCGCGCCGATCAAAACATCACGCGAGTAAAGTTTTCAAGCATCGAGCCTCATTGCGCTTGTCGAGATCGCCAGCCATTGCTAGCGATAGTTCGAAATCGAGGTTGTGATGGCTTCCAAATCTGCTTCTCGAACGACTTTGCGGTCGCCAAAGAGTTCTAAAACGAAAAGTACGACGGTCACGGCTGCCACGGCGGGATCATCGACACGTTCTGTCGAAAAAAGGCTCGCCGAACTGCGGCAGCGACTGGGCGAAATCGCAGACATCAAAGCGGCGTCGGCAGTTCTGAACTGGGACCAGGCGACGTATATGCCGAAGGGCGGTGGCGCTGCGCGCGGGCGACAGAATGCGACGCTCAATCGCATTGCCCATGAAAAATCGATCGATCCTGCGCTGGGCCGGCTGCTCGACCAGCTCGACGGCATCACGACCGTGCGCACCGACGATCATGACGATACCGCGCTCGTTCGCGTCGCCCGTCGAGATTTCGAGCGCGCGATCAAGATCCCGGCAGCTCTCGTCGAACGCATTTCTGCGCACGGCAACAGCGCCTACACGGCATGGACCGAAGCGCGGCCGGCCAACGATCTGGCGCGGATGCTGCCCTTTCTCAACACCGGCGTCGACCTGTCCCGAGAGCTCGCATCGAAGTTCGGCAATACCGCCCACATCATGGACCCGCTCGTCGATGCGGCCGAGCCCGGGATGACGGTTGCCGATGTGCGTGCACTGTTCAATGCGCTGCGACCGCATCTCGTCACTTTCCTCGCCTCGGCGACCGCTCGAAAGCCATGCGACAACGCTTGTCTGCTGCAGCATTTCCCGGAACCCAAGCAACTCGCCTTCGGCTTGAAAATGGCGGAGCACTTTGGGTTCGATCTCACACGCGGCCGTCTCGATCGAAGTCCACATCCGTTCTGCACGTCCTTTGCGACGGGCGATGTGCGTATCACGACGCGCGTCAAAGCCGATGATCTCGCGGAAGCGCTTTATTCGACACTGCATGAGGCCGGCCATGCCGTTTACGAGCAGGGCGTTGCGGCCGAACTCGATCGGACGCCCCTCGCTGGCGGCACCTCGGCGGGGGTGCACGAAAGCCAATCGCGATTATGGGAAAATATCGTTGGTCGGGGGGAGAAATTTTTGACCTACGCCTATCCGCTCCTGCAAAAACAATTTCCGGAGCAATTGAAGCGTATTCCGATGAAGACGTTCTATCGCGCCATCAATCGCGTCGAGCCGTCGTTGATTCGCACCGACGCCGACGAATTGACCTACAACCTGCACATCATGATCCGTTTCGATCTCGAGTGTGCGTTGCTGGAAGGCACCTTGGCGGTCGCGGATTTGGCCGAGGCCTGGAACGCGCGCTATGCGCAAGACCTCGGCGTGTCCTCCCCTACTCATAGCGACGGTTGCCTGCAAGACGTGCATTGGTTCGGCGGAATCATCGGCGGAGCGTTTCAGAGCTACACCATAGGCAATATTCTCTCGGCGCAATTTTACAGTGCTGCGACAGCGAAGCACCCGTCGATACCGGACGAGTTGGCGGAGGGGAAATGTTCGACACTGCACGGCTGGTTGCGTGACCACGTCTATCGCCATGGCCGCAAATTCACCCCGCTTGAACTTGTCCAACGGGCAACCGGCGCAAAGATGTCGACCGAACCCTATCTTGCGTATCTCGACGCCAAGTACAGTGCCTGTGCGGGACTACCTGCTTCCGCCTTAGGAAGCCCATCGACTTAGAGGCACACGATGTCCGTACTCACAGATGCCGACCGACGATTCATCAGATTGGCTTATGACGAAGCGTTGGCCGGTTTCAACGAAGGTGGATGCCCGATCGGTAGCGTGCTGGCGGAAGGCGATCGACTGATTGCGCAGGGCCGAAACCAGCGTGTGCAGAAAGGCGATCCGATCGCCCATGGTGAAATGGATTGTTTGCGCAAGGCGGGACGGCAGAAGTCGTATCGCAAGATGACTCTCTACACGTCGCTGTCGCCATGCATGATGTGCACGGGCACGATTATCCAGTTTTCAATTCCACGCGTCATCGTCGGCGAAGCGCGCAACTTCGCCGGTAACCCCGAGTTTTTGCGCGAGCGTGGCGTAGAAGTCGTCATCGTCGACGATCCCGACTGCATCGCGCTGATGGAGCGATTTATCCGCGAACAGCCTGAATTGTGGAACGAAGACATCGCTGAAGGCTGAAACGCTTTTATTCGGCAGGCAAACGTTCTAGATCGGGCGGCGCTGGAACTACGGCAACGGGCGGAGCAGGCGGAGTAGCGGGCGGCGCATCCGGTATATCGGGCATCTCGAAATTCTTCAGTTTCACGAAATCTAGATCGGACGATGCGCGGCCCCAATAGGTCTCGACGCCAGGGAAATCGAAGTTTGCTTTGACGATTGCCCGGGCCTTGGTGAGTGGCGTTCCGGGAAAATCGCCGTATGACCCTTCGTGCACGACGAGGGTCATGCTTTCCCCGGCAGCAGCCAGCTTTTTAGCGTCTTCTTGGTAGCCGGGATTGGGATCGTTGAGGTTGCCGGTGACATCTTCGAAAACGATGTGCGGCACGAAGTCGGCACCGATCGTTTTGCGCAGAGCTTTGACGTGGGCGTAGGTCGGGCTCTTGGCGACAAAACGAAACCCTGCCGACTTTGCGGCTTTCGCATCTGCGACCCAGTCGTTGCGCCCGTTGCCGCGACCGCGAAGTTGACCTTCGTACTTGTCGCGAGCGCCGTCGAGTTCTATCAGGTTGGCAAATCTGTCGAGTGCATACTCCTTGGCCAGGGCGGTTTGCTTCTTCTTCGCGGCTGCGATGCGATCTGCGACCGGCATGCCGCGGGGCGCGGGATCGTTGCGTTCCTGGACGTTGGCTTCTACGTACCAGGACAGCTTGAATTTGCCTGATGCATTGAGGATGCGCCGCAGCTCCATCAAGCTCCAGGCATGATGTACCCCGACGATGGTGCCAGGTGCCAAACGGCGCAAGGTTTTGTCGGAAAGGTTGCCGTCGCGCGAAACCCAATGGGGGTAGTACGACGGTTTGTCGAACTGGCGTGCTGCCGCAGTTATCGAGTGCGTGCTGCAGGAAATGATCGCCAAAATAAAGAGGGTCGGCAATTCGCGTGACGGCCGCATGTGAGCAATCCTTGTGCAGACTGCAGAGCTTTGTCGTGCAGGCTGACGGGCAAACGTCGGGATTAACCATGGGTTCCATCGGAAATTCTGTGCACGTACAGGAAGACTTTGCGTGAGAGCGGCACCGCCATCCGGTCCGCACGACAACGGGCGTGGTGAATTGATCGAACTCGCGCGTGCCTTCGAGCCGGAGCGTTACTTGGCAGCGACGCTGGCGCACGAACCACAACGCGCCGCATTGTTGGCGCTCGCCTCCTTTGCTGCGGATCTCGGGCGCATTGCGGCAACGGCGACGCAGCCGATGCTCGGGGAAATCCGACTGCAATGGTGGCGCGACTCTTTGGAGCTGATCGGCAAGGGTGACCGCATCGGCAGTCCGCTCGCCGATGCGCTCGGCGATGCCGTTCACGCCTTTGCGCTCCCACTGCCGATGCTGGTGGCGATGACCGAGGCGCGAGCGTTCGATCTCTATGATGACCCGATGCCGGACGAAGTTTCGCTCGACGGTTATCTGTCCAAGACCGAAGCTGTCCCGTTCGAGCTGGCACTGCGGATTGCCGGTGTTCCTGCCGGCTCAGCAGGAGCGATGGGCGCGCTTGCCGGGCGGGCTTTCGGCTGGACACGGATATTGACGCGATTGCCCGAGGTCGTGTCGTCAGCACGGACGCCGTTGCCCTCGACGTTATTGCAGCGGTTCGGCATGGGGCAGGGTCGGGGCGCTGATCCCGCCGCGCGACAGGCTTTGGTTGCGCACATCAGCCTTGAAATCCACAATGCACTCGACACGCTGCGTGTACAGTTCAAAGTGTTGTCCCGACAGAAACGGGTCCCCTTGTTGCCGCTTGCCATCGTCTCGCCGCATCTGCGGTCGATCGAGCGTCATTGGCGAAGTCCGATGCGCGACATCGCCGAACTTGCACCTTTGACGCGAGTGTGGCGCATAGCGGTTGCCCATGTGTCGGGTCGGTTGTGAATGGGGCCCACGATGTCGAACACCGAACAATTGTCTTTTTGCCGAAGCGCGTGGCGGGTCCTGATCTTGCTGTTCGTCGTCTGCGCCATCGTTGGCGGGGCGAGCGGATCGGCATCGGCTGAGCCCGAGATCAAATGGCGCGTCACCAATCCGTTTCGACTCTTTACCGATCCGACCGACGCAGAAGTGCACCGTGCCACGTTCGAATCGCTCACCGACGACGAGCGCCGCACACCGATCTTGAGCGCCGAGCGCGCCCTGGCTGAACGCCATCCCGACGGATGGGCCAGTTCGATGTGGCAAAATGCGTGCTGGGATCACAGCAAAAACAGATACGGCTGCCCAGGTCTCACCGACTACGCCAACCCGAAAAGCCACAAGATCCGTGCCACAATCGCCGATGTACCCGACGGCGCCACGGTCGATTGTACCTGGCTGACCGCCCCCAAGGGCGGCCGTAAACGTGGCGCTGCGATCACCGTGCCCTGCGACACGCCGGTAGAGTTGGAAATTCCATACCCTGCCGGCGCGACCATCACGGTCGAGGTCGGTGGCCAGCAGGTGGCGACCACGGGGGCAAAGGTCGAAGATCTGTTCATCGTCGGGATGGGCGACAGCTTCGGATCCGGCGAGGGCAATCCAGACGTGCCCGTTCGACTTTCTTCGGATCGCACCGCCGAATACGGATTGCGCAATAAGGACCAGCCACCTTTGGTTGGATACCCCGCTCGGGCAGGCAACTGGACCCGAATCGGCGACAAGGCCTTCATCGAGGAAAATCCACGATGGCTCGACCAGGCCTGCCATCGGTCCCTCTACTCGCATCAGCTGCGCGCGGCGTTGCAGCTCGGTGTCGAGGAGCCGCATCGCGCCGTCACGTTCGTCGGCTTTGCCTGTTCCGGCGGCGAGACGATCTTCGGTGCGTTCCTGCGCTACAAAGGGCACGAGTGGGTGCCCAATCCGCCCGAACTGTCGCAGATTTCGGCGGCCGCAGTGGCGCAGTGCGGAACGACGGACGCCCCGAATGTCGATTTACCCGAGGCGTACCACATGAACGGTCGCCTGCAGGAACTGCAGGGCGGTCTGGTGCTGCGAAAGTGCGCGGCGGAGAAATCGCGAAAGATCGATCTGCTGTTTTTGTCGCTCGGCGGTAACGATATCGGTTTTTCTCGATTAGTCGCCAATGCCGTTCTGACCGACAAGTCTTCGCTGCGCAGTCTCGGCGGTTGGTTCGGGCAGGTGCAAGGCTTGACCGAAGCACAGGCCGGGCTCGATTTGCTGACCGACCGCTATAAGGCGCTGAACCGGGCGTTCCATTCGCTCGTGCATATCCCGTGGAACGAGTCGGACCGCGTCATCCTCACTGCCTATCCGCCGCTGGTGCTGCTCGAGGACGGTCGTTCGCTGTGCCCCGACGGGACCTCCGGCATGACGGTACTTTCGGATTTTTACCTAAGTAAGGAAAAATCTGCCGAGGCGTCGGTCGCCGCCGAACGTCTTCAGGGTATCATGCGTGACAGCGCCAAGGTTTACGGTTGGAGCTTCGCCGATGCGCATCGGGCAGATTTTCGCGGGCGTGGCCTCTGCGCAGGCTGGTCGCGGGATGCTCTCAACACCGCAGACGATCTGCGCCTTCCGCTCTTCATCAACGGGCGCTGGGATCCGTACAATCCAACCGAATGGCGCGCATATGCAACGCGTCAACGGTGGTTTCGCACACCCAACGACGCGTTCCTGACCGGGCATTTTCACGTGCCGCAATCGATGATGCAAAGTGTGCTGAAGCAGCAGGGGCTGGAGTGGGTACAGTTGTTGCTTGCGAGTACGTATTCCGGTGCCTTCCATCCGACTGCCGAAGGACAGGCTGCCATCGCCGACAGCGTGGCAGCCAAGGCGCGCACCGTCATCGACAAATACACACGCAATGGAGTGCCGCGTGTCACCAACGCCGAGCGTGGTGAGTGATCGATGGTCAGCCGCTGGACCTAGTCGTTGGACTTAGTTGCCGACCCTTGCGGTTCTGAGGCGTGCGGCAGCCTCGAGGGGCTGAGCCTGCATCGTCTCGGATGAGCGCTTGAACGGCGCTGCGGGGGTAGTGTGCAGGTTCGCCGCCGCGGCGGTGTCGGGCGATGACGGCCCGGCATTCGTCAGCGTTTTTGGTTGATCGCGCTCGTTCAGCAAATCGATTGCCATCTTGAAGCCGAATTCGGCCTTCTTGACGAATACCGACCAGGCCTGCCTGCCCTCCACACACCTGTCGGGATTGCGCTCGCAGAACGTGACGGTCCAGTGCACGGCCGTTTTAGCGCCGGTGTAGACGGTTTCCTGGCTTTCGCGATCTGTCGGAAGGATCAGAACGCCGAGGCCGAGCAGGAGTGTCGTGCGAATGAAGAGCATGGACTGTCCTTGAGTAGATACTCAGGTTTACCAGTTATCCATTGCCGCCACGCTTAAGCGCGGCCCTGCATTCGAAGCTCATTTTAATAAAATGCCGCCGATTGTCGGGCACAGTCCTCGGGATTCGGCATGCGGGCTGGTGCCGTTAACGTCTCGTTTACTTTGAGCACCAATACTGCCGGCGATGTCTCCGGGGGTTTGTGCCGGCGGCGGGAGTAGGCTCATGTCGCCAATACATCTGCGATACATTTTCGGTGGGTTCAGCCTGTTGATCGGCGGCGTGACCGCTAACGTCATGCTGATGCAGCCGTCGTTGCCGTCGGGCGTCTCGGCGCGCGCTACGGTCGAGACGGACCGGATCGAACTCGAGCGGCGGCAGCGTTTGGCGCTCTCACCGTCGCAGTCGGCAACGGCAACAGCAACCGCCATGATCGCATCTGCTGCCGTCGTAAACGGCACGCCGGAGCGGCCATCTCAAGCGGCGACGCGCCTGCAGCCAGCATCGCCACTTCCCGGTGCCGCGTCGCTTCCGATGGAGCAGGGGCCCCGACGCTTCGCCCGCCTGCGGCCGGACGCAGCGCAGGCCAACCGGCCCGGCGACAAACTGCCGGAAGCGCCAGATGCCGAAGGTGACCCCGAAACCATCAAGGCCGTGCAGCGCGAATTGAACCTGCAGAATTACGGCCCGTTGACCTCCGATGGCGTGCCCGGTCTCGTCACCCGCGCGGCAATCATGGCCTTCGAGCATGATCATCGCATGGCGTTGACGGGCGAGGCCACGGAACGGGTGCTGTCGCGCCTGCTGCTCGGGGCGAGTGGTGCGCCGAACGAGGCTGTCGACCCTGCTGCCGGGCGGGTGCGTTCACCACAGGCTGAACTTGTCATGCGGACCGTGCAGCAATCGCTTGCGGCGCTGGGTTACCAGGTCGGCCGTATCGATGGAAAAACGGGCGAGGATATTTCGCGGGCCATTCGGGAGTTCGAACTGGATTCAGGCCTCAAACCGACGGGCCGGGTCTCGTCGGAAGTATTCGGTCGCCTCGGACGTGTCGTCGCGGCAGCCAAACCCAAGCCGATCCAATAGGGGGCCGATCAAAGGTTTCAGGCGACCGCACGTGTCGTCCCCTCTCCGAGAAGTGATCTGGCTCGTCGCTGTTTGCCATAGCCTCTCGGGGACTGTGATGGCACGATGGCATATCTCTTAGGCCGTTCGCCTTTTCGTTGAACAACGGAACGACCTTGGCTCTTCGTTCTTGTCCTTTTTGTCGGGAAAACATTTTTGCGGAAATACTCCCGGCAACTGAAACGAGCTGCAGGCCTTTGGGCGCTCGCACTTTGAAGATCGCTTGCTGAGGTCGCGGCCAGATCACCCGAGGTGACAAATGGCCAGCACAGATGTTCTTTTGCCGACGCATGCATCCGCCGACGCGTTGCCGGTGGTTAGAGCTCTTGGCGTCGACGACCTCAAACAGGCGTTGCGAAGCGGTCTCGATGATTTCTGGGCGATGCCGACGCATGTGGCGTTCCTATGCGCCATCTATCCGATCGTCGGTTTGTTGCTGCTGCGCGCTTCGTTCGCCTACGATCTTTTCCCGGTCCTCTATCCTCTCGCGACCGGATTTGCCCTGGTGGGACCCATTGCGGCGATAGGTCTTTACGAATTGAGCCGCCGTGCCGAGTTGGGAATGGATACTTCGTGGTCGCACGTATTCGACGTGCTACATTCGCCGTCGTTGCGGTCGATCGCCGCCTTGGCCGGCCTGCTGCTGGTCCTCTTCGGCGTCTGGATCGCAACCGCGCACGCGCTCTACGTGGGGGCTTTCGGATACGAGCCGCTGACCTCTCCGGTGCAATTTGCTCGTAAGATGCTGGGAACGCCGGCGGGCCACCAGCTTATTGTGACCGGCAACGTCATAGGTTTTCTATTCGCATTTCTCGCGGCCACACTGAGCGTAATTTCGTTTCCGCTGCTCCTCGACCGCGACGTCGGGTTCGGTGCTGCGGTCTTCACATCTTTGCGCGTCGTCGCCCATAATCCGCTGATCATGGCGCTCTGGTTCTTGATCGTCGCCGCCGCGCTGTTTGTGGGATCGTTGTTGCTGTTCGTCGGGCTGGCCGTTGTCTTGCCGGTTCTTGGGCATGCAACTTGGCATCTCTATCGCAAAGCGGTCGAACCGGATCAGAGCCCGCGACCTGAATATTCGCCTCGCGTGTCATCGGGTGAGCGGTATGCCGCCGATTTCCCTGTCTCGCTGTTCAGCCGCTATGTGAGTAAGTAGGGCATTACGGCGAGGGTGTTCATCGCATCGCCATCATTGAGAGCGACGTATTCCTGCCGTATCTGTCCGCCTGCTGGCATAGATGCGAAGGGAGTTTTCAAATCGTGGCGTCGATTAGGAATATCGGGAACACCTCGCGGAGAGTGCTGACAGGTGGGGCCGCCGTCGTCCTGGGGTGGCTCGGCGTGCAATCTGCCCGCGCCCAGTCGCCGGCGCTGCAGACGTGCTCGGACGTTCATGCCTACTGTCTCAGCCTGTGCGCCAAGGCCACCGTAACACCGCCTCCAACCTGGAAGTGCGAAGTTGATCGCTGTTTCGGACTGCAGGAGTGCCTCAGCACTGGCCAGTACCGCATCGGCACACAATTCGGGCACCGCCCGTCCAATCGCACGTCTTACGGTCCCTACGAGAAGAAGTGATCTTGGGCGTATATTGCCGGAAAAGCAGTTTCTGGTTGCAGGCTGGCGTTACTGCCTTCGCTGAGAGCAAAGTCCCTGTTGCGCACCGCCGCCGGTGTCTCTATAAGACCGACTTCACGAGCCGCCTGGCAGGGCATGCCATGGCGGTTCTGAATGCTTGAATCCCATCATACGGGCTGAAGCACCCTCCAAGCCTCGATTTATAGGGATCGATGGCGGCGATGCCTTGCACCACTTGGGCCGAAAGTCCCACGTCCGCGACTGCGGACACGGCGCAAACGCCGCCGATGCGGAGGGCCAGTCGATCGCGCTTGCGATCGACGGACAGGCCCGTGATCACATATACGGAGAGCAAAATGCCCAAGTTGAAGACCAAGAGCGGCGCCAAAAAGCGCTTCAAGATGACGGGTACGGGCAAGGTACGCGCTGCAGCCCAAGGTAAGCGTCACGGCATGATCAAACGGACGACCAAGTTCATTCGTACGGCGCGCGGCACCATGGTGTTGAGCGAGTCCGATGCGCGGATCGTCAAGAAATACATGCCTTACGCGCGGTGATTGTTCGTGAGTGGTGAGTGGTCAGTCGTCAGTCGTGCGTGGTTTGCCACGACGTTGACCGCTCTTTTCCACTTACGACTGACCACTGACCACTCACTCTTCTAATCTCGGAGCTATCCCATGGCACGCGTCAAACGCGGCGTTACCGCCCACGCCAAGCACAAGAAAGTCCTCAAGCTCGCGAAAGGCTATTACGGCCGCCGCAAGAATACGATCCGTGTCGCCAAGCAGGCTGTAGAAAAGGCCATGCAGTACGCGTATCGTGATCGTAAAGTGAAGAAGCGCAATTTTCGCGCCCTCTGGATCCAGCGCATCAACGCCGCTGTCCGTGAGCACGGCATGACATACGCGCGCTTCATCGACGGTTGCACCAAGGGCGGCATCGAAATCGATCGTAAAGTGCTGGCGGACCTCGCTGTCAAAGATGCGGCGGGCTTCAAAGCCATCGTCGAAAAAGCCGCCGCGCACGCGAGCAAAGTGCCTGCCACATCTGTCAAATCGGCTTGATGCAATCCGGCGACATGATGCACATCCGTTATCCTAGGCCTTGTGCCTAGGATTCCATCCTCGCCGGTCGCCGAACTCGCCGGTTGCCGAATGAGTCCGAACCGTCGACCTCATCATGCTTACGGCTTCCTCGGTGAGCGTGGAGCCCTGGATCCTACCCACAAGGGAGGGGCACAACGGCGCCGTGTTTTCGGCTTGTTCGGACATCCGAGACGGATCAGCCGGCGTTGTAGATCTGATCTAGGCCGTTAGTCTTATTCGAGGCCACATGTCGAACGACCTCAACGCGCTCGAAGCTAAGCTGACCGGCGAGATTGCCGCCGCCGCCGATC
>JANYHG010000167.1 GCA_025359165.1 Hyphomicrobiaceae bacterium
CATCGAAGACGCCGCCGGCCACTTCCCCGTACCGACGAAGTGGTGGGCTTGAGCGGTAATGCACACATAGCCCAGACAACGTTTCTAAACGTCGATCTTGAGGTGCGCGGTGCCAACGACCTGTTGCCGCTCATCGCAGCATTGGCGAGCGACAAGATCTTGTTGCACCACAAACCAAGTTATTTCGCCAGCTTTGAGGTGTCCCAAACATTCAAAACTCCGGAAGATTGCATCGCGGCATTCGTTGATCTTGTCGAGAGATTGCCAGCTTCTGCTCGCGAACCGTGGGACTACGCGGATGCCCGCGCCTTCAACATCGGAATCCAGGCAGGCGGAGAACCGAAGTCTGTTGCCTACAGCATCTCGTCGGCTCTCTTGTCGCGCGTCGCACAACTCGGTGCGTCTGTCGAGGTCACTGTCTACGGTGTTTAACGGGCCAGTCGTAGCTACAAATTATCTCAATCGACGTTTCCAATATCCTGGCCGGCGTTTCGTATGCGCGCATGCCACGACAACGATAGTGTCGCCGTCCCGGTGATAGATTAAAGCGTACGGAAATCGACGCAGGAGAACGCGGCGCAAATCTTCACCTAATGATGGATGGGCGTCAGGCAATTCACCCACCAAGGAAAGAGCGGCATTAACTTCGGCATAAAATTCGCTACCGAGCCCCTCTTTTCTGCCTTCGTACCAATCTGCCGCAACAAAGAGTTCTCGTCGCGCCAGTCTTAGAAAAGAGATTCGCATCAAGACTTACGACTGTCCGCAAGTCGGCGCCGTCCCTCAGTCAAAACATCCTCGGCATCGAAGGTGACATCTCGTCCTGCATGAAAATTCGCCAGCCGGTCTTGTGCCTCGGCGCTCCAAGCCGAGTTCCAATCTGATGTGCTGGGAGCATCCACTTCGATCAAACGTTCGACTAACTCGAAGCGCTCCTCGGCATCGAGTTGCGTTGCCCGATCGAGAAGTTCCTTCAACGTATCAGCCATGATCACCTCGAATATTAGTACCCGTTAGCGTATCATGTGGTGTTGCGAACCCCAAATGCCCTCCTTCTTACAGCCATGGCAAAAAAATGCTCATCGCTCCCGCCTCATCCCTCATTTGCCCACACGACGGGGCGGCGATGGTGGTGCGTGGCAACTCGCTGGTTTGTCCGCGCGGTCACAGTTTCGATCGCGCCAAGGAAGGTTATGTCAATCTGCTGCCGGTGGCCGACAAGGCCTCGCTCGACCCTGGCGACAGCAAAGACATGGTGGCGGCCCGACACAAGTTTTTGAACACCGGAGCCTATGCACCCATCGCATCAGCAGTGGCTGAGATGGCCACATCAGCGATCGAAACCGCCGATAAAAATGGCCCTTTCTCTATCCTTGATGCCGGCTGCGGCGAAGGCTATTATCTCCAGGCATTGGCCGCCGCCCTTGCCGCGCATTCAAGCGCGGCAGACGTTCGTCTCGCCGGCATAGATGTATCGAAATGGGCGGTGCGGGCTGCCGCCAAGCGCGATGTTCCTGCCACCTGGCTCGTCGCCAGTAATCGCCGCCCGCCGTTTCCGCCCGCCAGTATCGATCTGATCCTGTGCCTGTTCGGCTTTCCACTGTGGGCAGGTTTCGCGGCCGTACAGCCGCCGGGGGCACAGGTGTTGCTCGTCGATCCCGGCCCCGATCATCTCATCGAATTACGCCAGATCATTTACCCGCAGGTGCGTATCGTTGAGCGTGCGCCTGTTGCGAATGCCGATGGCTACACCTTCGCGAGCGAAGCCCGGGTGCGTGCCAGTGCCCATCTCGCGTCGCCCACGATCATCGCAGATCTGCTGTTGATGACGCCGCATGCCCATCGGGCCAGCGCCGAGGGCCGTTCGGCGTTGTCCACCCGTGCCACGCTCGACGTAACCATCGATGTGACGCTGCGCATGTTCACACGCAACGCGATCTGAGCTTTAGTGCATCGAGACCATGCACGCGCGCCCGCGCCAGGAGACTTTCGATGCAGTCGAGCACCCGGACCGCTTGGGATTTTTGGATCGATCGCGGCGGCACCTTCACCGACGTCATCGGTCGTGATCCCGGCGGCCGCCTGCACACACGTAAACTGCTTTCGGAAAATCCGGAGGCTTATCGCGATGCGGCAGTCGCCGGCATCCGCACGCTGCTCGGACTCGATCTCGAAAGCCCTATTCCCAGAGGTTCGATTGGTGAAGTGCGTATGGGCACGACCGTCGCCACCAACGCGCTACTCGAACGTAAGGGTCAGCCGACGTTACTCGTCACCACGCGCGGCTTCCGCGACATGCTCGAACTCGGTTACCAGCATCGACCGAAAATCTTTGCGCGCAACATCATCAAGCCGGAATTGCTGTACACGTCGGTCGCTGAACTCGACGAGCGTGTACTCTCGGATGGTATCGTCGAGACGCCACTCGACCAAGTGCAGGTGCGTCGCGTTCTCGCTGATGCGCGCAGTCTGAACATCGACGCCGTTGCCATCGTGCTGATGCACAGCTTCCGCTATCCCGCCCACGAGCAGACCGTAGCGCGCCTAGCCAAAGAGGCCGGCTTCAAGCAGATTTCCGTCTCACACGTCGTCTCGCCGCTGATCAAGATCGTCGGACGCGGCGACACCACCGTGGTCGACGCTTATCTGTCGCCCATTCTGCGCACCTACGTTGAACAGGTCGCCGATGCGCTCGATATCGAGAATTCCGGCGCCAAGTTGATGTTCATGATGTCGTCGGGTGGTCTGACCGGTGCCGACCTGTTTCAGGGCAAGGACGCGATCCTGTCGGGACCTGCCGGCGGTGTCGTCGGCTTCGCACGCACGGCTCAGGCGGCCGGCTTCGATCAGGCCATCGGCTTCGACATGGGGGGAACGTCGACCGACGTCGCCCATTTCGATGGCACCTACGAACGTACCTTTGAGACTGAAGTCGCAGGGGTACGCATTCGTGCGCCGATGATGTTAATCCACACGGTGGCAGCCGGGGGCGGCTCGCTGCTCCAATTCGACGGCGCGCGTTTTCGCGTTGGACCCGAATCCGCCGGTGCCAATCCGGGGCCTGCCTGCTATCGCCGCGGCGGTCCCTTGGCCGTGACCGACGCCAACGTGATGGTCGGAAAGCTTCTGCCGCGGCACTTTCCCCGTATTTTCGGAGCCTCGCAGGATCAGCCTCTCGATGCCGGCGTGGTTGCCGCGAAGTTCGATGCCTTGGCGCGCGAGATTGGCGATGGTCGCAGCCGCGAGGAGATCGCGGACGGGTTCATCCGCATCGCCGTCGCTAACATGGCGGAAGCGATCAAAAAAATTTCTGTGCAGCGCGGTTATGATGTGACGCGCTACGCGCTCAACTGCTTCGGCGGAGCCGGGGGGCAGCATGCCTGCCTCGTCGCCGATGCGCTCGGCATGACCAAGGTGCTGATCCATCCGCTGTCGGGTTTGCTGTCCGCATACGGTATGGGCCTCGCGGAAATTCGTGCGACGCGCGCCGAAGCCATCGATCAGCCGTTGCGCGCGGCGGGCGAAGCGATCGGGGCTGTCAGCCGGCGTCTCGCCGAACAGGTCATTGCCGAGTTGGTCACGCAGGGCGTCTCGCCTGCCGCGATCACCATCCACGTCACAGCGCACATCCGCTACGAAGGCACCGATACGACCATTGAAATTCCTGCGTTGGACTTCACCCCCAACGCCATCGTCGCCGACCACCGGCCCGCCATGGCAGCAGCGTTTTCCATGGCCCACAAGGCCCGCTTCGGTTTCCTCGACATGACCAAGCCGCTGGTCGTCGAAGCGTTGTCGGTCGAAGCCGTCGGCGGTGGCAGCGCGTTCGCAGAAACGCTTGTGCCAGAGGGTGATCGGCAGCCATCGGATGTCCCGGAGCGCGTCCGCTTCTACAGCGACAAGAACTGGCACGACGCGGCGATCTTCAGGCGTGATCAGTTGCGCGCCGGGAATCGTGTGACCGGACCCGCCATCATCGTCGAGGCCAACCAGACGATTGTCGTCGAAGCGGGCTGGCAGGCGCATTTGACCGGCAAAGACCATCTCGTGCTCCAGCGTATTGCAGCCTTGCCGGCGCGCCACGCTATCGGCACCAAGGCTGATCCGGTCATGCTTGAGATCTTCAACAATCTTTTCATGTCCATCGCCGAGCAGATGGGTGTCACGCTGCAGAACACCGCATATTCGGTCAACATCAAGGAGCGGCTCGATTTCAGTTGCGCCGTCTTCGACGCAAACGCCGCGCTCGTCGCGAATGCGCCGCATATGCCGGTGCATCTGGGCTCCATGGACAGCTCGGTCGCGACCGTGATCGCGCAGAACGCCAGCATCAAACCCGGCGATGTCTACGCTCTGAACGCACCCTACAACGGCGGCACGCATCTGCCTGATATTACCGTGTGTACGCCCGTATTCGACGACGCCGGCTCGGCCATTCTGTTCTGGGTCGCGAGCCGTGGCCATCACGCCGACGTCGGTGGCACTGCACCTGGGTCCATGAGCCCGCGCGCCACGACCATCGAAGAAGAAGGCGTCTACATCGATAACTTCAAGATCGTGGAGCAGGGCCGTTTTCGCGATGTCGAACTCCAAGCACTCTTGACCGGCGCGCGCTATCCCGTGCGCAACGTGACGCAGAACGTCAACGACATGAAAGCGCAAATCGCCGCCAACGCCAAAGGTGTGGCTGAGCTGCAAAAGATGATCGGGCATTTCGGCCTCGACGTCGTTCAAGCCTACATGGGGCACGTACAGGACAATGCCGCCGAAAGCGTTGCGCGCGTACTGGATCGGCTGCACGACGGCGAGTTTCACTACGAGATGGACCAGGGGTGCGCGATCCACGTTAAAATCAGCGTCGATAAAGCAAACCGCACCGCCACTGTCGATTTCACTGGCACCAGCCCGCAGCGCGGTGACAACTTCAATGCGCCCGCACCCGTCACGCGCGCGGCCGTGCTGTACGTATTCCGAGTGATGGTCGACGACGACATCCCAATGAATGCGGGATGCTTGCGGAACGTCAGGATCATCGTGCCCGAGAATTCCATGTTGTCGCCGAAATACCCGGCCGCCGTCGTCGCAGGCAACGTCGAGGTCAGCCAGGCGGTGACCAACACGCTGTTCGGGGCGCTGGGCGCCCTTGGATCGTCGCAAGGCACCATGAACAATCTCACCTTCGGCAACGATCGCGTGCAGTACTACGAAACCATTTGCTCGGGTGCGCCCGCTGGCCCCGACTTCGACGGCGCGTCGGGCGTGCACGTGCACATGACCAACTCGCGGCTGACCGATCCGGAAATTCTCGAATCACGTTTTCCGGTCGTACTCGAGGAATTCTCCATTCGTCGCGGCTCCGGCGGAAGGGGGCGACATTCGGCAGGCGACGGCACGCGCCGCACCATCAGGTTCCGCGAAACGATGGATTGCGCGGTGCTCGCGAGCCACCGCCGCGTCAGGCCGTTTGGTCTCCAAGGCGGCGACCACGGTGAACTCGGACGAAATCCCGTGCGCCGCAACGACGGCCGCATCGAAGAACTGTCCGGGTGCGCGCAAACCGTGCTAGAAGCGGGTGAAGCCATCACCATTATCACACCGACCGGTGGCGGTTACGGAACGAAATAAGCTCGTCGGTGCGTCAGGTGACTGCGGCCTGATTGTCAGTCGCCATTTCTGGAGATTTTGCGCATGTCGCTTTATTCCGGTCCGGTCTTCGAAATGGCGCAGACACAGTTTCACACCATCGCCGACTATATCGGCATCAAAGCCGACGAGCGAGATCGTCTGCTGTTGCCGAAGCGCGCCATTGCCGTGTCGTGCCCGGTGCGCATGGACGACGGGTCGGTGAAAGTGTTTCAGGGCTACCGCGTCCAGCATCACTTGACGCTGGGGCCGACCAAAGGCGGCACGCGCTTTTCCACCAGTCTCGACATGGGCGAAGTGGCGGCTCTCGCTGTGTGGATGAGCTGGAAGTGTGCGCTCGCTGAATTACCGTATGGAGGCGCGAAAGGCGGCGTGGCAATCGATCCCAACGCCATCTCGAAGCGTGAACTCGAGGCCGTATCGCGCCGATACATGCAGGAAATGATTCCGTTCGTCGGCCCGCACACCGACGTGATGGCGCCGGATATGGGCACCAACGAACAAGTGATGGCTTGGTTCATGGACACCTATTCCATGTACCAGGGTCGTACGGTCACCGAGATCGTCACCGGCAAACCCGTTGCATCCGGCGGCACCGCAGGTCGACGCGAGGCGACCGGGCGTGGCGTCGCATTTCTCGTCGCGCGCGCGATGCAGACGATCGGCTTGGCAGCCTCGGGCGCAACCGCCATCGTGCAAGGCTTCGGCAACGTCGGCGCGATCGCCGCCCACGAACTCGGTCAGATGGGCGTGCGCATCGTCGGCGTTTCCGATCACACAGTTGCTTATTATGATCCGAAAGGATTCGATCCCGAAATGCTGAATGCGCATGTGGCGCAGCACGGAACACTGCTCGGCTATTCCCAACAGTCGATCATCGACCCGGCCGCGCTGTTGATCCAGCGTTGCGACATCCTGGTCCCTGCAGCCGTCGAGCGTGTCATCACCGCTGCCAACGCCGGGCAACTCAAGTGTCGGATCTTGGCCGAGGGTGCCAACGGACCAACGACGCCGGAAGCAGATGGCATTCTCGATCAGCACCGTGACCGGATTTTTATAATCCCCGATATTCTCTGTAACTCAGGCGGCGTGATAGTCAGTTACTTTGAATGGGTGCAGGATCTGCAGCAGTTCTTCTGGAGCGAGACGGAAGTTACCGACAAGCTCAAAACGTTACTGAATCGAACCTACTCGAAGGTTTTGGCACGCGCCGAGCGCGACAACGTGTCAAACCGGACTGCCGCCATGGCAATCGGCGTCGAAAAAGTCCGCGATGCCAAACGCCTGCGCGGACTTTTTCCGTAACTATTGTTGCCCAGCCGATCGGCCCGCCAACTGCAGGCGACGTGTGACGGGTCCGAACCGCTGCCATCCCGGCACTGACGCCGCCAAGTTGACGTTCTTCCAAGCGGGATGGTTCGGCTCTTTCTGCAGCGCCGGCAGCTTTTCGAACAGTGCATCGACGAAGCGAACCAGTCGCGCGTAGCGATCGCTGGCCGGCGACCAGTTGTAGACCGCGAGGACGACCGGCACCGCAATCGTCTGAATCTTGCTGCCCTGCGGAATGAGCTTGGGATAGTCGGCAGGGTCGAGTGTCGCCGGGATATAGGAATCCTCAAGTTCTTTGGTGTAGGGCACGTCGAGCAGTTTGAACCCGGCCGGCCAGTCCGCAGCCAGCGGCACGACCGGTTTTGTCGTCACGAATACCACGGCCGAGTAAGCGTCCGATGTTTTCATCTCGCGCATGGCGCTGGGATGGGGATCGAACTTGGCGTTGATTTTGATGCCGAGCTTGTCGAAGACCATCGGCCCGGTGAACGCGGCCGCTGTGCCCTTGGAGTTGAAGTTGACATTCTTGCCGGCGAGATCGGCGATCGATTTGATTTCCGGTCGCACCAGGATTTGCATTTCCGAGGGGAACAAGCTCGCGACGAACCGGATCTTGTCCGAAACGCGCGGCACCTTCTCGACTTTCTGGAAATATTCGAGCGTATCGCCATAGACGATCGCGGCGTCGATGCCGCGCAGCTGCAACAGATCGCCGAAATTCTCGAAGATGCCACGCGTGACGATCGGCAATACCCTCAATTGATCGCCATCATCGAGCGTACGCCCGAGTTCTGCCGCGAGCCGCAACGGTGCGCCTTCCGTGAGCCCTGCGGCGAGACCGATAGTCGATTGATTAAGGCGGAAACTGCCCTGCCGTGTCCACCGATCGGGGGTGGACTGCGCTTCGGCCGCCGGCCCGACACTGCCCAAGCCGGTGAGAACGAGAAGGGCCAATGCAACTGGACTGACATAACGCTGCAAACTGATATGCATATGAACCTCTCGAAGGGTGGGTGGAGCCTTACGGGCGAATATAGGCGTAGCCCTTGGCCTGCAGTTCCATCAGCGTCACGACTCCGGAGGGCACGCTGACGCCTTCCGATATGATCGCGATCTCCTTGTTCTCGGCTTTGGACATTCGCGCGCGTGTATTCTCGCAGGCAGCAAAATGCAGGTTCGAATGCGCGAGCGACATCTCCGCCACGCGCGCCTTGACCGGGCTGGTATCCGTGCGCAGCATGTGCAGCCCCGGGCCGAAGGTGACGATGTGCACGTCGACGGTCTCGTTCTTTGATTTGTAGTATTCGATCACGTTCTCGGCGTTGTTAAGCGCGAGGTTCATGACTTCAGGGGTTTTCTCGTCCACCTGAATAACCAGCTTGTTTTTCGCGGTTTGCGTGGAGCTTACCTTGGCAGTTTTTGTCGAGGTACTTTGCGCAGACGAGATAGCGACGTCGAAGCCGAGTGTGAGGCAGGTAGCCAGCGCCAACGCCGAGCACGTGCTGCCTGCGGTCTGTGCAAAGGTATGAACTGCAAGTCGCATGGTGATAAGGTCCATCGTTGGGCAAAAGTGCCAGTTTCAGGGTGAAAGCGATTTCAGCGCATCGCCGGCTTCTTTCGAACCCAGCATCTGCGCCTTGAAATACCAGAATACGGCACGTTCCTTGTTTTCGACGAGGCCGACGACGCGCCACGTCTTCAAAGTGCGTCCATCGTACGTCTGCGCCAAGATCAGCGCCGCTTCGGCAGATCCGAGATCGGCCGCGCGCTCGAAGAACCCCCGCGCCTGCACAATGTCGCCTTGCTTCAACAGAGCTATGCCGCGCGACACGTAACGGGCGGCGTCTTGCTGTTTCGCGTCGCTTGTTGCCTGACGCGGTTGCGGTGCGGGCGTTGATACCGGCGGTGGCGCATCCGGCGGCACAGCAGTCGGTAGCAAGGGCTGTGCGTTCGTTTCAGCCGATGGCGCTGCACCGGCTGGCATGGATTTGGCGGCAGCAGCGTCTCGTTCGGCTGTGCGCCGGGCGTCCTCCGCTCGTCGCTCTTCCCCAAGCCGCACCTGCTCCGCATGGTCGCGCATGGTCGCCTTCTCGGCTTCCGCGTTGGCAGCGGCACGTTGATTGGTTTCGGCTTCGATTGCCAGCCGGTTGAATTCCCGTTCTGCTTTGCGTTTGGCGTCACTCTCGTTGGAGCGTTCGAGATCGGACGCGGGAGCAGGTCTGGCACCGACGAAGTTGGGGACCGATTGCGCAGACGCGATGCCTGACGTTACCAGTATCAAGCCGGCGAACGGACCTATGAACTTTGCGATGGCATGATTGATGTAGTGCGGAACCACTCATGCTCCTTTCGCAGACGATTGAGATCGATGTCAGGCGGGCACCGCGCAGATGCCAAAGTGACACGACACGTGTGGCGAGTGCGCACGTGCGGTCACTTCGATAGAAAGACAGAAAGTGTGTTTCAGATGTGGCGAAGCCGTTGCGGCCGGGGCAATGCAGGATGTCGCAACGCGAACGAATGCGGCGTCGCCGGACTTGATCGAGTAGGCGGTAAAATAATACCGTAAATAGTATCCAATTGAAAACACAAGATAATTATGGAAATGCAATGTCGAATTTTCTTTGACAGTGGGGCGTGGACGCTCTAAGACACGCTGACTGAATGGCGCTCGCATCGCGAGGCCGCCGTTATCATCGCCGTAATCTCAGATCGGCGTTCTCTATCATGAAGGATCGAGGTCCATGCAGACCTACAACGCCAAAGTCGGCGAGATCGAGAAAAAGTGGTTTTTGATCGACGCCAAGGGTCTGGTCGTCGGTCGTCTCGCTTCCATCATCGCGTTGCGCCTCAAGGGCAAGCACCGCGCCACCTACACCCCGCACATCGATACCGGTGACAACATCATCGTCATCAACGCAGATAAGGTGGTTTTCACCGGCAAAAAGCGTGAAGACAAACAGTATCATTGGCATACTGGCCATCCCGGTGGCGTCAAGACCCGTACGCCGCGCCAGATCCTCGAAGGCAAGTTTCCCGAGCGCGTGCTGGAGAAGGCCGTGGAACGTATGATCGCGGGCGGACCGTTGGGCAAAAAATTGCTTGGCAACCTGAAAGTCTACGCTGGCGACAAGCATCCGCATGAAGCCCAGACGCCGGTCGCACTCGACATCGGCAAGCTGAACCGTAAGAACGTGGGGGTCTGAGACCATGGCACTAGAGACCAAGACACTCGCCGATTTGGCCGAATTGAAATCGGATATGCCGGCCGTTGCTGCTGCGGCAGCAGGACCCGTGCACGTCCAGAAGCTCGACAAGCTCGGTCGCGCCTATGCTACCGGTAAGCGCAAGAACGCCATCGCTCGCGTCTGGATCAAGCGCGGCGGCGGCAAGATCACTGTCAACGGCAAGGACTATTCCAAGTACTTCGCGCGCCCGGTGTTGCAGATGTTGCTGCAGCAGCCGATCAAGATATCAGCCCGTGAAGCTCAGTATGACGTCAACGCCACGGTCGTCGGCGGTGGACTGTCTGGCCAAGCCGGCGCTGTGCGGCACGGCATCTCGAAGGCGCTGACGTATTTCGAGCCCGAACTGCGCGGCGTTCTGAAGAAGGGCGGCTTCCTGACGCGCGACAGCCGCGTCGTCGAACGTAAGAAGTTCGGCAAGATGAAAGCGCGCCGCAGCTACCAGTTCTCCAAGCGCTAAGTCCAAAGTTCTCATTGTTTCAGTGCCAGCAGCCCACGCGATCGCGTGGGCTGTTTGCGTATTGACGCCGATCAACAAAAAAAGCGCCAAAACACAAAGGTTTTGGCGCCTTGTTTACAAAGTATATTGAGGTAGCGGCTAGAACGGAATCTCGTCGTCGATCTGTTTGTCGAACGGTTTGGAACCGCCCTTGGACCCGCCGGAGCTGCCACCCGAGGTGCCTGCTCCACCCTTTGAGCCATAACCGCCGCTGCCCGATCCGCTGCGACCACCACCACCGCTATTACCGCCGTAGCCGCCTTCACTACCGTAATCGGATTGGCCA
>JANYHG010000216.1 GCA_025359165.1 Hyphomicrobiaceae bacterium
CGGATCGCAGGCGTATACTGCAACGGGTGCATCAGCGCAGGGCGCGGGTTGGACAGCATTGTTCGATGGCAAAAGCCTCAGCGGCTTCGACCAGATCGGCGATGCCAATTGGAGGGTCGAGGACGGTGCTCTAGTCGCCGACAAGGGCGACGGATTTCTGGTTACCAAAAATACCTATAGCGATTTTCAAATAAGAGCCGAGTTCTGGGTCGAGGACGACACGAACAGCGGCATCTTCATTCGCTGCAGCGACCCCGCCAAGGTGACCGCGACCAACGCGTACGAAGTCAACATCTGGGACAAGCGCCCCGAACCTGCCTTCGGCACCGGCGCGATCGTCAACATCGCAAAGGTCGATCCCATGCCGAGGGCGGGCGGCAAGTGGAACGTTTATGAGATCACCGCCAAAGGCGACACCTTCTCGGTGACACTCAACGGGCAAAAGACGGTCGACGCTGCCAAGGATGCCAAGTACGCGAGCGGGCGCGTGGCACTGCAACACGGCCTCGGCCTCAAAGACAGCAATGGCGTTGCCAACGACAAGGGCGTCGTCAAATTCCGCAAGGTGGAAATCAAGCCGCTTTGAGTGCTTCCGGTACTATTCAAACCTTGCAGTCACTCGAAACAGACAGCCCACGCACTCGACGAGTGCGTGGGCTGATGATGCGTGGCCTCTAGAGGCGAGTTGAAATCAGACAGCCGTCGCTTTGGCGAGGATGTCGAGGACTTCCTTGCCGACGCGACCTTCGGCCCACGTGTAGGTCGGCTGCATCGCGGTCCGCAGCACCTTGCGCTGAGCGTCGTCAAGCACATGGAACTCGTTCTTGCCGAATTTCTTCATTTCGGCGAGCGCGTCGATGTTTTCTTTGCGCGCGATGTCGTTGGTGTAGGCCGTTGCTTCAGCCATGGCCTTCTCGAGCGGTGCCTTCATGTCCGGCGGCAGGCCCGACCAGAATTTCGAGTTGGCGATCACGGCATACTGCAGATGCGCGTGCTGAGCGATCGTGATGTGCTTCTGCACTTCGTAGAACTTCTGCGTCAGCACGTTCGACGGCGTGTTCTCACCGGCGTCGACAACGCCCGTCTGCATCGACTGATAGACCTCCGAAAATGCGAGAATCTGCGGGATCGCGCCGCACAAACGGAAGTACTGGTCGGCGATCTTGGAGCCGGAGATGCGCACCTTCAGACCCTGCAGGTCGGCGGGCGTGATGACGGGCTTGTTAGACGTGATCATGTGGAAGCCGTTGTCCCAGAAGCCGAGGCCGGTGATGCCTTTCGACTCGAGCTTGGAGAACAGGTATTTTCCGACATCGCCGCCGAGCACCTTGGCGTACTGATCGTCGTTGGCAAACAGGAATGGCAGGTCGAGGGCTTCGAATTCCTTGGCTCCGAGCGGCGCGAATTTGGCGGTCGACGGGGCGAGAAGCTGAACGGCACCGAGCTGCAGAGCCTCGACTTCTTCCTTGTCCTTGTAGAGCGTCGAGTTCTGGTAAACTTCGACCTTGGCTTTGCCGCCCGTGTACTGCTCGGCAAGTTCCTTGAACTTGATCGAGCCTTTGCCCTTGGGCGTGTCGGCGGCGACGACGTGGCTGAGTTTGATCACGAGCGGAGCCTGCGCCCAGCCTGGACGGCCATAGGCGGCAGTGATGGCGGCAGCGGAAATAGCGGTGCCGAACTGGCGGCGTGACAATGACATGGAAGGCTCCTTGGGTCTGGTCTTGGTTTTGTGACGGTTGATGACTGGTGTCTAGAGCATCTGAGGCCCGAAAGGCTACCGTTCCGGAAAAAGAAAATGCAGCGCGCATTTGCAGTGACCGGGCGTCGGTTGCCGTCCGTGTTCAGATGGCTTCTTCCTGACGAATGCGGCGACTGTGTGCCGTGTCCGCCACCAATACGAAGCGAGTGAGATCTGCGGGATCAGCGCCCTTCGAGGCGTCGCAGGCGCTCGGCTGCAGCCGGTGCGCCCATCTGTTGGGCCTGCTTATAAAGCGCCGCCGCCCGCGTCGGATTGGGCTGCAAACCGATGGCCCCAAGTTCGCGCAAGCCGATCGGATCGAAGGTGATGCCAAGTTCCAGCGCGCCCTCTGCCGCTCCCGCATTGAGAGCACGCTCGAAGAACAGGCGGGCTCCGTCGATGTCTCCATTATTGAGCATTTGTTTGCCACGCGTAACCAGGCGCAGCGCGTCCGGAGATGTTGCCGGTGGGGCCGGCGTTGCAGCAGCCGCTGGCGCTGAAGCCGGTGCGACGACCGTTGGTGTTGGAGCAGCTGGCGGCGTCGTTGCGGCGATTGCCGCTGGGGCCGCAGCGGGCGCAGGTCGCGCTTCCGGTTGCGGCGTGGCGCTCGCGACACCCAACTGACTGGCGCGCGCACGCCAATAATTGGCGAGACCTGCATCGGCGGCGACACCGACCGCCCCAGATCGTGCGAGAGCAGCCGCATCGAACGTATCGGCGAGTGCGAGAGCGGCATCACCGCTTCCGGCTTTTGCGGCGCGATCGAGGATCAAGCGGGCACTGACGAAGTCTCCCTCCGAGATCAGCTGCCGGCCGCGAATGACGAGCCGCGCGACCTCGAGCTGCTCAGCCGGGTTGCGAGCCGCAGTTGCCGCAGCCGTTGCGGCCGCGACACGAGCTGCGTCGTCCGCTTTCTGCTTGGCCTCGGCCGCAGCGACCAAGCGCTTGGCTTCGGTCTCGGCGGCGGCGGCGCGGGCTGCGTCCTCAGCTTTTTGCTTGGCCTCGGCGGCAGCGGCCACACGCTTCGCCTCGACTTCAGCGGCAATCCGCTTGGCTTCCGCCTCTGCAACTCGGCGGGCTTCGGCTTCAGCCGCGACACGCTTCGCGTCGGCCTCGGCCGCGGCGCGACGCTGCTCCACGTCTGCCGCCGCACGTTTGGCGTCGGTTTCCGCTGCCAGCCGGCCGGCTTCGGCCGCTGTTGCGACACGCTTGGCTTCGGCTTCGGCGGCGGCGCGTTTGGCGTCGTCGTCGACCTTGCGGCGAGCATCGGCTTCGCTGGCCAGCCGCTTGGCTGCATCTTCGGCACGCGCCTTCGCGTCGGACTCGGCCGCAACTTTGCGGGCGTCGGCCTCGGACGCAGCCCTGCGACCGTCGGCTTCGGCAGCGACCTTTTTAGAATCTTCCTCGAGCCGGCGTTTGGCGTCGGCCTCGGCGGTCAGCCGCTTGAGTTCGTCCTCGGCTTTGCGCTTGGCCTCGAGTTCGTCGGCGCGGCTGCGATCCGTCTGCGGCAGCGGTCGCGCGTCGATGAAATTCGGGATCGGCGAGCCGGGCGCCGATTGTGCGAACAGCACACTGGTGCTTGCGATGATAACGACTGCACTACCCAACACAGTGGCGCGCAGATCGGGTTTGGTCATGATCGACATCAGTCTTACTCGCTCAAACGTGCAACAGCTTCTTTGGCGCTTCGGCAGGCACCGAGGGACTCGGCGGTCAGGTAATGGTCGCGCGCCGCCTTCTTGTTCTTCGCCACACCCAATCCGTGCTCGTAAAGTGCACCGAGGAAGCAGTGTGCGACAGGGTCGCCTTGCGCGGCGGCAAACTCCCAGATCGTGTTGGCTTTGACGTAGCTATGATGCTGCGTTCCGGGCGTCGCGTAAATAGTCCCAAGCTGAGTAAGCGCCCAACCCACATCCTGGCCGCCGAGACTCGTAGACAGGGCCCGCTTCAACCAAAACTCGGCCTCTGCCGTCTCGGCCTCCGTTCGCTGTCCGCGTAAGCTGTGGTCGGCGAGCGACAACGCCGTGGCCACGTCGACATTGACGGCCGTCTTGTTGCGCGGCGACTGGGCACCGGTCGTGGTCAGATCCTTGAAGATGCCTTGCAGATCCAAGACACCGATTTGTGCCTGGCCGGAAGTCGCGAGCCGAGCCGAGCCAAGCGCAGGTGGTAGCCATGACGGCGGCGCCAGCATGACCGTCGCTGCAACGACTGCAGCCATCGTCGCGAGGCCGGCCGCGAACGCGCGCAATCCGCCGACAGCCTGCCTCCGCTCGGGCAAAGGGGCCGGCATGGTCACGACATTGCTCGGCGGTGCGGCACCGAGTTTCGCGAGCTGGCCAAGCGAACCTGGGGTGGGTCCTGGCACGGCGCTGACTGTTGCCGAGGGTGCCGGATGCGTCTCGGTCTGCGCGGCGTCGGGGCGCCGCATCGGCAGCAGTCGCGCGAGCTGACCGGTTTCACCGCCACGCGGCGTCGCGGGACGTCCGTCGCCAGGGGCGGCCGACTTGTTGCGCACCTGTTGTGCTTCCTGAGCGGCATCCCGTGCCGCCCGCGCCGCAGATTCCGCAAGTTCCTGACGACGCGCGGCGGCAAGTTTTTCGCTTTTTTCGCGCTCGGCCTTTGCCGCGAGAAGTTGCGTCGCGCTCATGGCCACTGCCCCGGCACGGCGGCGCATGGCCGGTGCCACGGATGGCCAACGTGCCTCGACTTCGAGGTTTGCGGCACCGACCTTGATCGTAACGGGGGTTCCCGGCGACAGGCGCGACATGTTGACGACCTCAGGGCCCAATACGACATCGACGCCTTCGGTTGTGACATCGACGCGCAGCGGGCGAATGGCTTCCCAGGGCCAGCCCTCGCTGTTGGCGGGAACGGCGGTTTCATCGATGGGAAGAATGCGCAGTGTGGCGTTGTCGGGCCACGCTTTCAGACCCGCGATACGCACGACAGCGGTGCCGGCGGCAGGCGCGGCTTCGTCGGCAACGACGGCAACTTGATACGCACTCATTGGAACCCCTCGAACGGACTGGCCGACATGGCATTGAGAACTTCACCCAGCTCGCGATTGAGCTGGCCGGTGCCGCCGAGTAAAGGGGCACCCAGAATATTGGCTTCGATCAGGTCGGCAAATGTTTCTGCCCAATCGTCGGCGATCGATGATGAGGCCGGCACGGCCGGACGACGGGCCGTTGCCGCCCCCATCTCGGCACGCGCCGAAGCCATGCCGGTGGTCACGCTGCCGACGCCCATGCCGAAACGCGTGTCGCGATGCACGGAACTCCGGAGTGCCCGCGCGCCCGGATCGAGCGCCTCGACGTACGCATTGATGCCACGCTCCATGAGGGCGGCGACACTCTGTTCGCAGTCGACCGCACGAATGGCACTGAGCTGAATGCGGCGGACCGCTTCGGAAAGCTTTTCCTGCAGACCGATGCGCAGCGCACCAAGCACCAACTCGTCGACGATGTGAGCGACGACGGAACCGGGAACCTGTATCGCGCGCATCAACACCGGCGCGCGCGCCACCTGCCGCATCGCGGCCACCCAGGCCTCCAGACACGCCTCGACGATCCGGGCGGGCTCCAACGTGCGTAGATCCGGAACGACCTGCCCGGTGTAGCGGGGATCTTCGACCTTCAGGCGGGCGAGAACCGCCAGCGCCTCCCCCTCGGAGAACATCAGCGTATGTTGGAGGCGACCGAAATTCCCCGTTGCGGCGGCGCGTTGCAGGCGATTGCGGGCGACGTGGCAAATCTGGCGACGCCATTCGACGACCATCGACGGGTCGTTCGACAGATGTAGCCGCAAAAAGCGCGCCGACAGCGAGCGGCGCAGGTCGGCGAGGCGTGCCGAGAGTTGCTGCAGGTGTACCGTCGACGAGGTCGCCTGCGTCACAGCGTGCAGCAAGTTGGCGAGATCCTGACTGGCGGCAAGGTCGGCGATCGGTGCGACGGCGGGTCCGGCATCCGACCCCTTCAGGCGATCGAAGCGGAGAATGTCGGCTGATCCGGGCTGACCGACGATCGAAGACGGGAGCATCGCAGTGCGCGGCGGCCGCCAGGTGAAGACATTGCGGAACGGACGATTGGGCGTCCACTCCTGCGCCCAATCGGCATTGCCGTCGAGCACCGCCTCGATCGTGGCGGCCAGTCGCGGATCGGTGCCGTCGGCACTGGTTAGAACCGGTTCGATGGCAGCGCCAGTCCCGGCGACTTCGGCGGCGAGAATGCAGAGACCCGTGCGACGCCGCTCGCGTGCGTGCGGCGTTTCACCCTGCGTGCCCTCGACCCAGTTGGCGATCTGTGCCGTCGATCCGGCATCGATTTCGGTTGCGTTGCCACGATCGACGATGTCGGCGGCGACCACGAGACTTGTCAGGGTCTGCCGGCGGATCGCGCGGTCGATCAGATAGCTCGCCTTCTGCGCCGCGAAGATCTCGAGGGCCTCAATGTGCTGCAGGGGATTTTGCCCGCCGTCGGGCCCCAGCGCGAGCCGCGGGCTCGGCCACAACATGACGGGGCGCGGGGCCGGTAATGCCAGCAGATCGGCGGTTTCCAGCAGCGGCAGGCTCTGCGGGGCGAGCGGCAACCAGCACTCGTCGACCAAGGCAGCGAGCACGAAACGCTCAACGTCTGCGGCGCGGCCGTGTCGGCTTGAGACGCGCACCGTCCGCTCGGGCTGTTTGTGGCAGGTGAGAATGGTATTGGTCGCGATGATGCTGTCCTCGTGACGGATCATCCAGCCGGTGGCGGGGTCGCGGCCCATCAGAGCATCGAGACCGACGAACGCTTCGCCGGAAAAACCCATCAGTTCGATCGCTTCGGAGAGCCGCTCGAATAGCGCCGTCAACGCGGGATCTTCCCCCCACAGCAGCGCAAAGGCCTTGCGTCGAAGCATCTCGGGCAAATGGGGAATGAGTCCGCCGAGAGTATCCCAGTACCCGCAGGCATCCAACCGGCGAAGGCCGACATTTTCAGGCGCTACCGCATGCAGCGTGTCTCTGAGCGTATCGATGTCGCGACGCGAAATGCCGGAGAACGCTTGCTGCACGATCTCTTGTGCTTTGGTCGTCAGGCGCTGGGCGATCACGTCGGGCGACGCCAGCCGTTGCCGACGCGCGGGAACATGCACGAGATAGGCGGCGGCGATGATTTTCACGAGGTCGAGTTGGCCCAGCAGGCTCAGGCGCACGGGAAACCTATATGGCGCCTCGGTACGCGCGGCGGCGACGCACCGCAGACTGGCCGATGCGCCGCCGTCGCTGTCGCGTGGAAACAGAGCGAGCAACCTCTCGCGTCCGAGCACCAGCCGGCTATCGTCGTTGACGGGCGGGGCGGGGGATTGCGCGGCATCGCCGATCAACGCCCCGATCAGCTCTGCGCGTGCGCTACCCCAGGCGCCCATCAGGCCCGCCGTGGGCGGCTGCTCGACGGCTTCGATCAGCGTGAGCAATTCGTTGGCGATACCTTGCACTTCGATGCGCAAAGCACGGCTCTGCGACTTCAGCATCATGCGGCTCTGATCGAGCCACTCGAGCAGCCGCTCGGCACGCTCGCCGGTCTGCCTGGAGGACATGATGATTTTCTGCTCGGGGCGCATCGCTATGCTCCCTTCGCGGGCAAGGCGGCAATGCGGCCGGCAGCAGCAGGATCGATCGCGCGGTCTGACGCCTCGACGCGCCGACCCGGCGCACCTAGCGCGCGATGCGTGCCTTCGCTCGACGGTGGCGGCAGAGCCAATCTGCCGAGCGCCACGTGTCCAAAACCGCTCTGCTCGAGCAACTGGCGGCGATCGAGGGCGGACGCGATGGCCGGCAACATGGCCGACGTGATCGCCACGCCACCGATCGCATCGGCTGCGGCGCGGTTCTGATAGGTGTTGAGGTCGATGATGCGGCTCGCGGGAACCGGAAGGTCCGCGAGCACGGCCTCGTGCAAAGTCGGCAGACGAGTCCCGTCGCCGCCGAGCAGAAGCAAGTCGCAGGCATTGCTTGCCACCGCGCGGCAGACCTGATGCACGCAGTCTTGGAGCTCAGTGCGCACGATCCGGGCGATCTCGCCCCGCTGCAGATCGACTTTCGTCGACCGGAGCGTGAACCCGCGTGCGCCGGCCTGCAGCGCGGCGGCGTCGAACGCTGCGCCCAGACCGTCGAGCCTGCCACCCCCCAACTCGACCAGCGTCGCCAGCGAAACCGATCGATTGCCGTAGGCGAGACTTTCGGCTCCGTGTTGTGTCAGTGCGAACAGCCCCGTCGCTGCAGGCCACAGAACTTTCCGGTTGAGACGCCGGGTGAAGTAGGGGTCTTCGACCAGCAGACTGGTGCTCGATCGGCCGGTGATCTCGTCGAGGAAATTACGCGCCGGGTCTAAACCCGCACTCGCCAGATGCGCCTCGATGGCAGGCAGCAGCAGGGTCCAGATCAAGGCTTGCAGCGCGGCGTCGGTGCCGAGCGGCAAACGGTCCTGCAACTGCACGCTCGGCTGCCATTCGCCCGACAACGCTGCAGCATCCGAGCTTGCATAATCCACGATCGTCAAGGTGGTCGCGCGCGCGCCGAAGTCGACGGAGGCGACGCGCAAGGCTTCGGAGGCGCTGCCGGAGATGTCGCCGCCCCGGTAGACGCGCAGCAGATCGCGGAAACGGCCCTGGTATTTCGCACTGACTTCGTTGTGGAGGTAGGCGATCTGCGTGCCGAGTTCACCGCCGAGCCCGAGGGTCGCGACCGGCTGCTTCGGCACGCCCGCGGCCGCATGGTCCCAACCGAGCCCGCGCCAAGCCAGTGCCAGTCCCTGGGCGACCCGCGACAGCAGGGCCTCGCGTTCGGTATGGCTCAGCGACGCCGGCGCAAGGACGACGACCTGACGCAACTCGCGGACGTCGCTTTCATGGGCGTCGCGGCCCTCACGGGCGGCAGAATTGATCTGCGCGAGTGCATGCAACACGAGCTCGGCCGCGAAAAATCCGATCATCGATGCGCGCGAGAAACGCGGCCGGATAGCGGGGCGTTGATCGCTCAACAGCAGTTGAGACGGGTCGAGCGGCTCGGCTCCGATCAGCGCCCCGCTCTCGACGACGAAGCCGAGCACAGATCCCGAAACCATCGGTCCCTGGTCGCTCGCGCTCGCACTCGACTCGCCATTCCGCCGATCGTTCGTGCTCTGTCGCCAAAGTCCGGGGCTGGCGGTCTCGTCGAGCAGAAACGAGCGCAGATTGCTCAGGCCGGTGACGCCTTCCGTACCGTTGGCGCGTAAACCCAGACGACGCGCCTCGTTGCCGATGCGCACAAGGCTCGGCCAATTGAAGGCATCGATGCGGCCGCTTTCACGCGACAATCCTGTATCACCGTAGGGTTGCGCCGTGAACTCGGCCGCAGTCGGAAATGGACCCGTGTGGACGAGATGCGGCTCGGTCAAATCGCGCAACCGAAGCGATTCGGCATATCCGATGTCGCCGTATGCATCGGCCTGTCCTTCCGGTGTCACATCGACCAGCAGCGCGGTTGTTTCAGCGTCGCCGATGTCGAGCACCAGATCGACGGGAGTGGTGCGGATGGGAAAGCGCTGCTGCACGGTGTCGATGAAGCGCACTTCCGGCATGACGCCGGCGGTGGCGAGCAACTGCAGGAACGTGAGGTATTGGGCGATATGGAAATGCGAACCGACCGGGGGCAGGCCCGGTGCGGGCATCGCGCCGGGTGCAGGGCCGGCAGGCTCGATCGACGCCAACCACGCTTCCAGCCAGGGCTCGCCGAGCAGCGGCGCAACGTCGTCGACGCCGGTGGCGCAGAAAAATGTCGAACCGAATGCGGCATCGTCCAGATTGGGCGCGATGTAGGCCGACGAATCCAGTCGTGAGTGCTGATCGAGGCTGGTATCGAATGCGAGGGTGACCTCGATCGCAGGTGCGTCCGCCGTTTCGGGCGCGGTCACGAAAGCGCGCACCCAATTGGATGGCCCCGCGTCGAATTTGGCCCGTTGCAGTTCGTCGCGCCCGACGAAGCGAAGATACGGAAGCGGAATCCAGCGTCCGGCGAAATGGTTGATCGCTGCCACACCGTCGAGTTCGAGCACTGTCGCTGGATCTACAAGCTTGCCGGTCAACGGGTGATACAACGGCTCGGCTACTTGCGAACGTTGCGCGGCGTCCCCGTCGCCCTTGGGCACGTTCGGCGTCGGATCAGGTGAAGCTTCGAGCGGCAGCAGGACGTGCTGAATGCCGCCATCGACGTCAAGTGCTTCCTCTAGGAAACGCAGCTTGCAAACGGCACAGGCCTCGCGCGGCACGACAACGTCGATCGTCTGCACGCCCGACCAGGGCACGAGGCGGACAATGCCCTGGAATAACGACCGCGCCCCCCCGTCTTGCATGAAATCCAACCCTTACACAGCCACAGCCATCCACACCGATCACGCGCAACGTCGCGCAAGGCCCAGCAACTGGCGTTCACCCACACACCAGTCACGTCGGCAGTTCGGTCTGTCTGTAGCTCCCCTACTCAAATATCTTTTAGCTCAGTCCACGTCCTGCCAGCAATCGGGGGACGCCGGAATGGTCAACGGGATGGTGGCCGATGCACCACACTCGATAATTGAACTGCAGACAGCAACAAAATCTGAACGACCGCATCGAAAAGATCATAACTTCCTGATGGTATTTCTAACAGACAATCGCCGGGCGGGCAACGTGTGGGCGCGATCTCTCGGGATTGCAGGTTGCTGTCGCGTCGGGTTCGATCAGATCACCGGTGGGCGCAAGTTCAGCAGGCGCGCGACGTCCAGGAACGAGGCGACCACATCGTGCGCACCTGCGGCGATCAACCGTTCGTGGTGGCCGGGCCGAATATGCGCACCGCCGAGAAATCCGATCACCCGCATGCCGGCGGCGATCCCGCCTTCGACACCGGCGGCGCTGTCCTCGATCACGACGCAGTTCGCAGGGGCGACCTGCATACGCTCGGCTGCATAGAGAAAAACATCGGGTGCCGGCTTGCCGCGCGGCACTGCTGAGGCGCTGAACAGATTGGTGCCGAGATGGCCGCGCAGCTCGAATTTATCAGTGACGTGGTCCAGCCATCCGGGCTGGCTCGACGACGCCACGCAGAAACGTTGCTGGAGATTGGCGGCGAGAAACTCCGTGATACCAGGGACCGGCTGCACATCGCGTCGCATGCGGCCATTTTCGAAGCTGCGATATCGCTCCTGGAAATCGGGCGGCAGCGGCGCGCCAAAGTCCTCGGCGATGGCACGCTCGCAATCTACCCAACGTCGGCCCATGTAGCGAGTGATCGCATGATCGACACTCGTCGGGCGACCGCAGCTTGTGATGTAATCCGCCAACAGCGTATTCGACAGCAACTCGCTGTCTGCGACGACGCCGTCGAAATCGAGAATAATCAACTCGGGCGGAGCCGAACCGAGCACGTCAGCCGGCTTTCCCGAGGAAGCGTGCACGGCTTACTGCCCTGCCTTGATGTTGTTTTCGCGGGCGACGTCGCCCCAGATCTTGATCTGCTGCGAAACCCACGTCGCCAACTCCGCAGCGCCGCCGAACGTCGCGGTGACCTGCATATTGTCGGTCAATTGTGCGAAGTTGGTCGGCTCCTTGTAGGTCGCGATCATGGCGTCGCGCATCCGCGCCTTGAGCGCCTCCGGCGTCCCCTTCGGTGCCAGCGCACCCCACCAGGCGTAACTTTCGAAACCGGCAAATCCGGCTTCGATCGCGGTGGGCACGTCCTTGACCGTTGGCAAGCGCGCAAGTCCTGTCTGCAACACCGGTTTCAGGCCGTTGGCGGCCACCTGGGCGCTCACCAGCGCACTCGACGCGATCGCAAAATCGACATGGCCGGCGAGCGCATCGTTCATCAACGGACCACCGCCACGGTAGGGCACATGCGTCATCTCGATGCCGGCCCGCTTGGTCAGCAACACCATCGTCAGATGGCCGAGGCTGCCGGTGCCGATCGATCCGTAAGTCAGCTTGCCCGGATCTTTTTTGGCAGCGGCAACCAACTCGGCGAACGATTTCCACGGGCGGCCGGGATGCGTGCACAGGAGATGCGGTGAGGTGCCAACGAGCAGCACGGGGTCGAGATCCTTTTCCGTGTCGAAGGTCATGGTCTGCAAGGCCGGATTGACGGCATGCGTGTCGAACACCATCACCCATGTCCCACCGTCGGGCTTGGCGCGGGCGACGAGGCCCGTACCGATCGAGCCCTGCGCGCCCGGCTTGTTTTCGACGATAACGGTGGCACCGAGCTTCTGCTGCAAGCCGCTCTGGACGACCCGGGCCAACTGATCGACCGAACCTCCGGCTGGAAACGGCACGATGATGTTGATGGTATTGGTCGGCCAGGCCTCGGCGTTGGCGGCCCCCGGTGCTGCGGCCGCAAATCCGAGCGCTGACGCGCCGCGTGCGAACGTACGGCGTGTTATCGACTTCGACGACATTTTATTACTCCCTGACGCAGCCTGGTCGCGGCTTTAAGCGCCTTCTTAATTGGCGTCCGTGGGCTTGGCGAGAGCCGGTCAGTCCGGACACGACGTCGCACGGCGGCTGTGCTCATTGGATCACACTGAAGAGCATTCATCTCGCAGTCATCGGATTCACCGGGATCGTCACATTGTCGGCCAACCGAGGCCCAACTGCTTGCGTCTTATCCCGCCACGCGATGCTGCCGTTCGCAGATGGCTGCATAGAGACAAGTGGACTGAGGAGCCTACGCTTAATGTTGGAAATTCATACGCCAGCCATACATGCCGACCCGGAACTGCTGCCGAAGATGCGGCTGTCGCGTACTCTAGGAAGAGTGGCATTCGACTTCAGTTTGGGCGTGGCGTTGTTCGGCGTCGCTCTCGGCGGATTATCGTTCGGCCATGGCCAGGCGGTCGCTGGCGCGGCCGAGTGGGTGACGACGGTCGTGCCCGAAGCAAGCTCGGGGATTGCCGGTACAGACATGCTGACGTGGCATCCGATCAGCCGGCAGGGAGCCCTGACCATGCTGGCCTTGAGTTTCGGTGCGGTAACCGCGCTGAACCTGTCCATCGCCAGACATTTGCGTGCCGTGGCAATTCCCGCACAGAAAACGCCAGACGAGCCGCACTTCGACCCTTACATTTGAGTAATGTCCGCACTATGTGAGATCGCTGTAATGGCGAGGAGTCGCAGAATGTCGCAGAAAGATTGGCAACGCACCGGCAATCAGGCTGAATTCGCCAGCACCTCTGGCAACAGGAATTCGGTCCTGAAGCGGCGAAAAGCCAACGCTCTCTTTTGCGCATTGCTGGTGGCGGCAGGTGGTACCGGATTGTTCGTCACAACGGGCGCGCAAACGGCGGATCAGTCGATGATCAAGGCGTTGTCGTCGTTGAACGGCAACTGGGACAGCCATAAGGTGACGTCACGCATTCGAGAGACGACACCCGTATTGTTTGGCGAAGCAGGAATGCGACTAGCCATACCGCCCAATGAAGCGTCCGCTGCGGCAGACGAGGGCGTCTGGTTGAGTGCGCGGACCTTGTCCGGCACTTCGACCGAGACACTTTCGCTCGGCGATCCGATGACGATCGGTCAGCACCGTTACGTCGTCACCGAGCTTACTCCGTTGGCCGGTCCGTTGACCAAGGCAGCCGATGCCAAGCCCATGCACGCATTGACGTTGGTGGTGGCGACGGAAGTCGGCACGGAAAACACCACCGCTCCGCGTCGGCTACGCTTCCTGATCGACAGCCCCGCACGCGATGCGATTGCGCCGCAACCCGCCGTCGAAGTACGGACACAAGGCTCGCTCTGACGTCGTCGCCGCTCAGCGCTTCAGAACGTCTTTGTTGATGACGTTTGCGACGATGGGGCGACCGTCGAATACGGACAGCACGTTTTCCACCGACGCCACCGACATCCGGTCCAGCGCCTCGCGGGTGACGCCCGCCATGTGCGGCGCGAAAATGACGTTCGGTGCTTTGAACAAGGGATGATCGGCGGGAGCCGGCTCCTGTTCCAGGACATCCAGCCCGGCACCCGCGATTTTGTGGCCTTGCAGGGCGAGCAGCAGGGCGGCCTCGTCGACGATGCCGCCACGAGCGGTGTTGATCAGCAGCGCCGTCGGCTTCATCAGCGCGAGCCGTCTGGCATCGATCATGCGCACGGTCTCCGGCGTCTTCGGGCAGTGCAGGGTCAAAACGTCGGCCAACGGCAGCGCATCGTCCAGCCGCGAGACGGGCGTTGCACCCGATGCCTTGATGTCGGACGGGGAAACGTAGGGGTCGTAGACATGGACGTTCATTTCCATCGCCAGCGCGCGGCG
>JANYHG010000182.1 GCA_025359165.1 Hyphomicrobiaceae bacterium
AACACGACAAGTTCAAAAGCTACGGACAACCTAGCTAGGACACCGACGAAATGTCACTGCCAGGTTAGGGGCACCAAAAGTTGTCGGGTAACGCGCCGACGGGCGTAGCCGAACTGTCAACTGAAAGTCTGTGCTTCTCTAACCCTGGCTTCGACGAAACTCATGAACTCACTTTGCTGCTTTGGAGAGTCGAATGCACTCTTCGGTATAATGATGCCAGCGGTTTTATCTGTCCATAAGGTAAGAACGGTTTTGCTTTCAGAAATTGACTCGATACCGCGCCATTTGTTTATATTACGTATATTAGGTCCAATCACCTCGATGCTGTCGATCGACGCGATCAGTTTACGTTCGCCAAGTGTTGCCCCGGCAGGCTTTGCAGATTTACGATAAAACCAATTGTTCCAAAGGAAGTTTGCTGCGGAGATGACGAGGAAGTATGCCAGTATGCCGAACAGAGCCGAGTGTTCATCGATGTCACAGGCCTCGCAGGCGGCAAGTATTTTGGCAATCACCACCATGCTCAAACCAATAAAGATACCGTAGACGTACCCCCACCACCCGATTACTCGAAATTGAGCCAATTTTACGAATTCAGCCCAGTGCGGCATTTCAACGTGATAATTAAGCGTAAGCAATGCTTGTACTCCAACGCCAGCGTACTAGTTTTGGCGTACCCGCATGAATTATCTCTTTACGCGCCCGGACTCCGTGTGGTGAAGTGTCGGCGGCCTTGCTGGACATTTGACTCCCGCCCTCAAATCCCGTCCGATCTGGCATTCGCTACGCCCGCTGGAGCCCATCATGACCTACACGACCATCACCTACGCCGTCGACGCTGGCATCGCCACGCTGACGCTCAACCGGCCGGACAAGCTGAACGCGTTCAACCGTGAGATGATGCGCGAGCTGATCGACGCGTTCGACGCGGCAGATGGCGACGACGCGGTGCGGGCCGTGATCGTGACCGGCGCTGGGCGCGGCTTTTGCGCGGGTGCCGACCTCTCGGCGGGTGGCAAGACGTTCGACTACGACGCGCGCAACGCGGGTAAGTCGTCGGCGACGGTCGACCTGTCCGACGACAGCGTGCGCGACGGCGGTGGCCGCGTGACGCTGCGAATCTTCGAAAGTCTGAAGCCGGTGATCGGTGCCATCAACGGCCCGGCGGTCGGCATCGGCGCAACCATGCTGTTGCCGATGGATGTCCGCATCGCGTCGCGGGATGCCCGTTTCGGCTTCGTATTTGCGCGGCGCGGGATCACGATGGAAGCCTGCTCGAGCTGGTTTTTGCCGCGCATTGCTGGCGTCTCGCAAGCGCTGGAATGGACGATGACGGGACGTGTGTTCGGCGCCGACGAGGCGCTTGCCGGCAAGCTGGTGAGCAAGGTCGTGGAAGCAGCAGACCTGTTGCCTGCAGCGCGCGCGCTCGCCCGCGAAATTGCCGACAACACCGCCGGCGTGTCCGTCGCGATGAACCGGCAGATGATCTGGCGCATGCTCGGCGCGGATCATCCGATGGAAGCCCACAAAATCGACAGCCGGATGATCTTCGAGCGTGGCCGCAGCGCCGACACGCGCGAAGGCGTCACCTCGTTTCTCGAAAAGCGCCCGGCCAAATTCCCCGACACGATCTCCTCAAACCTGCCCAAGAGTTTCCCCTGGTGGAGCAAGCGGGAGTATAAGTAAGCCGCATCATCCAAGGCTCTGACGGCCTCGTATCTGCGGGCACCTTCACGTTTTTGCTGCCGCTCTACCCCGTGGGTGCTTTCGCTTTCGCCGCCAAGCCCTTTGCTTGTAGCGCCTCGGTCAGTTCGGCCAGCACGGCGGGATCTTCGATCGTTGCAGGCATTTTCCAGGCTTCGCCGTCGGCGATCTGGCGAACGGTAGCGCGCAGGATCTTGCCCGAGCGCGTTTTCGGCAAACGCTTGACGACCATGACCGTCTTGAACGCCGCCACCGGGCCGATCACGTCGCGCACCAGTTTGATGATCTCGGCTTCGATGTCGGCCGTGGGCCGGTTGACGCCGTTGTTGAGTACCACCATACCGGCGGCGTTCTGCCCTTTCAGATCGTCGGCGATGCCGATCACGGCGCACTCAGCCACGTCCTTGTGTTGGGCAATCACTTCTTCCATCTGGCCGGTGCTCAGGCGGTGTCCGGCGACGTTGATGACATCGTCGGTGCGCGCCATCACGTAGGCGTAGCCGTCGGCGTCGATGAAGCCCGCATCCGATGTCGAGTAGTAGCCGACAAAATCCGTGACATAGCTTTTGCGAAAGCGCGCATCGTTGCCCCACAGCGTCGGCAGCGCGCCCGGTGGCAGCGGCAGCTTTACCGCGAGCGTACCCGGCGTTCCCGGTGGAACGGCCGCGCCCTTTTCGTCGAGCACCTGCAGGTCATACCCAGGCATCGGCACGGTTGGCGAGCCGTGCTTCACAGGCAGCATGCCGAGGCCAACGGGGTTACCGCAGATCGGCCAGCCGGTTTCGGTCTGCCACCAATGGTCGATCACCGGCACTTTCAGTTTGGCTTCCGCCCATTTGATGGTTTCCGGGTCGGCGCGCTCGCCCGCGAGAAACAGCGTCCGGAAATTCGATAGATCGTATTTCGGAATGAAACTGCCTTGCGGATCTTCCTTCTTGATGGCGCGGAAAGCGGTCGGTGCCGTGAACAGCGCCGCCACCTTGTGTTCGGCGATGATCCGCCAGAACACACCCGCATCGGGCGTGCCGACCGGTTTGCCTTCGAACATCAACGTGGTGGCACCGGCCAGCAATGGCGCATAGACGATGTAGCTGTGGCCGACGACCCAGCCCACGTCCGAGGCCGCCCAGAACACTTCGCCTGGTGCGATGCCGTAGTGGTTGGCCATGGTCCATTTGAGCGCGACCATGTGGCCGCCGGTATCGCGTACGACGCCCTTGGGCTGACCGGTCGTTCCTGACGTGTAGAGGATATAAACGGGATCGGTGGCGGCGACCGGTACGCATGCGGCGGCGGACTTACGCGATTTTGCGTCGGCGACGCGGCTCGCCCAGTCGTGATCGCGGCCAACGATCATCGAGGCCTGCGCCTGTGGTCGCTGCAACATCAGGACGTTGGCGGGCTTGTGGGTAGCGAGTTCGATGGCACGGTCGAGCAGCGGCTTGTATTCGACGATGCGCGCGCCTTCGATCCCGCAGGACGCGGCCAGAATGGCCACCGGTTGGCAATCGTCGAGCCGGGTAGCCAGTTCGGCTGCCGCGAATCCTCCGAACACGACGGAATGAATCGCACCGATGCGGGCGCAGGCCAGCATGGCCATCAGCGCTTCCGGTATCATCGGCATGTAAATGACGACGCGGTCGCCTTTTTTGATGCCCATCTCGAGCAGCACGGCTGCGAGCGTCGCCACCTCGGTGGTGAGTTCGGCGTATGTGAATTTGCGCTGTGAATTTGTGACCGGGCTGTCGTGGATCAGCGCCAACCGCTCGCCATGCCCGTCGCGCACATGGCGGTCGAGGCAGTTCCAGGCGGTATTCGTTTCGCCGCCGACGAACCAGCGGCCGTACTGTCCCGCGTAGGGATCGAAAACCGTGTCGTAGGGCTTGGACCACTCGATATCCGCTGCAACCTGATCCCAGAAGGCTTCCGGGTCCTTTTTCCAGGCTGCATAGACTTCCGGGTAGCGGCTTGCTGGCAGGCGTGCAGTCGAGATCATGGAGCGGCCCTTGCGGCAGAGACGGACGTTTCGGCTGTTATGATCGGCATAGGGATGGCCGTCCATTGGCAATGCGTCGAAGGTGGGCGGTGGCGCGGCCTGCGACATCCGGCATAGAGGGTGCCGGGCGTGAGCGTGATATGGGCGAACCTCACTTTCCCGGCAGGCCCGATACTCCCATGCTCACCGATCCCTGGTTTTATCTCGTCGCGATTCCGGCGGTGGCGCTGTTCGGTCTCTCGAAAGGTGGCTTCGCGGGGGCAAGCCTGCCGGCGATGCCGTTATTGGCGATGGTGATGCCGCCGTTGATGGCTGCGGCGATCGTGCTGCCGGTACTGCTGGTGCAGGACGTCCTGACCGTCTACGCGTTCCGAAAAACCTTCGATCGCAAGATGTTGGCTCTCATGTTGCCGGGGGCCGCGCTCGGCTCGCTGTTCGGCTATCTGACCGCCACCTCGATCGACGCCGACCAGATCCGGTTTGCCGTGGGCGTACTCGGCTTGAGTTTTTGCCTCAATGCATGGTTCGGATCCGGGGGCGGGACTGTCGAGCCGAAGCCGCACGACGTCGCCAGCGCCGGACTGTGGGGGACCGTCTCCGGTTTCACCAGTTTCGTCGTGCACGCGGGCGGCGCACCCTTCAACATTTATGCGTTGCCACGTCGGCTGCCCAAGGAGACTCTGGCGGGAACCAGTGCGGTCTTCTTCGCTGCCGTCAACGCCATGAAAATACTGCCGTATTCGATGCTCGGGCAACTGACTGCCGAGGTTGCGATGCTGTCTGCCGTCCTGTTGCCCGCAGCTATCGCTGCCAATGCCGCCGGCATTTATCTGGTCCGGCGAGTCTCTATGGCTTTGTTTTACCGCATTCTTTACGCATTGTTATTCTTGTTGTCGTTGAAATTGGTAGTCGATGGCCTTCCCAGCGTCGGCAGGCTGCTCCAACTGGTTTGAGGATGTCCCGCATGCCGCCGCGTTCGGGCTGAATAGACAGGTTTCTTCGCATCCGCAGCAACGCTCTTGTCAAGTATTTCGCAACTGCAGTAATGATACCGGAACGATCCGGATCTCCCGATGTTTACCAGCCGTTGCATGCCGCGTGTGCGTAGATGAACGACGGATCTTGAACGTGGTCGACGTTAACCCTCCACGTGATGCGCTAAAACTGCAGCCGAGGTTGGCTGCCGAAGACCTCCGGACGCAATGCAGATGAAACGCGACCAAAACCAGAGTACGTCTGGAAAGACAACCGCGGTCGATCGAAGAGATCATCGCATCGATTGGTTGCGTGGCGTCGCGCTCGTCTCGATCTTTGTCAACCATATGCCCGGCAACCGGTTCGAGAACTGGACATCGCGCAATTTCGGCTTCTCCGATGCGGCTGAAATGTTCGTGTTGCTTGCAGGCATCGCCGCAGCATTTGCCTTTTTTCCCCGTGCCGCACGTGGTGAACATCACGCGGTCGCTCGTAGGGCGGTACGGCGCGCTGGCGTTTTGTACGCCTCGCACTTGGCGTCCACGGTAGCTGCAGTCGCGTTGTTCGCCGTGGCGGCTTGGCTGCTCGACAATGATGGCGTGTTCGAATTGATCGGTATTGGACCGATCCTGGCCGCACCATCGACGGGCCTGCTTGCGATCGTTACGGGCAGTCATCAACTCGGATACTTCAATATTCTGCCGCTCTACGTATTTTTGATTTTGTCCGTACCGATCTTGATGGTGCTGGCAGCTTACGACGTCAGATCGATGCTGGCGGCGTCGTTTGCGGTGTATCTCGCGGCCCATCTGCTGCCGATCGAAATGCCGAACTATCCCACCGACGGAGGCTGGTTTTTCAACCCGTTCGCATGGCAGTTTATTTTCACCGTCGGTATCGCGCTCGGCGTTTTGAAGCTGCGCGGCAAGTCGGTGCCCTGGCATCCTGTGGCGGGCGCGCTCGCGCTTGGATATGTCGCATTCAGCTGCGTCTGGATGGTGTACGACATGGGCGGTCGCGTCTCGTTCGGCTTGCTGCCCATCTGGATCGACACACTGCACAAGTCGATGCTGCCAGCGACGCGGTTGTTGCACGTTTTGGCGCTGGCCTATCTTCTCGTACACAGTCCGTTGTGGGCGTTGATGGCGCGCATTTCGCCGAACAACTTTTTGACCCGCATGGGACGTAATTCGCTGCCGGTGTTCGTCGTCGGGTCATTGCTGAGCATGGTTGGATACATCATCCTCGTCCACACGGGACGGCTGCTATGGCTCGAAGTCGCTTTGACCGTCGGCGGCGTTGCTCTGATGACGGCGCTGGCAGCAGCCGTCGAGGCTGGCATGTTTCAGAGCGCCAAGCAGAGGGCAAAAGCGGCGATAATGCGGCCTGTGCGTGCGGCACCCGATCTGACCATCGAGCATGATGACACCCCTGTCACGCGCCGCTGATGTCGTTTAAATATCCGTCTGATCGCGCATTCCTGTTCGACTCAAACCGCCGGCATTGGCCGTCGTCAACTGATCGGCCGACAGCGTTTCCAGACCTCCGGCGCGCTGGGCGATGTGGCCGGCGATCGTGTCAGCGACATAGTTTCTTCGCCGAGCAATTGCATCGCGACGGTCGTGCCTGCCCCGGCTTCGTTGACCGGAACCACATATTCGAATGCGTGGCGGGAATAATTTCCCTGCGCTTGCGTGCCTGCGGGCGTGCGTATCTGCGGCCCTTGAATGTTCAGGTTCTGCGCGGCGTAGCACCAGTCGCCGTCGATTGCGTCCGCCCGAGCATTCGAGCCGATCGCGAGTAATGCGGCGGCGGCGAGCCAACTGCGTGAGCCAATACCGATCATGTCCAGTCCCTCCACGAGCGGCATAGCCTAATGGTCGCTCGACGGTTGTGTCGAGAGGATCATTGTTGCGTAAACGCGCTGTTGCGTAAACGCGATAGCCAAGCGACTGGGCTTGGTGCAGACTGTTCGCAACGAGGCCACAACGGCCCAACGTTGCGGGGAGAGTAACAATCGTGCAATCCGCCTTTTTGGCCGCACCAGCGACGGTGCGGCCTTGCACTGTAGTCGAGGCTTCTGGGAATGCTGCGACAGTCGCGCTGATGGCGGACGCGCGCGCATGCTAGAACTTTATCTGAACGCCATCGTGTCAGGGCTATTACTCGGCGGTTTCTATGCCGCCGTCACGCTCGGGATCGCCATCGCGTTCGGTATGCTCGACGTGGTCAATATCGCGCATCCTGCGTTCGTGATCCTTGGCTCGTACGTCGCCTATATTTGCAATATCAAGCTCGGCCTCGATCCCGTTCTGGTCGGGTTGTTGGCGCTGCCGGTGTTCTATGTGCTCGGCCAGGCGATCTATCAGGTATCGTATCTGTCGTTCGAGCGGCGCGGCTCCGACAGTTTGCGCGGGTTGGCCTTCTTCTTCGGCTTGCTGTTCGTCACCGAAGTGTTGCTGATCCTGGTCTTCGGCGTCGATTACCGTTACGTTGAAGCTTGGTACATCGGGCCTACACTGCGGATCGGTTTCATCGACTTGCCCTGGCGCATGCTGGTGCCGTGCGTGCTGTCGATCCTGCTGTTTTTACTGTTACAGCTGTTTTTGTCGCGAACCTATACCGGCCGTGCGATCGCGGCAGTGAGCCAGGATCCGACAGCGCTGCGGCTGTTGTCGATCGATCCAGTGCGTATCAAACGGATCGGGTTCGGGCTGTCGATTGCGACGGCGGCACTCGCGGGTGCGTTTTTGATCATCATTCAACCCGTTGAGCCCTCGGTGGGCCGTGAATACATCGGACGCATCTTCGCGATTTGTGTGCTCGGCGGCATGGGAAGTCTGCCGGGAACGCTGATCGGTGCCATGCTGCTGGGTGTGGTCGAGAGTCTGACGACGACGTTTTTCGGTCCGTCCTGGGCTCCGGCGGTCGGCTTCGGATTCCTGCTTGCGACACTTGCCTTCAAACCATCGGGACTGTTGGGGCGATGAGCGCCCCTCGGCCCTGAGAGCATTCCAAACTCGAGTAAGACTGTTCTGATGACATCAGTTGCGAAAGCTTCGATCGAACCGCGCGCCAAGGGCGATCCTGTCGGTAACGGCGTATTTGCGGCGCTGACTTTGGCGGTCGCAGTGCTGTTCTATGCCGTCATCGCCGTCATCGGCAGTGAGTACCTTTATTTTGCCGGATATGTGGTGCTGCAGTTCGTCGTGTTGGCGACCGCCTGGAACATTCTCGGCGGCTACTGTGGGTATGTGAACTTCGGCTCTGCAGCGTTCTTCGCGATGGGGGCCTACACGACGATCTGCATTACGACTATCGCCTCGGAATATGCCAAGTCGGCGGTGGGAGCGGCGATCGGCGCGGTGCCGCCCGGTGTGCTCGTGGTGCTCATGGTCGTGCTGGCCGGGATCATTTCCGGGCTCGTCGGCCTCGGCATGGGTTACCTGACGTTGCGGCTGCGCGGCGTGTTCTTTTCGATCGCGACGCTGGCGCTTTCGGTGGTGCTGCAGACGCTGGTGGTGAACTGGGATTTCGTCGGCGGGTCACGCGGTGCCTACGTCATCCGGCCGAACGAGTTTCCGCTGCTGCCCGGCGGCTTCATCGCCTATCTGTTCGTGTTGATGCTCCTGCTGGTGGTCGTCGCACTGTGCGTGTCGCGGGGTATCGAGCGGTCGCGCCTCGGGTTTGGCTTCGCCGCGATCCGCGACGACGAAATGGCGGCGGAGGCGGCGGGCGTGCCGACGCTGCGTCTGAAGCTGATAGCGACCACCATTTCGGGCGCGCTGATGGGCATGGCAGGCGCGCCATTCCCCTACTACATCGGTTATCTGCAACCGCAGTCGGCTTTCGGTCTGGAGTACGCCGTCAACGCCATCGCAATGCCGATGGTCGGGGGTACGCAATCGTGGATCGGGCCGCTGGTAGGCGCGGTGCTGCTCGGCTCGTTCCAGCAATGGGCGACGGTAACGATCTCCTCGGTTCTGAATTTGCTGATCGTCGGCCTGTTACTGATCTTCTTTGTGATCGTCGCGCCGAATGGCATCACCGGTTTCTTCCGCGATCTCATCTATCGCCGCCGCAGAAGTGGTGGAGGCAGCGGGTCATGAGCCAAGCACTCCTGCACGTTTCCGGTGTGACGAAACGGTTCGGCGGCTTCACGGCGCTCAACGATGTGTCGCTGCAGCTGGCACCGGGCGAACGGCTCGGATTGATCGGGCCGAACGGGTCGGGCAAGAGCACGCTCGTCAATTGCTTGAGTGGTACGCTCGTCAACGACGCCGGCAGTGTCGAGTTCGACGGCCATAAGCTCGACGGTCTGCCGCCCCACAAACGCGCCTATCTCGGACTTGCGCGCAGCTTTCAATTGCCGCGTCCCTTCGGCTCGATGTCGGTCCGGGACAACATGCGCATACCCCTGATGTATACCGCTGCAGTGCGCGCTGGCCATCAGCGCAGCGAAAAGGAAATTCGCGAGCGCACCGACGAACTGTTGCGCATGGTGAGTTTGAGCGACAAGGCGGACGCACGTCCCGTCGACCTGACGCAGGTCGATATGCGCAAGCTGGAACTGGCGCGCGCGATGGCGGCTGAGCCGAAGTTGCTGATCGCCGACGAAGCGATGGCCGGGCTGTCGAACGCCGAGGTCGACGATATCTTGAAGCTGCTGATGACGCTGAATTCCAAGGGCATCAGTATCATCATGATCGAGCACATCATGAAGGCCGTGATGGCATTTTCGCAGCGTTTGGTGGTGCTCGTCAGCGGCACTAAAATCGCCGATGGCGTGCCGGCCGAGGTCATCCGCAACGATGATGTGGTGAGGGCGTATCTTGGGCAATAGCTTCGCCGCGCTCGCGTGGATCGCTCGGCGCCCTACCCCTTCCCCGCGTTCCTTAGTTCGCTCGCCTTCGGCGCGACAAGCAGGGATATCTGACCGTAGGCAACGCGCATTGAGCGGACAGACACGATGAGCCAGACAACAAACGGCGGCGCGAACAGTCTCGTCATCGAAGGCGTCGACGCCGGCTACGGCTCGGTACGGGCGCTGGAAGACGTGTCGCTGCGCGTCGACACCGGCGAAACGGTGGCGCTGCTCGGCACCAATGGCAACGGCAAAAGCACCGTGATGAAGTGTATCCTCGGCCTGGTGCGGCCGACCAAGGGTCGCATCGTCGCCACCATCGACGGCGTCGCGCACGATCTGATCGGCAAGACCACCGAGGCTATTGTCGATCTCGGCATCGCGTTGGTTCCCGAGGGACGGCGGCTGTTCCCAAAACTGACGGTGGAAGAAAATCTGATGCTCGGCGCGTTCCGGCCGAAAGCGCGCGCTTCGATCAAAACCAATCTCGATTTCTGCTACACGACATTCTCGCGCCTTGCCGAGCGGCGGCAACAGTTGGCCGGCAGTATGAGCGGTGGCGAACAGCAGATGCTGGCGCTGGGCCGCGCGCTGATGCTGTCGCCGCGCATACTGCTGGTGGACGAGCCGAGTGTGGGGTTGGCACCCATTCTGGTCAGCCGCACCATCGATGCGATCAAGGAACTGAAGGATCAGTTCAAGTTAACGGTGTTGATGGCCGAACAGAATTTCCACCAGGCCATCCGCATCGCCGATCGGGGCTACGTCATCGTGCACGGCCACATCGCCTACGAGGGTGCCAGCGCCACCGATCTCAACAACAACGACATCATCCGACAACTGTATCTGGGGACGTGAGAGGCGTTCCGTATTCATCCAGCGCGAGCGATGCGTCGGTTGGGTCAAGCGAAGCGCGACCCAACATCACGATCTCCGAGCCAGACCTGTTGGGTCGCGCACGAGCTTCACTCAACCTACGGAACGACGTGCGAGTGTTCTCGACTGGTCACCCATTCACCACTTTGCGCCGCCGCCGAACGGCCCTTCTGGCGGCTCCTATGTGAGTGAGTGTCTCGAATTTCGCCAGCAGTGGTGAGACGATCGGCATCGTCAACATCGTCGAGCCGACGGCCATCAGTAATAGCGCCGTGAACGTAGCCGATGTGATCACGAGCTTGTCGAGCAGGATGTTGGCGAAGATGATCATGATCAGCGCCTTGGTCTGCAGCAGCCAGCCGACGATCGCGGCCTCGCCCGGCTGCCATCCGAGCACCCGGCCGGCGATGGCGACGCCAGTGAGCTTGCCTGCAACCGACGCGGCGAGCAGCAGGGCTGCGGCCGCGAACACGCCGACACCGCCCATGTCCCAACTGGTTCGGAGGCCGGTCGAAAGAAAGAACACGGGCATCACGGTCAACAGGATCGTGCCGCGAAACTGATCCATCTTCTCGATGCGGTACCATTTCGCGTCGAGCACCGCACCTGACAGGAATGCGCCGACCATGAAATGCAGACCGGCCCAGTCGGAGGCGAGCCCGCAGCCGACCAGCCAGATCAGTCCATAGAGCCAGCGGTCAGCTTCGCTCGCACTGGCGACGCCCCTGCGCGCGATCACTGCCGCAGGGATGAAGCAGACGAAAAAACCGACCTGCCTGATCATACGATCCCAATCGAGCAGGATCAGCGCGAGCACGCCCCAGATGGCGACGTCATCGAGACTGGCGTAGCGGAGGACCCGCTGGCCGAGCTTGCTCCGCAATATCTGCATGTTCTCCATCAGCAGCACGAGGATCGGCAGCGCCGTGACCGCGCACGCCATGCCGAATCCGAGCACCACCTGCCATCGCGTGCCCCGCGTGCCGGCCCACCCCGGGAACTTTAGCAACACCAGTGCGGCAACCGATCCGAACAGCAGCGGCACGACCAGCGCAAGTCCTGCGACGATGCCTGTTTCCCGGCGATTTTCCCAGGCTTCATGGATGTCCAACTCGACGCCGGCGATCCACACGAACATCATGACAGCCCACCAGGCGACGCCGTTCAACGCCGTGATCACGTCGTTTGTAAATATAGCTGTGTAGGCGACCGGAAAAGCCGCGCCCAACACACCCGGCCCGAGCAGGATGCCGGTGACAATCTGCACCACCACGAGCGGTGCCCAGTCGCTACGGCCGAACAGTCGCCAGATGGCGAATGGCACGACGAAGATGATCAGTAACGCCACGAGAAACAGCTCGCTCGTCGTCATCTGCGTCGCGGCCCCCACCCGATCCTGCCAGTTATGAATATCCGCTCGTCACCCGCGCCAATGCAGCGCGCAAACGAGTGTGAACAGGCGGCGCGCTGTGGTGACGTCGAGCGTAATGTTGCCGGCGAGCCGATCGGTGAGAGCGGTCGCGCCTTCGTCGTGCAGTTTGCGACGGCCGACGTCGATCTGCTGGATGCGCGATGGTGGCGCCGAGCGAATGGCGTCGAAGTACGTTTCGCAGACGAGAAAATAATCCTTGATGACGCGCCGCAGCGGCAGCATCGCAACGGCGACGACGATCGGATCTGGACTGCCCTCCGAAGGCGCAGCGGGCGTAACGGAGAAGACGAGTTTGTCTTCAGCCACGCCGAGCACGAGGCCGTAGGGTCCGTCGTCACGGCCGGCAAGTTCGAAGTGGTTGGCTTCTAGGATGTCGTAGATGGCGACTTCACGCTCGTGCTCGATATTGGCATTGCCGCGTTTGACCGAGCCTGGATCGAGCGACAGCGCGCTGAGGCGATGGCGTGAACCGGGCAGGGACGCGGTATCGTCGGGGCGGGTTGGATTGCTCACGATGGATGGCTCACGTTGATGTTTTAAGGCGGATGCTGACGGAGCGGCGGTGACCTTCGAGACCTTCGGCGCGAGCGAGCGTCATGGCGGCAGGGCCGAGCGCCGCCAGCGCCGACGGCGTCAGCCTGAGCAGCGACGTGCGCTTCATGAAGTCGAGCACGCCGAGGCCCGACGAGAACCGCGCCGAACGCGCCGTCGGCAACACGTGGTTGGAACCCGAAACGTAGTCGCCGATGACTTCGGGCGTATGGCGGCCGAGGAAAATCGCGCCCGCATTGCGGATTTTGGCGGCGAGTGCGTCGGGGTCAGCGGTGGCGATTTCAAGGTGTTCTGCGGCAAGGCGATCGGCGAGCGCGGGCGCTTCGTCCAACGTACGCACGACGATGACCGCGCCGAAATTGGCCCAGCTTGCAGCCGCGATGTTGCCCCGCGGCAGCACGCTCAACTGGGTCACGACGGCAGCTTTGACCGCTGCTGCGAAAGCTGCGTCGTCGGTGACCAGGATCGATTGCGCGCTGGCATCGTGTTCGGCCTGCGCCAGCAGATCGGCGGCGATCCAGGCGGGATCGTTGTCGGCGTCGGCGATGACGAGAACTTCTGACGGGCCGGCGATGCTATCGATGCCGACGGTGCCGTAGACCTGCCGCTTGGCGGCGGCGACGTAGGCATTTCCGGGGCCGACGATCTTGACGACGGATGCGACCGTGCGGGTGCCGAAGGCCAGCGCCGCGATCGCCTGCGCGCCGCCGATGCGATAGATCTCGTCGACGCCGGCGATGTGAGCTGCCGCCAGCACCAGCGGATTGAGCGCGCCGCCGGGACACGGCACCACCATGGCGACACGCGGCACACCGGCGACCTTGGCGGGCACCGCGTTCATCAGCACGGAGCTGGGATAGCTGGCGAGCCCGCCGGGCACGTAAAGACCAACCGACTCGACCGCCGTCCAACGACTGCCCAGTTCGGTGCCGGTGCTGTCGGTATAGCTGTCGTCACGTGGCAGCTGGCGCTGGTGATGAACGCGGATTCGGTCGGCGGCAAACTGCAGCGCGGCGATCGTGGCCGGGTCACAGGCGGCAGCCGCCCCCGCGATCTCTGCAGGCGCGATGCGTAGACCCGCGCGCGCCACATCGAAGCCGTCGAACTTCTGCGTCAGATCGATAAGCGCTTGATCGCCGCGTGCACGCACGTCGGCAATGATGGCGCGCGCGGACTGGTCGACATCCTCGGAGGCTTCGCGCTTGCCGGACAGGAACTGCGTGAACCGTGCTTCGAAATCTGCCGAACGTGTATCGAGGTCCAACGCCATTGGGGTCCGTTTTGTGTTGCGCTGCGAAGTGGAACTTGTAGCGACTCACAACGAAGGTGTCACGGTGGCGTCTTGGTCGCGGTGGGGAGCTGCTCGATCGAGACCAGTGAGAGCAAGCGATCAATGCAGGTCGGCTTTTCGCGCGCCATGTAACTGCATGTAACTACATGTGCCTACATGTAACGATGCGCCCCACCGGGACGCGCCGCCCAGTTTCCTGTATTGATCGTAGTGCATCTCAATGCCTGGGGTCCATAGCGGCACCCCAAAAGGCTACTTCGCGAATTTGCGGAAGTTCGGTTTGCGCTTTTCCTTCAGCGCATTCACGCCTTCACGCGACTCGTCGGTGTCATAATAGAGCTTCAGTGCATACATTCCCATGCCAGCGATGCCGGCCTGATGCGCGGTATCCATGTTGAACGAGCGCTTGGCGATAGCGATGGCGGTCGGGCTGCGCTCGCAGAGCTCCTCGCCCCATTTCTGCACTTCGGCGTCGAGCTGATCGTGCGGCACGCAGACGTTGGCGAGCCCCATGGCGACAGCCTCGGCACCCGAGTAGCGGCGGCACATGTACCAAATCTCGCGGGCCTTCTTCTCGCCGACCTGACGGGCCAGAAATGCCGTGCCGTAGCCTGGATCAACCGACCCCATCTTCGGACCGACCTGGCCGAAGATCGCCTTGTCGGAGCAGATCGTCAGATCGCATATGGTGGCGAGCACGTTGCCGCCGCCGATCGCAAAACCCTGCACACGGGCGATGACCGGCTTGGGCACGTCTCGGATCACGGTGTGGAGTTCTTCCATGGGCAATCCGATCGTGCCGCGGCCATCGTAGTTGCCGTCGTGCGCCGACTGATCGCCACCGGTGCAAAATGCGCGGTCGCCAGCGCCCGCCAACACGATGGCGCCTACTGCCTTGTCGTATCCGGCTTTGTTAAAGGCGCGAATGAGTTCGTCGCATGTGGTGCCACGAAACGCATTCATCTTGTCGGCGCGATTGATCGTGATCCAGGCAACGCCATTGCGCACGTCGTAGAGGATGTCCTTGAAGTCCATCTGTCGCTCTCCTTGTAACTTTGTCGCCGACTCCGCAGCCTCTGTGTCCGCGACTTTATGAGTATCGCCGGGTCCGCGACTTTATACATGTCGCCGGGCCCGCGACTTTCTGAGTGTCGCCGAATCCGCGACGTGTCGCTCGTCGTTTGCAATCAACCGGCCATGGTCAGGCCACCGGACACGCTCAGCACTTGCCCGGTGATGTAGGCAGCGTCGTCGCTGGCGAAGAACAGAATGGCGCCCGGAAGGTCGTCGGGCTGGGCGATGCGGCCGAGCGGGATGGCGCGGCGGAACGCCTCCTCGAGCTTAACCGGGTCGCCGGCGCCTTCTTTATAGTCGGCAAACAGCGCCGTTTCGGTTGGGCCGGGGCAGACCACATTGACGGTGATGCCATGGCGGGCGTGCTCACGCGCGATGGTCTTCGAAAATGCAACCAAGCCGCCTTTGCAGGCCGCATAGACGGCTTCGCCGGACGAGCCGACGCGCGCAGCGTCCGAGGCGATGTTGATGATGCGTCCAGTTTTGCGCGCGACCATGCCAGGAAGTACCGCGTGATGCATGTGGAGCGCGCCCGTCAAATTGATCGCGATCAAGCGTTCCCAATCGACCGGTTGCGTCTTGGTGAACGGCTTGAAAATGTCCCAACCCGCATTGTTGACGAGAACGTCGATTGGGCCAAAACGGGCGAGGACGTCTGAAACGCCTTTGTCCACATCCTCACGGCGGGTGATGTCGCAGGCGATAGCCAAGGCAGTTCCGCCTGCGGCTTCGATCGCCTTGGCGGTGACGTGCGCTGCTTCAAGATTGCGATCGAGAACGGCGACCTTCGCGCCAGCATCACCAAAGCGCCGGCAGGTAGCACCACCAATGCCGCCGCCGCCGCCGGTGATCACAATCGTCTTTGACTGGAGACCGCGCATCCGAGCTACTCCTGAGCGATGCCGAATTTCCGGCTGGCCTTTAAGATGTATCATATATATGCTGCATTAAATGAAACGTCAATTAGCTGATGGAAATATTATGACCATAGCGAAGCTAGCAGAACCCGACCGTCTAGCGGACCGTGGCGATATCGCCAACAGGTTGTTTTTTAGGCTTTATCAAGCCTCTAATCTCATGCACAAGGAGGGAACAAGTGCTGTCAGTGGCTTCGGAACGACCACTCAGCAATGGGCTGTGCTCGGCGCTCTCTCCAGATCGCAGGCGGCAGAACGTGGGTTATCCGTCAAAGATCTGATGGAATATCTGATGGTGAGCCGGCAGAGTCTGACCGCGATTTTGGATCGGCTGGAGGCGGCGGGATTGGTCGATCGAACACGAATTGCAGGCGATGGCCGTCTGCGCCACGTCCGCCTGACGGATCGGGGCATCAAGACATGGGCTGACATGCGGCCCAGCATTCGGGGATTTTATGAGGCGGCTCTCGCTGAGTTCTCCGTTGAGGAAAGCTATCTGCTGATGCGCCTGCTCGATCGGCTCACTGCGGGACTTGCCAAGCTATAGGATCCCAATTGCGACCTTCGGCAACTCGCCGTGGGCGGGGACCAGCCGCTTCCGATCAAGTCGACTGACCGCGTTCGAACGCAAATGAGACGCGCGCCGCAGCCCACCCGTCGTCACCGCTCCGTATGCTCCGGAATGGCGCTGGCTTGCCAAGCGGGGCCGAGATCTTCGAGGACGAGTTCAACGCATTCGACTTCGAATCGCAACGACGCGTCCCCCGCGCAGACGACTGTCAGGATGCCGGCAGGTGCTAAGGCCGGGTCGGGATCAGGGGTGAATGTCAGCGCGAGAATGGCGAGAACGGTGGCGCGGTCGCTCGGCCCAAAGCCGTGGATCTGGGCCGACGTGACGCGATCGATGCGGAGCGCTGCGCGCCGGCGCTCGGTCGGGCTACGCGCGTCGGTGGTCCGGACGAGCCGGTTGCCGAGCGCGACGAAGCGGCTTGCGGCCTTGGTGTAAGTCATGTCGCCGACCTTGATGACCGCATCCTGCAAATGCGCGGATACGATCGTCAGATCGGCGGGCTCGAGAGCGATGAGTTTGAGGAGGGTCATGCGCCATATACTTTAAAGAAAGTTCGCGACGAACGCGAGGGCGTTCCGATCGGGCCCGCCAGTTTTGGAATTATACCTTCGATATCAAAACACGGGATCACAGATCAAGCGGCAGTGCGGTGTGCCGTTCCTGGGTCCGTTTCCAACAGATCGGAGTTATCGGTCCCTACTGGCCGTAAACCCGCGGCGTCGTTGGTATCGCCATCGAGCGAGGCGCGTTCGCCCTGCGGCGGCGAAACGATGCTGCCGCGCGGGAGACGCGCGATGACAGGAGCACCGGCGGCGGCTTCGAAGTCGGCGACCGTGCGCAGGCGTTGATCGAGCAACTCGGCGGCGGCGGTCAAGGCACCTGCGAGCAAAAACCCCAAAGCGATGCCGAAGATGATGATCCGGCTCCGCGGCGTGATCGGAAACTCCGGATCGCGCGGCGGATCGATGACGCGGATTCGTTCGGGTGCACTCAGAACCTGCAGCGATCGCTGTGTCAGCGCAGCGGGAAAACGCTTCAGGTAGCCGTCGAGCAGTGTCTGGGCTTCACGCACGTCACGTTCGAGTTTGTGCAGTTGCCCTTCGGGCGAGCGGGTATCGTTGCTGGAGCGCGTAATATCGGACAAGATCGTCGTGGACTGTTTCAGCGTGCTCTTCAGCGCGGCATTGCGTTGTTCGAGACCCTGCAGTCGTGCCACCCGGATCGCCGCGTCGGGCGCGTCGATCGGACCGAGATTGCCCTTGAGGCCGGCGATTTCGGTTTCGACGTTTGCGAGGTCGGCGTTGAGCGTCGGCAAGCTGTTCTGCAGATCGATGATGCGGGCTTCGCTGGCGGCGAAGGCTGCGAGCGTGCGGGCACCGAGTTGTTCCCTGTATTTCAGCAACGCGGCTTCGGTGGCGGCGAGATCTTCGCGGCGTTTATCGAGCAGCACCTTTACTGCACTGGTCGAATCCTGGTCGGTGGCGACGAGGCTTTCCAGGAAACGGGCGGTGACGGCCTCGAGCTTGCGGCCTAGGCCTTCGCGTTTACCCTTGAGCTGCAATTCGAGAAAGTCCGTGCCGATCATTTCGAACGTCAGCGCGGCATCGAGCTCCTGTACGGCGAGCGCCATGCGACGCGGCTCGGTCGGCGCGGTATCGCCCAGGATATCGTGCAGCGCACCGCTGAGGACGCGGTCGCTTTTCAGCAAGGCTTGCAGACCGGGCGCGCGTTCGCGCAGCCGATCGATCGAATTGCCGTTGGTCTTGATCAGCGGATTGTCCGAGCCGCTCTCCTGCATCGCCAGCAACGCCTTCGACACGTAGGTCTGCGGCAGCAGGCGCGAAGCGAGAATGCTAAGCGGCAACATGACGGCGATCGGTAGCGCCAGCAGTAACCGGCGGCGCCAGGCGATTTCGACCAGCTTGGTGATGATCTCGAGCAGGTTCTGTTTCACGCTTCCAGGCCTTTGATACAGGTAGGAGAGACGAGGGTTGTCCATGGAAAGCGCTTCCACGGTGTCGCGATCGTCGTCCTATTTCGATGCGTATATTAGCAGATTTTATACCATTTTAGTCATTCGTCAGTTTTAAGAGTTAATAAAAATTCTCCGGAAATGTGGTAATTACCTAGTGGTTTCTCAAAATATTTATACATTGCAACGCGTCACGATCAGGGAACCAAATCCATGATGCGGTTGCGCAGGCTTTCGAGCTGCGCCCGCGTCTGTACGCGGGCATCGTCGAACGGCCCCGGAAGCGACACATGCAAGTCTGCAGCCAACCGACGCGCGGCGGGCCCGGATTGCGTATCGAGCCAAGTCAACCAGCGTTGGTCGACCACGCCTTCGGCCAGGCGCAGAAGATCGCGATGGATGTCCTGTCGATGGGGGCAGATCTCGGAACTGGGATAGATCATTTGATAATCGGCCTCCCGACCGTCGAGCGGATCGAAGGGATCGGCGGTCGGCATGCGCGCATGCCATTGCACGTAACGATCGGCGGCGGTGTGCCAGAGCCAGAGCCCGGCAGTCTGGCGAGGCGCACCGGTATTGTACAGCCAGACGCCCTTGCCGGCGGCCTTGAGGCGATGCAGAGTTGCCGCGTCGATGCCGAAGCCTGAATTGACGATGACCGTATCGAACAACGGCACGAAGGCCTGATCGCTCGGCGCGTTGAGGTGCCCGGCCAGACGCGCGGACGGCGCATGGCTACGCAACAGACGTACCCATTCGTCGATCGGGCCGCTGTGCTGGTCGGGGTTGCTCGGTTCGTCGGCGACGCTCCACAGTGGTTGCGGCAGGTTTTGCGCTCGGATCAGCGCCTCGAGACGACCGACGGTCGCAGCAGCGCGCGCGGCACCCTGAGCTGCCACGAGTTCGTCGAGCGGATTGTAGATCAGCCAGCCCGGAGCAATGCCTGCCGCATGGGCGCGGCGCATCTCGGTCGCGAAAAGGCCGAGGTCGGTACGGTCGAGGCCGCCGATGGGCGGGGCCGTATTGGTCAACCCGAAGCCGCGTAGCAGATCGAGGTCGCAGGCAACTTGCTGTTCGCGTTCGAGAGTGAGGCCTGGGAAGTAGTTGAGGTGCGCTGCGCGCGCCAGGTACGCGCCGGCCGGTTTGGCGACGGGCGGCAGCGTCACGTTCGGCACGGTGACTTCGATCGGGACCGTGCGGGCTTGTGTGGCTGAAGCGAAGGTGAGCGCACCGGCATAGACGCCCGGTGGCGCAGACTTCGGAACGTCGATCCACAGTTCATAGCCACGCGTGACACCGGCACCGAGACCCAACGCGGATGTATCGGCCAACAGGCGATTGTCGCGCAGCCGCAGCACGCTGTCGTCACGCTCCAGTTTGTTCTGACCGACCCAAAGACGCGCTGCGAGAACGGTCGAACCGCGGCGAGGGGCGGTCACGGTGATTTTAGGTTGCGCGATCGCAATATCGGCTGTCACGCGCAGGAGGACGCCCGACCCGCTATCGGCTGCCGCACGCAGTTCGATGGGCGGCACGTGGCCGTCAGTGCCGAACCTCAGACCAACGGTGATGGCACCATCATCGGCAGCTGGGGCCGCCGCCACGGGGAAGCGCTCGCGATACCACTGCGCGCGTTGCTCGACGACGAAGGCTTGACCCGCCGTGACATGCGAAGCTGTGACCGTGTCGGCGATCGGCTCGATGAGCACGGCGTTGATGAACAGTGCAGTGGGATCGGCTCCGATGAAGTCGATCACGATGGTGCCACCGGCACTGGTATCGACGTCGATGGCGGCGGCGATACCGCGGTGTGCGCCGTAAGCGCTCCACGCATCATCGCTCGAAGAATGCTCGACGCTGACGCCGCGCAGATAGCGCTCGCTGATCCATTGCTCCGCCGTGCGCTTCTCGTCGATCAGCACCCGGCCGTTGACGAGAATCCTCCGCACCGACGGATGCGGCAGCGTTTCCCATTCGCCGGGATCTTCGCTCCAGACCGTCACGCGCACACGCCCGCCCGGTGATGGAAGACGGATCCTCTGCACGTTCTTGAAGCCATTAGCCAGCAGCGGATCGGGGGCCGGACGGCGAACGACTTGCACGGGACCGCGACCCTCGACGCGACTGTCGTCTGGACCGACGCGTTCGAAGCCGGGCGGCACGGCGGCGTCGCGTGCGCCGAAGGCGTAGCCAGTCGCCGCAGCAGGGAGTACCGCTCCGCGAGCAGTTTCGAAGCGGGTGATGGTGACGTTGGGTTTGCCGTCCCAGGCGAACACGATGATGCGGCGAATGTTTGCGGGATCGAGCACGCGACCGCTCGGCGTCTTCAGCCCTTTGAGGCCGATGGCAATGCGAAACGGACCCGGCGGCAGCCTGCGCTCATCGTTGAAACGCGTAGCGTAGGCTGACGATGTTGCATCGTCGATGCGCACGGCAATCGCTGCGGGCGTAGCCTCGTGCACGACGCCTTCGATGTGCAGCTGATCACTATCGGCGAACGCCGTCGCCGCACCTGGATCGAAAACCAGAGGCATCGCGCCGCGACCGAAATCGCGCGCGCTGGCGATGTGGCAGCACGAGACCAGGATCGCCACGGCGGCGAATGCGCAGGTGCAACTAAGCCGCACAATTGCTCGCGTCTGTTTCATGCCGCGCGTGCAGGGTCGAGGTTCGCCCGATGGATCGCAAACAAGCGCGTGCCGACCGCAGACCAATCATAGGTCGAGGCGACGAGGGCCTTGGCGGCGCGGGCCAAACGCGTTTGCTCAGCATCATCGTCGATCAGCCGTCCTACTGCGACGCGAAATGCTGCACCGGAATCGGCGAGGAGGATATCACGGTCGGGCACGGCTTCCAGACCTTCCGCACCGAGCGTCGTCGAGACGACGGGAACGCCCGCTGCCATGCTTTCGAGGATTTTCAAACGCGTGCCACCACCGACCCGCAATGGCACGACGGCGGCCAGGGCATCGCGATAGAACGGTCGGACATCAGGGACGCCGCCGGTCACGATCACGCCCGGCAATGCCGCCAATGCCTGTATGGCTTTAGGTGGTGCGCGCCCGACGATCTTGAACTGCAGCGTCGGGTGATCTGCTCGGATCGCCGGCCACAGTTCGCTCGCAAACCAGATCACGGCGTCGATGTTGGCGTGATAGTCCATCGAGCCGACAAAAATAATGTTAGGTTTTGTAGACACTGCCGGCCTGCCGAGATTTGCATAGTGGGCCGTGTCGACGCCGTTCTCGATGACGTGCACAGATGCGCCGGGCGCGCGGGCAAGCAGGGCCTGACGTTCCCGCGTGCTGGCAACGAGCACGCCGTCGCCCTCCGCCAGCAACATGTCTTCCAGTACCCGTAATCGCTTTGCGGTGGCTTGCGCATAGAATTTGATCGCCGGGTTAGTCGCGTTTGTGGCGAAGCGCGCCATGAGCTCGGATTCGATATTGTGCCAATCGGAAACGATCCGCGGTCGGCCTCGTGCGGACTTCAGAATGTTCCAGTAACCGGCGAGATGCACGCCCTCGATCTGGATGACGTCGAACGTTTCAGTCTGCAGAAGCTGGCGTAAGCGCTGCGACATGCCGTCGGTGGTGTATTTGAGCACGGTCGCTGGCAGCTTACCGATCAGGCCACGCATCATATCCACAGGCGAGCGTCCCCTACGCAGAGGCTCCATGATGATCTGCTTGAAGGGGCGAGCCAGATCGGCTGGGCACGGGCCGCCATCGACGTCGGCAAAACCCAGATAGGTGACGTCGGCACGCTCGGCAAGCGTGCGCGCCAGATGAAAATCGCGCAGTTTTCCGCCCGTATCGACCGGCCAGAATTGTCGCGCTGTGACGAACAGGATGCGCACGCGTACGTTCCACTTTCTGCGAAGGATTTATAAAGCGGAGATAAAATTCGCTAGGGGGCCGACGCAGGCACGGCGCGAATGACGCGCGCCGGGCTTCCCGCTGCGAGCACGAACGGCGGCAGATCTCGTGTCACCACGCTGCCTGCGCCGACGATCGTGCCGCGTCCGATGCGAACGCCTTTCAGTACCGTCACTCCGGTCGCCAGCCAGACGTCGTCTTCGAGCACGATGTCGCCAACCTGGTCATCGGTTTCCGGTTCGCCGCGCGCGCGTGCGGCTGCGTCGGTGGGATGTCCCGGATAGCCGGCGAGGTGAACGTGCGATGCCAGCCGCACGTTGTTACCGATCGAAACCCGGGTCCCGACGGCGATCGAGTTGCCCCAGCCGAGATCGCAATTGTCGCCGATCGTCAATTCAGGTGTTTGCCTCGACGAGGTGCGGCCGGTCAGATTGATCTTGCCACACACCCGGCAATTGTCGCCGATGCGGATTTTAAGATTTCCGAGCAGGAGGGGAATTCCACCGTAGACGTACAGACGGCGTGCGGGCGCTTCCAGTCGCGTTTGAAACAACGGTGTGTACCAGACGACACGTTTGAAGTTGGATGACGTGACGACGAGCGTGCGGTGTAGCAAATAAAGAGGTTTGTGCACGAACGGGACAACGGGAACGCTGAACGATCGCATGGCTGTGGCGATGCGATACAGCATCCATGCTGCGGGACTATTGCGGTCTTTCACCCATCGCCGCAAACGGCTGGACTGCTCTATCAGACTGATCGTGCCCATGGGCTGGTTCTCACAACTGCTTACTGCGATCGAGCTTTTGCAGTCTTTTTCTGCGTCCCGAATGAAGTGAAGCGGCTCGTGGAGAGTGCCTCCAGCAAACGCGCTCGTGTGCTTACGGAAAAGTGTGCTTACGGAAAAGTGTGCTTACGGAAAAGTGTGCTTACGGAAAAGTGTGACGCGGCTTTTCAGGACGGCGGAGCCATGTCTTCACCTTCACGCCCGCGAACCTCAGTCCTTCCGAAACGCAGTTTCCCGGTCGTCGTCAATTCCGCTCTGCCCGAGAGCGGAAGCAAGGCCTGTGCCGACCGCACGCTCCGTCGCAGCCAATCGCTGAAGCCACTCAGTTCTGCTTCGAACTCTAGATCGCTGACGTTTTCGCCGTCGTGCAAGCGCGGCAGCAATTGCAATTGCGCTCCAGGCCAAGCCAACCCTTGGATCGTAGTTACCGATGTTGCCATGCCGATATTGGCGAGTGCCATCGCAGCAGCGGCGCTGGTCAGGCCGCTGGGATAGCAAAAATGATGAAAATCGGCGGGAGCCATTCCCAGTATCTCTGCCAGAGCTTGCCGGTTGCGCTTGATTTCACTCTCGACCACCGCCGCACTCATGTCGCCCAAGGTGTGTCGATGCGTGTGCAGCTGAATATCGAGTCCGCGCGCCTTGGCGGTTCGAAGTTCGTCCGGCGTCATATAGTCGAAGGTGCGGGTGTCGAGCATAGGACGGAGGTCGATCCCGAGGGCAGACGCAAGTTGTTTTGTAGCGGTGACCCGCTCTTCGACTGTAATCTTGCAATTCATCGCAATGCCCCGCGCGACGGCGGCTTTGGCGACATCGATGTCCTGCCGACGCTGTGAGGCGGGAATCTTGTCGCACACCTTCTGCACATAGCGCGCCATCACGTGTGCGATCGGGCGACCGCCGGTCAATTGAGCCGTGTCGCAATACAACGTTGCCGGCATGCCCTGTTCGATCAGTGCCGGCAGCATAGTTTTAAAAGAGCTGTACCATCCGTCATCGATCGTAATCACGACTGCACACGGCGGCAGCTTCGGCCCGCTGCCGTTCAAGGCAGCGGCAGCCTCGGAGAGCGACACCACTGGATAGCCAGCCTGCCGCAGATATCGAAGTCGACGCCGAAAAGTCGCAGCTTGCATGAACATCGAGTCGCCGGGGAACACCGGGTCTCCGAGCCAGATGCCGTGATAGCACAGGATGCGAACGGCGGGTGCGGACCGTCGCCGCGCCAGCGCGAAAAGTCCGGCTGCCTTGGCAGCAATCAGGATTTTTCGCTTCAACGCGAACATGCGGAATCACCTACCTGGGGTTTGCGGCGAGCAAACAATTGTGACGCTTCACTCTGGCTTACTGGACGCTGACGACCAGCATGTCGCCGGGGCGCAGCAGACTGTTGCGGTCCGCCGTTAGCGTTTTAGGCCCCGCGAGATCGTGACGTACGATCTCGTAAACGATGACCTCGGCCTTCGGTCCTTCGCTGTCGGCCAGCGGACGCTTCACGACGCGCGCCGAGGGACCGGCGGCCTCGATCTCGAGTTCGAGTTGCGCCGAATCACGCTCCAGTCGCAGCAGATCCGTATCGATCGTGGCGCTCCGATCCTGGCGAATGTTGGCGAGATCGCGTTGCAAGCCGACCAGCGCTCCATCTGTTCGCGAAATCGTCACACCCAACGAGGCGACTTTTTCTTCGAGATCGGAAATCTTTATCTCTTCCTCTGATAGCCGATCGATACGCAGAAACTGCTTGTCATAAAGCACTTTCAATTGCGCAAATTGTTTCTGTCGAAACTTCAATTGATCTGCGAGACGCTGACGCTGCGCGCGGACGCTGACGAGTTCTTCCTTGGACAAAGCGATCGAACGCTCGAGGCTGGCTATCTGCGCCTCGGTCGCATTCTTGCGGCTCAAGAACGAGGTCATCTGCGCGTCGATGAGGTCCTGCGCCTCTTGGCGTCCGACGAGTGCGATCAGGCGCGGAGGCAGCGCTATGGTTGCCGCACCGGCGCGCTCTGAACTTAGCCGCGCGATCGTGGCGAGCACGCGCTTCTGGTCGTCGATGGTGCGCTGCAATTTGGTCGAAGCACCACCGTCGATGCCGTTCGAGTTGGCACCCCGGAACGTGCCGCCCGAGATAGTTACAGCCTGCAGAGCCGTCATGCCCGGCTTCCACGCCGCCGAACCCGGTCGCGAGACGTAGCCAGACACAAAAACGGGGCGATATTCGACCACTTCGACGGTTACGAAAGCTTCGCGGCCGACCAGCCGTGCGATGCGCTCCGACAGAACCTTCTCGAGTGTCGCTGCCGTCAGCTTGGCGACCGAGACGCGGCCGAGCACCGGAATCGAAATGCTCTGATCGTCGCCGATCCGATAGTCGCCCGACAACTCGGGCTGGCCCTGAATCTTGATACTGATTTTTTCCGCGCTCGTGATGTCGAGGGTCTCCATGCCCGCTGGAGCAGGCAAAGGTGCATTGGCTATCGAGCCTGTCACTGGTGCCACTGGAACGGCTGCCGTTGTACCGGCAGTAGCGACGGCCGCTCGCGCCGGTGCCACGACCGACGCGTTTGCTGTTGCTGTTGTCGGTGCACCTTTGGTCTGTGCGATGGCGCTAACGGCGAACGACGCGGACCCCACGACTATCGCCAACGCAGCCAACGCGTACGGCGCGCCAGTCGACTTTGCACTCTGCATTGTACGCAACCTTGTTCTTTGTCTCTATGTGTCTGTAACGGTTACCGAGCGATTGGCGTGTCGAAGCGACTTTTCCTGTGGCCGTCGGAGTATTGGTCGACCTCTCAACTCCCTACCATGTACGTTCGCTGGATCGTCAATCGGGTGGATGCGCCCCCGAGCCAGAAACAGTAATGAGCCAGCGACAGTAATGCGCTGGAAACGGGAGTGAGTTAGAAACAGGAGTGAGTTAGAAACTGTAATGCATCGGGCGTGCCATTATTACCTTTTGGTTGCCGTTGACGGTCAGAACATCGCGAGCCATAGCCGTGCCCGAGTTGCCGCTCAGTCAAAACAGCCGGATATGTGAGCCCATGCGCACTGCAGACGTTTGGCAGTTCATCGACAGCAGTGGAGTGGGCGGTGCCGAGCGCCACGTCGCCACTTTGGCAGAAGGATTGCTGCGCCACGGGCAGGCCGCGCGTGTGGTTCTGCTTCAGGATCACGGTAAAAATCCCTGGTTGCAACAGCTGGCGGCGGCCTCCGTCCCCTACGAACATCTCGACGGACGGTTCTCGACGTTGCGTGCTGCCTTGCAGGTCCGGCGTCCCAGTTTGCTTCACACGCACGGTTACAAGGCGGGCATCCTTGGTCGTTTTGCGGCGCGGTTGACGGGTATTCCGGTCGTATCGACGTTTCATTCTGGCGAACGTGGACCATTTCCGGTCGGCCTCTACGATACCGTGGACGACTGGACCTCACGTCTGGGCCACCGTATCGCCGTTAGTGAGCGGATACGTCGACGTCTGCCATCGGGTACGCATCTGATCCCGAGTTATGTAGCAACGCCTGAACATTCAGACACGGCCGCGTTGCCACCGGTTGTCGGCTTTGTTGGCCGTCTCAGTGAAGAAAAAGGACCCGAGACGTTCTGCGCTCTGGCCGCGCGCGCCGCCACCGACGACGAGTTCAGTGCCATAACGTGGCAAATGTGGGGGGACGGCCCCATGCGCGGCGACCTCGAAGCCAAATTCACCGGTGTCGTTACTTTTCACGGCGTCGCAACCGATATGGACGCCGTTTGGCCGCAGATTGGATTGCTAGCGATGCCGTCGCGGTTCGAAGGTGTTCCGTTGGCCGCGCTGGAGGCCGCCGCGCATGGTATTCCGGTTCTGGCCAGCCGGGTCGGCGGTTTACCGACCATCGTGGACGAGGGCAGCACGGGCTGGCTTTTTCCGGCCGGCGATCTCCAATCAGCAATGCAAGGCCTGGCGACGTGGCAGGCGTTGCGTCAGCGGCCGGCCAGCGACCTCCGCCGGGCGTGTTGGGCAAAAGCTCGGGCCGACTTTTCGGAAGCCCGCTGGCTACCCGAGATCGTCTCCGTTTACCGAAAGGCTGGCGTGAGCGTTGACCTCCAACGGTCCTCCGCCTCCTGACGATGCGCTGTGGATGCGCGAATTTCCTATGTGCAGGCTGGTGTCACGCAGCAGCGGTCTACGGTTATTTCTACGCAACCAATTGAATAAGCGGTTGAATTTCGGCAACGCTACGAAGGTCGCAATATTTCTGTTTCTACGCGCACAGCGTTAATGCGGTTCATAAAAATTAAATAAGATTTCAGCCATTATTTTAAGGTCTTGTCAGTCTGTGCTAACAACCCATATACAGTCGGAAAATGGCCGGGTTTTCATGACCAAGTCTTTCTTGACCAAGTCCATGAACACCGAGGCTGTCGGACTCGAGTCCGCGGGTGTGAACAGGCAAAAACATATGTCTATGGTATTCAAGGCGCCTGCGCGTTTCGACGCGTCGGAAGTTCGTGGTCTGCGGCAAGAATTCGAACGGCTTGCGCACTCGAACGGCGATGTCGTCATCGATCTTGCGCGCACCGAAGTGCTCGACGGCTCTGGCGTCGGCGCATTGGCTTACACGTTCAAACGGCTCGTTGCCGGTGGCAATCGACTTACCGTGCGCAACGTGTCCGGCCAGCCCTTGAACATGCTCAACGAGTGTGGGTTGCTGCGCGCGCTCGTTGCCGATCGCCGACCGGGCTTCCTGAGCACAGCCTTGCGTCGCGTGATGCCACAAACGTTGTACCCCGCAGTTGGGCAGCCCGAACCGACACACGCGGCAGCCAACGCCAACGCGGCACCCGCCGCCAACGACATGCGTGCGAAGGGTGCCGCCTGAACGGCGTTACTTCGGCGTCAAGATCTGACGGATCAAGGCTGAAGTCAGGCGAGGCGGCGAGAAGCGGCTCGTGGTGCCATTGGCATGCCGATCGCCAGCTTGCGGCACATGACAGTAGTCGAGCAGGTCCTGCAGCAGATCCGCATCCCGGAATGCAACGCCGACGCCGTGCTTGCCCCGGTGCGTCAAGTCACAGGTGAACTGCATGTTGGGACCGTCGACGAACAGGTCGAACGTCGCAGGTAGCCACTCCGGAACTTTGAGTTCGAGCAGTGCGCCCCGATCCGAGACGTTACGGATGCAGCACGGCAGCCGCTGCAGGCTCGATGGAATGATCCAGGCGTGCCATACCGCGCGCCGGCGTCCGAACGTGCGGCGCTCCTGCTGCGCTGGCAACACTGATACTGGCAATCTGTTTGTTGACATGACGCTACCCTTCACACGGTTTAAACACTCTCGATCATCATCAAGTAAGGTTAAGAAAATCTTTCGAAGGCGGGCGCGCGCGCTGGTTATTCGAGTTCGATCCTGCGAGTGCCATTGTGCCACCCGCTGAAACCAAAATGTCGATGCATCCTTCCGCGCGTTACGTCGCGCGTGCCACAATGGCCCAAATGTCTGATGTGCCGACTGATTTGACCTTCGGTATGTCGGGCAAGCCTGCCTGGACGGCAGCGCCGATCCATCGCCGTCCTGAACCTGACAGCAAACACGGAGCCTAGTTGCCGACGATGACACTGGCCACTAATCCGGCACGGAGCTGCACCCTAACCCCGATCGGGCATGTCCGCACGCCTTGGTCGAAAGGCCATTGCCCGAAAAACATGGCTTTGGCCCGCGAAGCCGGTCGACCGGCGACGCTGATCATCGATCCGCCCTGGCGACAGGGTCTTACCGGTCTTGATCGCGCTACACACCTGATTTTGCTCGGTTGGTTCGATGCCGACCGCGATGCGTTGATGCAACAACCGCCGCATCTATCGGTCGCTCAGGGCTGTTTTGCGTTGCGTACACCGGCGCGGCCCAACCCGATCGGCGTATCGATCGTGCGACGGTCTTCTCTAGGCGTTGCCGCAGGGCTGATCACCGTCGATGCCCTGGATTGGTACGACGGCACTGCGCTTCTCGATATAAAGCCCTACTACCCGAGCACCGACCTTCATCCCGACGCGCACGTTCGAGAGCCATGATCGATGCGGTATCTTGCCGTCCGGCTTAAAGGTTCGCTGGACGTGCCCGGACAAAGAGGGCAAAACTCCGCCGCAAAGTACGGCGATACTCCCCCTCTGATTCGTCGTGAATGCGGGCTAGACGTGTGGGCCATAGATGCTGTCGGCTCGCGCGCTTCTTGGAATGTGCGGGCTGCGGGTCCGAACATTGCGCCCTCGATCCCAGAGATGAGATGTTTACCGATGCCGCTGCAGCCGCCGAATAGTTTCGTCAACCATCCGATCGGGCATGGTCTGCGCGCTATCGCAGCCTGGGTGATCCTATCAGTTGCGTGCGTGGTCGCGACCTCCGGTTCCGCCTCCGCTGCCGATCCCGCCATCGTCTTCATGGATCGCGTCGCCAAGGAAGCGATCGCCGCCTCCCGCTCGCGCAGTCCGAGTGCGTTGCAGGCCGTCATCTCGCGTTATGCCGACGGCCCTGCCATCGGAGCCTACGCGCTCGGTGACTATCGCAGCAAACTCGAACCCGCCGATCGCGATGCCTTTACCGCGGGCATGCTGCGCTTCATCGGCCGATATGCTGCCACCGAGGCACCAAAATATCCGGTTCAACGTGTCACCTTCAATCCTGAAGTGCGGCAGACACGTGCGGGTACGATGGTCGACAGCACCATCGTCATGCAGGACGGCGCCAGCTACGAAGTTGCCTGGCTGCTGACACGCGCCGGAACTGGCTATCGTATTCGCGATGCCCAGGTCCTGAGCTTCTGGCTCACCTCATTCTTGAAGAAGCTTTTCGAGGACTACATCGCGCAGAACAATGGCTCGGTCAAAGCACTCGTCATGGTTCTGCAGCGCCACTGAGCGCGCCACCCATGACGGCTTTTAGAAGTGTCGAAGGCCGCTGCTCAAAGTTGCGCCTTAGGGCACGGTCGTTCAATCGCCTGATGTCAGAGCTTCATCATCGCTCGCGCTTCTGCTGGGGTTGCGATCGAGCGCCCGGTTTCGCGTGCGACGTTTGCCAGCGCCGTGATCAATTGGCCATTCGACGTCGCAGCAGTGCCGTCAGGTAGATAGAATGTGTCCTCCAGGCCCGAACGCAGATGGCCGCCCAACTCGGCGGCGCGTCGATGCAACGTCCATATTTCCGCCCGGCCGATTGCCGTGACCTGCCATGGCGACCCTGGCATGATAAGTCGTACCAAAATTGGCAACAGATCGACATCTGCCGGCTGCCCGGACGCGACACCCATCACGAAGTTGTATTTCGGCTGACCTTTGTACATGCCGTTGCGCACATACATTTCGACCGAACGCACGATGCCGGTATCGAAACACTCGAATTCTGGCTGCGTCTTGGTCTCGGCCATCACGTCGAGAAAATCCTGAATCTTGTCGGGAGCGTTATCGAAAATGCCTGCAGGCCAAGCCCAACTGCCGTCCGATTTGATCTTGAGGTAATTGAGCGTCCCTGCATTGCAGGCGGCGATCTCCGGCTTGACCGCTCGCAGGCAATCGAGTGGCGGCTGATAATTTGGCCCCCGAAACCCGGTCGATTGATTGAGGATCACGCCGGGGCAAGCAGCCTTGATCGCGTCCATGATCTCGACCGCCACCTTCGGCTCCCAGGACGGCAAATGCCCCTTGCCCTCGCCCTGCTGGCGAAAATGCACATGCATGATCGCAGCACCCGCGTCGAACGCACGCCTGGCCTCGGCAGCCATCTGCGCCGGCGTAACCGGCACCGGAAATCGTTTGGGGTCCGTCAGCACGCCAGTCAGCGCGCACGAAATGATCACCTTGTCGCTCATCTGCACCCTGCTCACGCTTCGATCCGCTTCGCGATATCGCAACGCTAGGATATCAGCCCAGGTTTGCCTAGCTTCCGGTGATCTCTCGCCAACGACATTGGCCGCGAATCGTATAATCAGATCACGGAATCTAAATGCAGGGAAAAATGGATGTCGACGGCCGCACACGTTGCAATCATCTGGCTGATATCGTTGTTCGTGAGCGCGCTTCCCTGCGCGGCCGCCGACGACGCCATGCAGATCGCAGCGGGCACGCCGTTGGTCACGCTGAAGGTCCAAGGCACTGGTTTCGCCAACGTGCGCGCATTGCCTGATCCCCGTTCAGCGACGGTGGTGCAGTTGGCAGCAGGGACATCGACCATCCGCGCAACCGGCGAGGTCAAGCTTTACGGCGATACGTGGTGGGTCGAGATCCAGTCGGGCACCATCACCGGTTGGCTCAATGCGCGTCTGCTTGGCCGTCTGCCCAACGCTGCGCCGCTGCAGGCCTTCGTCAACATCGATGCGTTGCAGCCGACCAGCGATTATGCGTTCTCCGGCGACGGTTATCGCAATGCGAGCGTGACGTCGTACGACGAATGCGCCCGCACATGCGTCGGCGACGACAGATGCGTTGGCATCGAGTATCGCGCGGCTTTGGCGGTCTGCCGCCTCTTCGATCGTCGGCCCGACGTGATCAAGGAGTTGGGTGCCGATGTCTCAGCCAAAGCGGCAAAAACGCCCGCTGGCGGCTGGAGCGTGCAAACGGCCACACGCTTCGATCGTCTCGCCGAACAGGGCACCGACGCCGATGGGTATCGCGATGCTATTGCGCACGGCGTCGAGGAATGCGCCACGTCGTGCGGTCTGGACGAGCGCTGTGCTGCGTTCTCCTACCAGCGCAAGAAGCGGATCTGCACTTCGTACGATCAGGCCCAAACGTTCTCGGCGCGGGCTGGATCCGAGTCCGGGATTCGTCGTGCCGCCGTGTCTAATCAAGACGTGACGCCGGCCAGGATCGCACCAGCCGTATCTGTATCGGCGCGAACCGCCGTGGTCGCCAACGTGCCGGGCCTCGACACGCGCTCTGCAAGGGACGTGTTTTCGCAACTGTTCGAGGCGGCCGGGCAGAGCAGTCGCAAAGCAACGCCGGAGGTCCATAGCCAGGGTCGCGTGTCCTTCACGCTCATCGAGTCACCACTCGGTGCGCCGATGCACGCGGCTGCGGCGTCGCCGACACTCGAAGGAACGTTCCAGAACCTCGCAGTGGTTCTCGGTCACACCGAGCCGCGCATCGTGCACCTGGCATTCTACGCAAATTTACAGTCGCCGCCGCTTATCCTCGCGTCGACGACGCATACCTCTGCCCAAACCGCCCAGGCCGCCGCGCTTAAGCTCCAGCAAGATATCGACGACCTGGCCAGAGCCGCTGGCCTGGGCACCGATCCGTTGTCGTTGCTCAAGCCGTTGCGCCGCTGATCGCCGCGCACTCAACCGGCCGCAACGTTAAGCGCTCCGGGCAGATGCGCCACGACTTGCTCGAGTGCATCCTCGACCAGTCCGAGTTCGGTTTCAATCGAGTCCGTCAAGCTGCTGCAATCCGCAGCATCGGCACCGAGCTTCAGCTTGACGTCGAGCAGTCGGCACAATTCCGACAAGCGTTTGGCACCGACATTCGCACTGGATGATTTCAAGCTGTGCGCCAGAGTGCGCAGCAATTCGCCGTCTTCCTGCTGGATAGCCGCGCGTAGTGTCATGACGGTCTCCGGCATCGAGCTTAGATATGTACGCAGCAGGCGGCTCAAAAATGTCGGCCGGCTACGCGACAACACGGCGTGCAGGGTTTCGTCCAGGCGTTCCGTCAACTGGCCGCCGATGGCCTTGGCGGGCGAGCTTTCGAGCGCGGTGATCGCCACAGCGGTTTTGGGTGTCACGACTGCATGCATGTTCTCGGCTGGTGAGCATTCGTCGGTCTTCGATGACCATTTCTGCAAAATATTGCGCAACTGTACGTCGGTGAACGGCTTGCTCAGGAAATCGTCCGAGCCGGCGTCCAGGGCCTGAGTTTTGTCGCTGTCGTAGGCGTTCGCGGTCACGGCGATGATGGGCGTGCGCAACAGACACCGCGCACGTTCCGTCTCGCGGATGCGGCGCGTGGCCGATAACCCGTCGAGTTCCGGCATCTGCGTGTCCATCAAGATGATGTCGAATTGCGCGCGGTCGAAGGTGGTGATGGCTTCGATGCCGTTGACGGCGACGGTCACCCGGCACTCGAGTTCGGCCAAATATTCGCGCGCCACTTCGATGTTGGTGGCGTTGTCTTCGACCAACAGCACGCGCAGCTTGAGTGCGGGCGGGGCAGTTCGTGCGTGCTGCTGCGACGAGAATATGGAGGTGGAACCGACGACGTTGGCGATATCCGGCCGATGAGCGCGAACGACGGCCGCCATCATATCCGCGCGCCGAGCGGGCTTTGAGAGAAATACCGTATCGCGCAATCCGGCCTGATCGATCGGGTTGCCGTTCCAGTTGGTCGACATCAACACCACCATCGCCGTTTCGGCGAGACGTGGATTTGATCGGATCGTGCGACACAGGTGCAAACTACTTGTGCGAGGCTTGACGCGATCGACGATGGCGATGCGGTAAGGATCACCCTCGAGAGCTGCGCGTGAAAGTGCAGCGAATGCAACTTCCTCCCCATCGACGACATCGATGCGCGCGCCTGTGTCGGCGAGATTGTTGGCCAGCATTTCACGGCTTGTCGAGCGATCGTCGATCACCAGCACGCGAACCCCTGACAGCGTTACGTTGTGCGGCAAAATCGCCGGGTGAGCAGCTGCGGTTACCTCGAACGGGATCTCGAACCGCACGGTGGTTCCTTGGCCGCGCTCGCTGGTGAGTGAGACGGTTCCGTCGAGCAAACCCACGAGATGGCGCGTGATCGACAGCCCAAGACCTGTACCGCCGAACCGGCGGCTGATCGACGCGTCGGCCTGCGCGAATGGTTCAAACAGTCGGCTGATGGCCGCAGCGTCGATGCCGATGCCTGTATCGCTGACTTCGAAGACGACGCTTCGGCGGCCGTCCGCACCGGCACCGGTTGTCAGTCGGATGTTGACTTCACCTGTTTCCGTGAACTTGACCGCATTTCCGATCAGGTTGATGAGCACCTGCCTGATGCGCACCGGATCACTCTTCACGCCGACCGGAATGTCGGACGCGATGATGAGATTGACTTCGAGACCCTTACGATAGCCCGACGTCGCGCACAGTTCGACCGCATCTTCGACGCAATGCCGAAGGTTGAAATCCTGCACATCCAGTTTGAAATGTCCGGCCTCGATGCGCGAAAGGTCGAGCACGTCATTGATGATGCCGAGCAGTCCCTTGGCCGAATCGCACAATGTGCTGGCGAGCCGTATCTGACGTTGGCTGAGTTCCGTCTTCAGCAGCAGGTCGCCCATGCCCAGAACGCCGTTGAGCGGTGTGCGCATTTCGTGGCTCATCTTGGCGAGGAAAGCCGACTTCGCGTGGTTGGCGAGGCCGACGAGCCGGTTGGCTTCCTTCAAGCCATCTTCTGCTTCCTTGGCGCGTGACGCGTCGAGAATAACGCCTGTCCAGAGCACGGAGTTATCGGCTCGACGCTCGGGCCGTGCCACCGCATGCGTTGTCTTGCGACGGCCGTCGGGCATGATGACCGACGCCTCGACGTCCCACTTCGTCAATGTTTGCGACGCTTCGATCAAGCGTTTACGAAAGGTATTTTTGTAGTCTTCGGTATAGGTTTTGAAGAGAACCTCGGGGTCTTTCAGCACGGCTTCCGGGTCTACGCCAAACAGTTCCCGTGCGCCCTCGCTGAGATAGGTGTAGCGGATGTCGCCGTCGGGCTGAACGATGCGCTGATACACGACGCCCGGAATGGCCGCCGCCAGCGAGTTGAACTGATGTGTTTCGACGTTGACTGCGGGTGCGTTTGCATGCGCCGCTAAAGCGAGCGCCAAGGCAGCACGTACATTTTTGTCGAAAGCAACGACTTTGGATCGAAGATCGACGCTTCCGGCAAAATAGATCGAAGCAGCGCCGCTGATGTCGCCGACGGGACTGTACAACGGAATGCACAGATAGTGGCTCCAACCGTGGCTCGCTGCGGCCGCATCATGCAATTTCGTCAGCTGGCGTTTGCCGCCGATGGCAACCTGATATTCCGCGCCGCTGCTCAGGCAACGGGCCAACGGATCGTTGGCGCTGTGATCAGCCGCCAATGATCGGGCATCCTCGGTTGTTCCAAAATGTTGGTA
>JANYHG010000217.1 GCA_025359165.1 Hyphomicrobiaceae bacterium
ACCATACCACATATTATCATAAAAGTCAATCAGTTGCCAATTCATTCGCAGTCGTTGTGTCAATTCTTCAACACAGTCGCTTGTTTCGACTATCTTGGCAGTCGGCAGTCTGCAATCGCGCGGACGAGGCAACCGGCGCGGAAGCTGTTGCGACAGTCGGGCGGCCTGCGACACGCGTCGCCCGTCATGATTGTGTTTTGAAACGTCACCACCCGTGCGCGCCATCACCAACGGTCGCGGTTTGGTTGACGCTTGGGTCAATGACGAGTTGTCTAGGACATCATTCTGAATGGCGTAATTGTGTGGGGCTAGAATGGCGTTTTTCGAAAAACATCAATGAAATCAAGGGTAGATGGCGGAGCCGGAGGGATTCGAACCCTCGATACCCATTTCTAGGTATAACGCTTTAGCAAAGCGCCGCCTTCAGCCTCTCGGCCACAGCTCCGAAGCATCTGGCTATAGGGGCGTTATCTGGCAAATGCAAGCTGTCGCGGCTGCAATTTACCGCTTTTCGCTTGCTGTCGCGAGGAGCTTCGGTCATAAGGGCCGCTCACCCGCTCCGGTTGGAGGCTTAACGGGGCTGTAGCACTTGGCGCATGCTTTTTGCATGCTGGTCGAGGGTTGCGGCAGGAACGGTCATGTAATCGGATTTCCGGCGTTGCCGGGTGTTCAGTGCAGCGACTGCGACGTTCCCCGGTGTCTTCGCTCTTAGGGTTGTCTTGGTGGGCCTTTCCCGGGCCCTGCAGGGGCTACGCGCCGGAGCCGCATCGAGCGACCGTCCAGGATTTCAATCCATTTCTATCCTGTGACGAGGGTCAATCCGGGTCCGATCGTGCGCGGCTGACGGCTGTGTACTTTTTGGCCATTTCGAAAGGCACGCCGACATGGCTCTCTACGAGCACGTCTTCATGGCCCGCCAGGACATTTCCCAGTCCCAGGTCGAAGGTCTGATCAAGGAATTCGCCGACATCGTCACCGAGGGCGGTGGCAAGGTCGGTAAGGTCGAGTACTGGGGCGTCAAGAACCTCGCGTACAAGATCAAGAAGAACCGCAAAGCCCACTACGCGCTCATGAACCTCGACGCACCGTCTGCGGCCGTCGCGGAAATGGAGCGCCGCATGGGCCTGTCGACGGACGTGATCCGCTTCATGACCATCAAGGTCGAAGAGCACGAAGTCGAGCCCAGCATCCAGATGCGTAAGGTCGACCGTGAAGAGCGCAGCGAGCGCGGTGGTTTCGGCGATCGCGGTGACCGTGGCGGTCGCGGCGGCGGTGGTGGCTTCCGTGGCGGCGGCGATCGCGGACCGCGTGGTCCGGGTGGCGGCGGCGGTGGCGGTGGCTTCCGCAGCGGCGGCGATCGTCCCGGCATGGGCGCACGTCCGGCTGGCGGTGGTGGTGGTGATCGCGGCGGCTTCCGCCCGCGTCCCGCAACGTCCGCCTCTGATGACACCGGCTCGCAGGAGTAAGCACCATGTCCGAACACGTTCAACAACTGCCGTCGCGCCGTCCGTTTCACCGCCGTCGCAAGACCTGCCCGTTCTCTGGCTCGCAAGCGCCGAAGATCGATTACAAGGATGCACGTCTGCTGGGCCGGTATATTTCCGAGCGCGGCAAGATCGTGCCGAGCCGTATCACCGCCGTATCGGCAAAAAAGCAGCGCGAGTTGGCGAACGCCATCAAGCGTGCGCGCATTCTTGGCCTGTTGCCGTTCGTGATCGGTTGATCGTCGGCTAGCGGGAAATCTGTCAGGTAGGTTGGGTCGGGCACTTGTGCGACCCAACGATGGCAGTCACGGCGCTTGCTGTGTCGGGGCGCGCTGAAAAGCTCGACTCAACCGCTTGGACCGTGTGATCTCAATCTGGTTGGGACGCCGTGCGGCTGCGCAGCGTCTCTAACCGCCTCGTGCGGGACAGCTCATTTGACGACCCCTTCGACATCGTCGCCTGTCGCTTGGCGGCTCCTGATCATAGGGGCCGGCGGCGGACTTGCGTCTGTCGCCATGTTCTATTCCGCCGTGCGCGGCGCGATGGGCCTCAGTCTGGTTTTGTTACCGCTGGTCCCGCTGCCGATGCTGATCGCCGGCTTCGGCTGGGGACTCGCCGCAGCTGCCGCCGCAGCCGTCTGCAGCACGGTTTTCGTGGCTGCCGTCATCGGCCCGACATTCGCCGTAGGGTTCGCGCTGGCGCTTGCGGTGCCTGCCGTGGGGCTTACCTATCTGCTGTCGTTGGCCCGTTATGATGCGCATGGCGCGCTCGTCGACTGGTTGTCGATCGGCCGCGTGCTGATGGCGATGGCTCTCTATGGTGCGGCACTGCCGGTGCTGCTGATCGCGCTCGACGGCGGCAACTATTCCGTCATGCAGCCCGACTTCACACGGTTGTTCAAACAGGTATCGGAGCAGGCACCGGTTGGTTCGAGTTGGCGCGGCATGTCGGACGCGCAGGTGCAGTCGCTGGCGACGTTGTGGGTGCAGCTGATGCCTGCCGTCATTGCCAGCTACTGGACCTTCTTCCTGGCGATCAATACGTATCTGGCGGGCCGTATCGTTCGCATCTCGGACCGACTGATCCGGCCGTGGCCGGACCTGCATTGGCTGACGTTTCCGCGCGTGTTCGCGCTGGCCGCAGCGGTTGCGGTGGCGGGCATTGCGGTCGGCGGTTCGCCGCGCGTCCTCGGCATCGGGGCGATCGGCGCCTTCAGCATCGCGTTTCTTATGCAAGGGCTCGCAGTCGTGCATGCAGTGTCACACAAGCGTGGTGCCACGTGGCTCATCGCGGCCGTCTACGCGTCGTTGTTCGTCGCGGGTGCGATCATCGCCCCCCTGCTCGCAGCGCTCGGCGTCGTCGAAACTCTGACGCGGTTGCGAACCCGCATCGTTCCCATTCCACCGGCCTTACCGCCTGGAAGCATCTGACGCTCTCAATCCATCTTACTCGATCAACCAAAGGACAATGACAATGCAAGTGATCCTGCTCGAACGTATCGGCCGCCTCGGCCAAATGGGCGATGTCGTCACCGTCAAGGACGGCTTTGCGCGCAACTTCCTGCTGCCGCAGAAAAAGGCATTGCGGGCCACCGCCGACAACGCCAAGCAGTTCGAAACGCAGCGCGTGCAGCTCGAAGCACGCAACCTCGAACTCAAGAAAGAGGCTGAAGCCATTCACGGCAAGCTCGAAGGCAAGAGCTTCACGGCCATCCGCACGGCCGGCGATACGGGCCAGTTGTATGGCTCGGTTTCGGCGCGCGATCTCGCCGATATCGTCACCGACGGCGGCTTCTCGATCGATCGCCGCATGGTGTCACTCGACGCCCCGATCAAGACGCTCGGTTTGCACACCGCGCGCGTCCAGCTGCATCCGGAAGTGCTGGCGAAGATCACGCTCAACGTCGCGCGCTCTTCCGAAGAAGCACAGCGGCAGGCGCGTGGCGAAAACGTCGCCATGGTCAAGAACGAAGGCGTCGAACTCGAGACCTACAATCCTGACGAAATGTTCGACACTCGTGGCACCGGCGACCAGCCCGACGCGTGATGTAGACTTGCTTCAAAAGACGCGCGATTGCTTCAGAGAGCCGTCGCGCGTCCCTTCTCCGGGGTTCGAGTAGCAACGGAACAGTTTTACTAGGTAAGGGCTGAAATGCCCGACAGGTGCCCGCAGGCCGATCAAGCCGTTTCCGCTGTGGCCTCAATACCGTCCGTGAAAAGAGCACACCGCGAACGATGCCGCTATGGGCCAATACCTTCCGACTTCATCAGTCTTGCGGCTTCACCGACGACGGGCCGCTTTTAGTGGTGCAGCAGTCAGATGCTTGTTTTGACGCGGATTGCTTCGTCGATGCCCTGACGGGCGCGGCGCACGATGCGTTCGCGTTCTTCCTCGTACATGGCAGAGAGCAGGCCGAGCACCGCGCGGCCAATTGCGTCATCGGCCTACGGCAAGATCTGAAATCCAGCTTGTACAAAGTGATGATCGCCCGTTAAGGCAGTCTGGATGCCTTGTTCCTGCATGATGTTCATGGACGAACAGTCCGTGAGGCTCCACTGCTTATCTTCAAACATTCTATAGCGATGCACTGCATCGTGAAACTGCTGCGCCGTCTGATCAATGATAATAACGCCATCTTCGCGAATGGAGTCGATCAACTCAACCGCCTTCTTGCGCAAATACGCCGTTCGGTCGCTTGTAAAGGTGCCGAGAACCTCATCGAGCACCATATGGCTCGTGATGATCGTATCATCGACTAGCGCATCGTATAGATCGCGAACCGCCGCATTGGCAGCATCCGTCTGATCGAGGTAGGCAACCCAGTACCAAGTATCTGCAAAGAATTTTTCAGGCATTAGCCGTACACGATGCGATCGACGTTAGCCGCAAGATTTGGTGGCGTCTGCGCCAACTGTTCGGGCGTTATTGCGCGTTCGAGTTCTTCCATTCTCTCGCGCAAGCGTCGCTTCTTTTTTGCTGGAACCGACGCCGCGGCGATTTCGATGGTGGGTCTAGTGCCCGCCTCACGCCCGAGGGTAAGCTTATCCTGCCACGCATCGATTGATCTTTGATCGCTCATGATGGGAAGCGTCAGCACCAAGGCGACCGCCACGGTTGCGACGGCGTACTGTCGCGCACCCTGAGGTGCTGCTTTATAAGAGGTGACGGCTTGCGTCGGCGGCGCAAGAGACAGGCTATGCTTTGGCATCAAACAACTCCCGTGCTCGTGGTTCAATCAACGCTTCGAACACTGCGCCTTCGATGTCATGTAGGCGTTCAATTTTTTGCATCATATCGGGGATCGTCGTTAGGTGTTCGCGATCCCAAACTGCCTCGATGTCTAGCAAGTATTCGCTACTTTTCAATGGTTCCTCTGGTTGGATCGTAGCTTGCGTGACAAAGATTCTGACGCCGTCCAATGTTGTGTACTCTTTTCTGAGGTGAAAGCTGTTGATATTCGCGGTGATGACTTCGCTAGCGTCAGTAGTGCCGGTGATATCAGGCTTAATGTCAGCAAGGAACCGGCTCACTTGACCAGTGAACGGCACCGGCGTGACTAGGCGGTTTATGTACTTTACGACGACGCGGACGACTGGACTACGCTGGGCGACGTCGTAATAGACCTCAACCGCCTCCTTAATGCGATTTCTGAATCTCTCGTTCCAACCTTCGTACGGCTTCAGCGAACTAACCGATAGCGTGTTCGGGCCAATCCCAAGCACAGCCTTATTGTCGGCCGTTGGCAGCAACACGCGGAGCAGTACCGTTGATGTCGACACACTTGCTTGACCGATGCCCTGTGCCGATGCAGCGGTAACTTCTTGCATCGTCTGCGGTCGTGGTGTGCCGTTGTAAATGTGCTTCAGCCGATCATCGACGATCATGCGACCCGGTAACGTCGCATCCCACTGGCCAGCAGGGCCCAGCGGCGCGAACGTGAGTTCGCACATGGCTTCTTCGATCGGCGAATTGTTGTACTTCGGCATCTTCGCACCCTGACGTCGCCAAGTTGGCCAGACAATTATTAAAATTCAATTTATTTCATGGCCTTAACAGCGCGTCTACAGTGATTTGTCAGTGACTACAATAGACTGCACTTGTGGCAGCCTTCCCTAGACGGGCTCTTCGCCCATGGGTTCTTCACAGTCGCCGCACATCACCGGCGCGGGCTTCGCCCATGGCGCCAATCCGCATCCGCCGCAGGTGTATTTCGACGGTGCGTTGCTTTTCGACTTCTTCGCTTTCTTGCCGTCCGCCTCGGCGTGCCGATCATGCCTTAAGAGGCCAGCGACTATCCAGAACTCGTCGCGGACGTTCGCTTTCGGCTGTCCAACTGACGTGAATAGAGCAAAATGAGTATGGTCGAGATGGGTCATAAGCGACGGCCGCCGAACGTGACAATGCATCGGCGAACTCGCACGGTCCAGCCCCATCAGCGGACCTTCTTTTCTCGAAGCGGTGCAGGAGGCTTACCTAGTAAAACTGTTCCGTTGCTACTCGCACCCCTCTCCCACCGGCTCTGCCGAGGGAGAGGGGGACTTGCATTGGTCGATTGCGTCGTCGTTGTGCGCGAGTTTTTGACCGGTGGTCGAACGGCGACGCTTCAATTACGCGAAAACATAGTTTTATTCCTTTTTAAGACTGAGCAATTTTGCTCTCGATTTCCCCTGCCATCGCTGACGGAAACGCTCCGTTTCTGCTGCTCACGGGCTGATGGCCGTACGCGGACAAAATGAGAAATCCGTTGCAAGGGCGGCCAAGAACGGGAATGCTGATGGCATCCTGTCGCACACCACCGCCCCCCGGGAGCCAATCCATGATCAAGGTGAGTATGACCGTCAACGGTCAAGCCGTATCGGAGGAGGCCGAGCCGCGCACGTTACTGGTGCAGTTCCTGCGTGAAACGCTACAGCTCACGGGCACCCATGTCGGCTGCGACACCAGTCAGTGCGGCGCGTGTGTCGTCCACGTCGACGGTCGCGCGATCAAATCCTGCACCGCCTTGGCGGTCGGGTGCGAGGGCACTGAGGTGACGACTATCGAAGGGATCGGCACCGTCGAGAACCTGCATCCGATGCAG
>JANYHG010000184.1 GCA_025359165.1 Hyphomicrobiaceae bacterium
ACTTGCGCCGCCGCTCCACGCCGATGCGAATATCAATCCGCTCAGACCACGCTTAAATTCCTCGCCGTCGCTGCCATCCATGTCGTGGTGCCCTCTCTCAGAACCCCACAAACATATCACCACCCGTCCGCGCAGGCCCGCAGAAGCGTGGTGGGCACTGGCTTACGCTTACAAGTTTACGCAATTCCTCGTAGAAGCGCCGCACCCAGAATGGGCCAGCTTTTTCGGTCAGCTTATCCGCCGGTATGCCGGAATGGACGAAAGCGAGGCGACGCGGCTTGGGAGCCAGCTGTGCAAGCGCCGCGACGGGAAGCACTGCTACCCCGCCGAGAATGCCGATGAACTCCCGCCGTCTCATGCACCGGCCTCTCGATACGCGTGCCATAGTGGTCGTCAGGCTACCTGACCTCGCACGCCAACGATAGCCGCGACTGGGCGTGGGTTGCGGGGCACAATCGAGCGCGCCCAAACTCTTGCTATGCAACGGGAACCGCGCGAGCGCCTTCAGTCGTTTCTGTCGGTGGAGCGGCGCACGGCAGAAGAAGGCCTGAAGCGACCCGACACCGAGGAGCGCCTCGTGCTGGCGACCGGCCGGTACTTCGGCGATGGCTTCGACGACGCCTCCCTCGATACATTGGTCGAAGCGTGGGCGTCGATGAAGAGCTTCCGAGCCAAGGACGGCAGCGGTGAACCGCCTGCGCCGGGGCGCAACGGTGAACGCGATTTTCACGGCGAAAAACGCATCAATAGCACGCATGAGAGTACGACAGACCCCGAAGCCAAGCTGTTCCACAAAGGCAAAGGCCAAGCTTCCAAACTCTAGCAGGCTGCTGAAAAACTCGGCTAGCTCGGTTGTAGAGACTCCCGAAACGGCCTCTCTCGTTGACCGGAAGTGAACTCGATGTCGTCAAGCACAGCTCCGATCAACCACAGACGGCGTCGCCAAGGTGCGAAAAACCTTTTTCAGCGGCCTGCTAGAAGTGCTACGGGACACTGTCGTCAAATGCCACTGAACCAATTGAACCCCTGGTCTTCGAAATATCCCCCGGGGTAAGTGTTGGTCACTTCGATCGCGGTGATCCATTTTGGGTTCTTGAAACCCAGCTTGACCGCTGTTCTAAGCCTCACCGGAGCGCCGAACGGCGCGGTCAGTAGCTCGCCGGCATATTTCGTCGCGAGGATGGTCTGGGGGTGAAGGGCGGAGGCCATGTCTATACTCGAGTAGTAGGTATCGGCACATTTAAAAGAGACAAATTTAGCCGTCAGATCGGCTCCGATTCGCTCCAGAAAATAGCGTAAATTTACGCCGGACCACTGACCGATATAATCCCAGCCTTCCACACAGATGTGGCGGATAATCATTTCCTGCTCTGGCAAGGTGAGTAGCTGCTGCGCGGTCCACGTCCGCTTGTCCGAAATTAATCCAGCAAGCTCCAGTTTCCAGTTTGGTACGTCAACGGGTTCAAGCTCGGTGATATCGTAGAACGCATTAAAGCGCGCAGGTTTTATCACCTGTGACGGTGCATAGGTTGGGGCCAGATGATTGGGCCGGAAAAGCGCGGCTTGAGCGCGGTCGTTCCACTGCGATACGGTTTTCAGGAAGCCTTGAACCGGTGTCTGCTCGGTCACGCTGCAGCCTGTCAGCATCGAGATTGCGCCGAGACTTAGAGTGCCGCGCAGAACGTTTCGGCGATTGATCGTTTCGACCAACGCTTTGTTGGCCGCGAGTAGACTTTGATCGGCAAGTTTTTGTGGCCGGAATAGCGAGGTCTGCGGTTTGCGCGCTGTCATGGTCAACCTCCATCGGCCTGCGGCTTGGAACGATTCGCCTGGGCGGCGGCCATGGGCCGGTCGGTTTCGCCATCGACCATCGGGCCGCCCGTCCACATGGCTTTGAGTGTTTCAGGAACCAGTAGCGCCAGCACGACATGGATGACGAGAAATCCGACAATCGCGACCATGCAGAAGAAATGCGCAAGTCGAGCACCCTGGAAGTTATAGAACAAAAACGTCAGCTCCGAAAACTGGATCGGTTTCCAAATTACTAACCCCGACAGTATCTGTATTACGATGACAACCAAGACCCCGAGATAAAGGAGCTTCTGAACCGGATTGTACTGCGTGAGATCGTCGTGGTGGAGTTTCAATTGCAACGCGTTGCGAACTTCCGCGATAACGTCTGCGATACGGATCGGAAACAGCATGCGCCGGAACCGTCGGGTCCGCAGACCGTATCCGGTGTACGCGATGCCGTTGATGACTAGGATCCACATGGCAAAAAAGTGCCATAGCAAGCCGCCTTGTGGACCCGCCCCCATTGTCATCCAACTGGGGAAATGCAGCCAACCGAACAGCACTTCGTCGTTGTAGATCTGCCAACCACTCATGATCATGATTATCATGAACACTGCGTTGACCCAGTGCATCACACGCAACGGAAAAGGATGCAGTTGTCGCTTTTTCGCAGACGGCTTGGGTGCCATGGGTTCCATCTCGGAGCGTCCTTATTCGATGCGGCACACATGTTCGATGCGGCACAGATGGCGTCAGCGCTTGTAAAGTGCGATCCGGATCGTCTCGTCCGCACCAATCGGTTGCGCCCCGACACCGGTCCAGGTCGGTGCCTTGGCGAACTCCTCCCATGACATGTCGAGCGCGGCGAGTTGTCGGCCGGCGATGGCTACCACCTCTATCGGCACGGCGACCGACCGTCGGCGCCAACTGAAGTATCCTCCATATGGAACCACAAGCCGTATTTTTCCGTTCACTGTCCTCTCGACGACGCGAACTCGACCGATAGTCTGATCGAAGTAGTCGAGAAGCGGCAAGCCAATCAAATCACCGACCCGCACGGGCTGGGGAAACCGCCGTTCCATGCGCTCTTCGTAGGACAGTTCAGACCAGTCTCGTGTCGGCGGTTTCGGAGGCCCGGACATCGCACCGCTCCTTATATGTGTGGCGGCCAGCTCGATTGCATCAAGCTTGACCAGTTCGTTCCAGTTAGTTCGCGCGTCAAGGCGCCGACGTTACACGCTTCACGCGGACGTTATCTCAGGCCTCGACTGGCTTCGGCAGATTTTGCCAAGCACGAAATCGTGAACGATGTAACGGCTGCACTGTCTGAAACGAACTTGGGAGAACGAGTAAAAATCGATGGTGAGGCGCTTGAGTAAACATTTCCCGAAACGAGCAGCGGATCACAGCTCTCTCGGCCGTGGCACCGACGGAGTTGTCCGGGCGCGAAGTATCAATCATGTGGCGGCAGTGGTCGTGCCACCAGGCGCGCCTGAACCGCCACGGGTGCGCACGATTCGACTTGAGACGATTGCGGCGCAGGGCGGAGGCGGCGTCGACGCTCAGACGGGTGCGCTGGTGTCGCCCATTCACATTGCATCGACGTTCGTTCGCGATGCGGACAATCAGTATCGTCGGGGCTTTTGCTACGGACGCTCCGACAACGCGACGGTACGACAGGTCGAAGACGTCTTGACCAAGCTTGAAGGGGCCAGCGCGAGCCTGTTGTTTGCGTCGGGCATGGCGGCGGCAACGGCTGCGTTTCTTGCGCTGCAACGCCCGGCTCACGTCGTCGCGCCTCGTTTCATGTATTGGGGTTTGCGGCAGTGGCTCGAAACTCATGCCGTTGGACTTGGCATCGAGACAACCTTCGTCGATACCAGCGAATTGGCGGCGATCGAGAAGGCTATTCGCCCCGGCTTCACACGGCTGGTGTGGATCGAGACTCCATCGAATCCGCTCTGGAGCGTGACAGATATCGCTGGGGTTGCGCGCATCACGCATGCGGCCGGTGCGCTACTCGCGGCCGATTCGACAGTCTCGACACCCGTGCTCACACGCCCGATCGAGCACGGTGCGGATGTCGTTCTGCATTCGGCCACCAAGTATTTGAACGGGCACTCTGACGTCGTTGCTGGCGCTATGGTGTTCGCCGGAGGTAGTTCCACGTTTTACGAAGCGGCCGCGCATGTGCGCACGATGCTCGGTGGGGTCATTGGCGGTTTCGAGGCGGCCATGCTGTTGCGGGGCATGCGCACGTTGCACTTGCGAGTTCGACACCAGTCCGCAGCCGCTCTGGCGATAGCGCAGCGGTTCGAGCATCATCCCGCCATCACGCATATGCTTTATCCGGGTCTCCGCAATCATGCGGGGCATGCCATAGCCGTGCGGCAGATGGACGGCGGTTTCGGGGGTATGCTCTCGATGCGCTTCAAAGGCGGTGGGGCTGTGGCCGTGGCCAGTGCAGCGAAGCTGCAGGTATGGAAGCGCGCAACGTCGCTCGGCGGTGTCGAAAGCCTGGTCGAACACCGGTCCAGCATGGAGGGCAACGACAGCCCTTGCCCGGTCGACCTCCTGCGCTTCTCCGTCGGAATCGAGAACATCGACGATCTCGTCGCAGACATCGATCAGGCCTTGTCGCAATTATAGCCGGCTTATCGAACGTCCAATGCGCTCGTGCCGTAGATCCGGAAATCAGACAATGAAACCTGTCGCAGTCGCCATTTTCTGCAAGACGCCGTCACCCGGTTTTTCAAAAACGCGACTGTCGCCCCCCCTGCGGCCAGAAGAATGCAGTGTCCTGTCATCCTGCTTCATCCAGGATCTCACGATGACGATTGCGGATGCGGCTGCCGACGGGACGGCCAGTCCGTTCGCGGTCTACACGCCGGCAGGATCTGAGCTGGCACTACAGAGCCTGCTTTCACCGGGCTTTAACCTGCTGTTGCAATGCGAAGGGAATTTCGGCACGCGGCTGCATCAAGCGACTGTCGATCTATTGGAGGCCGGCCATGCAGGTGCCATCCTCGTCAACTCGGACAGTCCGACATTGCCGGTACAAATTTTGCGCGCCGCCATCGCTGCTGTCAGGAGCGAGGACGCGGTCGTTCTCGGCCCAGCAATCGACGGCGGATACACGCTGATTGGCCTGTCACGGCCGCATGCCCACTTATTTTCCGATATTCCGTGGAGCACGTCTGATGTGTATCGGCAGACACGACAACGGGCGGCGGAGGCAAACGTGCCCGTCATCGATCTCCCGATGTGGTACGATGTGGACGATGAGGCGACATTGCACCTGCTTGAGGCTGAGTTAAGTGGAGAGCGCCCGTCGTTTGCCGAGAGTGGATTGACGGGGGCGTTGGCACCGGCGACGCGTAACTTCCTGCGACGGCGCTCCGCCGCACAGAGCGCGGCCTGAGATGGCGATGGAGACGCTCGAACAGAGACAAGGTTTGTCGACCACGCCGCCGGATGTTTTCGTCCTCGCGGCACTCGGTGTTGGCATGTGCGCCTTCATTGCAATGAGCCCGTGGATCATTCGCACCTATAATTTTGCGCTCTTCGTGCCGTTGCTGGCCGTTTCCGGGTTCATCACGATTGCTGCGACACGAGTAGCGCAACGCGTGCCTGCACAGACTGGTTTGATCATCATCTTTGCACTGGCGCTTGTCATGCGACTGCTCGTCGTCGGCGAGCCGCCCTATCTATCGACCGACGTTTATCGCTACATTTGGGACGGTCGCGTTCAAGCCGCTGGCATCAATCCGTATCGGTATGTGCCCGCCGACTCCACCCTATCGGTACTGCGGGATGCAGCGATCTTTCCCAACATCAACCGCGCCGATTACGCCGTTACCGCGTATCCGCCCGTCGCGCAGATGTTCTTCCTGCTGGTCACGCGCTTTTCCGAATCGATCGTTGCCATGCGGCTTGCGATGATCGGATGTGAAATCGTTATCGTCGCCGTCATGATAGATCTTCTGCGCCGATTGCATCTGCCGCCCACTGCCGTCGTCGCCTGGGCGTGGCATCCACTTGTCATCTGGGAGATTGCCAACAACGGTCACTCCGACGCGGTGATGGTGGCACTGTTGATGTTCGGCGTGTGGCTTCTTACTCGCCACCGTGCCCTCGCCGGTGCCGTCGCCGTGACACTTGCTGCGTTAGTCAAGCCGTATGCGCTGGTGGCGTTGCCGGCGTTCTGGCGCCCGTGGGATTGGCGATTGCCGGCAACTGTGGTCGCCACGATTGCTGCCTGCTATCTGCCCTACATCGGCGTAGGTCGCGGGGTTTTGGGCTTCGTCACCACAGGCTACCTGTCCGAGGAAGGACACGCGAACGGGAATGGTTTTTGGCTTGTCGCCCTGGTTCGCGGCCTCATCGGAGACGTACCGGGGCTGCAGTGGTCTTACATGCTTGCGTCAGTGACGGTGCTCGTGATGCTGGGACTGAAAATTGCGCTTCGATCAACTCAGACACTCAGGCAGACACTGGCTGATGTTTCGACGCTGGTGCTAGCGGGCTTGTTTATTCTGTCGCCGAACTACCCCTGGTATTTTCTTGCTGTTGTGCCCTTTGTCGTACTCGGCGGTGGCACGCCAGCTTGGGTCCTCAGCCTCTCGGCGGTCCTACTCAATCGCCCGATGATATTGCCGTACCATGACCTTGCTTGGAAGACACTGGCTTTGCTTCCGTTTGTTGTCGCCGTCATCGCGTGCCATCGGCTGCCCGGAAACTCGGTGTCGGAACAGAGTGGCGCAAGTCGGTGGACCCGTTGACAAGTGTAGACCCCGCGGGAGCAGTACATGAAATTTGGTGATCTTAAGTGCACGGTCGTGTTGATTATCCCGTGCCTCAACGAGGCGCTGCCGATCGCAGGCGTCATTCGTGATGTCTTGGCCGAAGGCGTCGATAGCGTGATCGTGGTCGACAACGGATCGACTGACGATACCGCACTGCGGGCGACCGAGGCGGGCGCGGTCGTCGTCAGCGAGCCGCGCCGCGGCTACGGCCGCGCGTGCGCTGCAGGATTGGCCGCCGTGCCCCACGAAGCCGAAATGGTGTGCTTTATGGACGGTGACGGCAGCGACGTCGCAAGCTTTCTGAGAGACGTCGTTGACCCTATCGTTTTCGACCGCGCGGACTTCGTCATGGGCTCGCGGCTGCGTGGAAATCGTGAAGCAGGTAGTATGACGCCACAGCAAATCGTTGCCGGTTGGCTGGCTGGTCTCCTGATACGGCTACAATACGGTGCGCGCTTCACCGATATGTCGCCATTTCGGGCGATGCGTGTTGAGCGCCTGCGCACTCTGGGCATGACCGAGCAGACCTATGGTTGGAATCTTGAAATGCAGATGCGGGTCGCGGCAGCTGGTCTGCGCATCATCGAGGTCCCGGTCGATCATCGCTGCCGCCGTGGCGGCGTCTCCAAGGTCTCTGGCAACCTGATTGCTGGGTTCAGCGCCGCGTTGAAAATCACAACCACGTATGTGCGCCTCAGTCTGTCGCTTCGCACAGCATCGAGCGCGTCAGCACTTCAACGGAATGCGACATGAAATTTCTGTTGACTGGCGGTGCCGGCTTTATTGGACAGCATGTCCTCAGACGATTGCTGGCTCGGGGCCACGACGTCAGAGTTTTCGATTCGCTGCGGCCCGACGTTCACACGGGGGCGTGCTGGACGCCGCCAGCGAACGTCGAACTTCAGATCGCGGATGTTCGTGATGCCAGCGCCGTCGCGCGCGCAGTGCAAGGCGTTGATGGCGTGTTGCACATGGCAGCGAAAGTCGGCCTGGGGGTGGACGTCGGCGACCTGCCTGACTACGCCTCTTCGAATGACGTCGGTACCGCAGTTCTGCTGGCCGCGATGGCTAAGGCAAACGTGTTGCGCCTGACATTGGCGAGTTCGATGGTCGCTTATGGCGAGGGGATCGGTCTTTGCCGCGAGCATGGTGCGGTCACGCCTGGACCACGAATGGAAAAGGCACTCGCATCCGGCCAATTCGAACCGCCGTGCCCCCACTGCGGCCAACCCTTATCGCCAGCCTTGGTCAGTGAGAATGCTCCGCTAGATCCGCGCAATGCCTATGCGAGCAGCAAAGTGGTGCAGGAATTTTATGCGGCCAACTGGGCGCGCCTGACCGGTGGCACGGTCGCCGCCCTCCGTTACCACAACGTCTACGGGCCCGGGATGCCGCGCGATACGCCCTATGCCGGGGTCGCTGCCATCTTCACTTCAGCGCTGCGACGCGGAGATGCGCCGATGGTGTTCGAGGACGGCGGCCAGCGTCGCGATTTTGTGCATGTGCGCGATGTTGCAGCGGCGACGGTGTTGGCGGCGGAGAAGCACGACTCTGGTGTCCGAGCCTTCAACGTTGGATCCGGCACACCGCGCACCGTCGGAGAGATGGCGACGGCGCTGGCCGTGTCGCTGCATGGTCGTCTCCCGATTATCACAGGCCGCTATCGCCTCGGGGACGTCCGCCATATCACAGCTAACTCCACACGCTTGAAGACCGAACTCGGCTGGCGTCCCGAGATCGAATTTTCCGCCGGGATGGCCGAACTCGCAGCATCCTGATTGCTGGGGCCGGAGGGTCCGTCATTGAGTTGCTGTATCGATCTGGCTATGCATGTAATGAATCCTGCGCCAGACACGAAATAGCGGTGAGAGAGACGTGCAGCGGAGCCCTGAGGACCTGTCGACGCTGATGCGCGCCGCCAATCGGGGGGATGCCGTCGCCTATCGACAGGTTCTCGCTGGCTTGGTCGACGTGCTGCGGGCGATCTCTCGACGCGGGCTGGCACGCGCCGGTCGTGAGAACACCGACGACGAGGATATCGTGCAGGAAACGCTGCTGGCCATTCACCTCAAGCGCCACACCTGGGACGAAGCGAAGCCGCTGATGCCGTGGGTCCGCGCCATCGCACACCACAAGCTGGTGGATGCGCTGCGCCGTCGCGGCTTTCGCACACACCTGCCGATCGAGGATTTCGAAGATATCTTGAGCAATGGATCCGCATTGTCGCCGACAACGGCAATTGAATGTGAAGCAATGCTTGCGCAACTGCCCGAGCGCCAGCGGCAGATTGTAGAAGCCATTTCGATCGAGGGACACAGTGCGAGGGACATAGGATTACGTCTCGGAATGACCGAGGGGGCGGTCCGGGTTGCCCTGCATCGCGCGCTGAAAACGTTGGCAGACGGATTTCGAAGTGAGGAAACATGAGAACGGACGCCTTGATCGATGTGCTGGCGACCGACAACCGAAAAAATATCCGGCCGTTGGGGCTTGTGATGGCGGCTTGGATCGTCTGCGGCGCCTTTGTCTCGGCTATTTTGCTGCATTTCTCTATCGGTATTCGGCCAGACATCGTTGTGGCCATGGGAACGTGGCGATTTGTGCTGAAAATGGCGCTGCTGGTTGCTGCAACCGCCATGATTGCCCGCACTAGTATTTCTGTCGGTCGCCCGATCACAATCAATGTTCGGCCCATCTGCATCGGGCTGGCAGCGCTCCTTGCGAGCGCAGTTGCACTGGAAGTTGCTGTCACACCCAGGGCTGAGTGGGGGGCACGATGGCTGGGTACGAACGCCGTGACGTGTGTTGTCGCAATCCCGGCTCTGTCGGTCGCGCCACTGGCAGCGCTGCTGATGTTCATGCGCTCCGCCGCACCCTCGTCTCCAGGCAGGGCGGGTGCCGTCCTCGGCGCGATGGCAGCAGCTGTCGGCGCAACACTCTACGGTACCCACTGCATCGACGACTCAGCATTGTTCGTCGCGACATGGTACGCCTGCGGTGCCTTGCCGATTGTTGTACTCGGAACTTTTTTGGGACGCCGCCTGCTGCAGTGGTAGTTTGGCGCATCGGAGATGGCGTCTGCGGGCGTGGCCCCAAGTGATGACCCAAGGACTTCAGCGTCATGACTGCAACAATCATTTCTGCAGAGAAAGCCAAGCCGGCCAAGACGGCTTACGTCCTCGCGGGCGGCGGTAGTCTCGGCGCGGTGCAAGTGGGAATGCTCAAGGCGCTCGCGGCGCACGGCCTTCGTCCCGACTTCATTGTCGGTGCCAGCGCCGGGGCGATCAATGGGGCGTACGCTGCGGCAGGGCCCGATATCGAGGGCATCCGCAAACTTGATGCGCTTTGGACGACGACGAAGCGACACGACATCTTTCCGTTCAATGCGCGGACGCTGACGCGGCTGCTCATCAATCGTGATTTCGTTTTGGAAACTGGTGCGCTGCAGGCGTTGATCGAACGAAACCTGCCCTATCGCCGACTTGAAGATGCGCCGATCCCCATCCATATCGTGACCACGGACTTCCTCAGTGGCGAGATGGTCGTGCTTTCCAAAGGTCCCGCAGCAGAAGCGATCGTGGCGTCGTGCGCCATTCCGGCAGCGTTTCCCTCGTTTGCGATCAACGGTCGATTTCTGGCTGATGGCGGCCTTGTCAGCAACACGCCGATCAAGCTCGCACGCGATCTCGGCGCAACCCGCCTCATCATTCTGCCCACCGGACACGCCTGCGCGCTGCGTCTGCCGCCGACAGGTGCGATAGCGAGTGCGCTACACGGGTTGACGTTGCTGGTGGCCGGCCAGATCGTGAAGGAACTGGAGACGCTAGACGGTGGCTGCGATTATCACGTTGTACCGTCGCTCTGCCCATTGGGATCGTCGGCGTACGATTTTACGCACACGCGCGAGTTGATCGACCGAGCTGAACAGCAGTCGCGTGATTGGTTGAACACGGGAGGACTTGAGCGTTGCAATATCCCAGATGCGCTCCGGCCGCACCGGCATTGATGACGGCGTTATTTTTGGTGACCACCTCGGTACGAGGTTAAGCCAGGACGACGATCCCGCAACAGTACAAGGACAAGCAACGATGCTCGGGATTATTGGTGGAACAGGCTTCTATCAACTCGAAGGTTTGAAAATCATCGAGGAGATGATCGTTTCTACACCTTTCGGCGATCCGTCCGCTCCCTTGAGACGAGTGCAATATATGGGAAAAGATCTTATTTTCTTGCCTCGGCACGGAGTCGATCACCAGTTCTTACCACACGAAGTAAATTATCGCGCCAATATTTATGCGCTTAAGAAGGTGGGCGTACGGCAGGTCATCGGGTTTTCAGCGGTAGGCAGTTTGCGCGAAGATATAGCACCGGGAGATTTCTCAGTGCCGACACAATATATCGACTGGGTTAAAGATGGTCGTATCAAAACATTTTTTGGCAATGGCCTCGTCGCCCATGTTTCCACCGCTGAGCCTGTCTGTCGCAATCTCGTGACGGCGTTAGCAGCTGCAGCCGCGCAACTGACGTTTCCGATGTCCACCGGGACCACCTATGTCTGCATCGACGGCCCTCGTTTCGGCACCCGAGCGGAAAGTCACTTTATGCGTCAGATCGGCGGCGATCTTGTTGGAATGACAAATGTGCCAGAGGTTTTTCTCGCCCGGGAAGCGCAACTAAGTTACGCTACAGTTGGCATCGCTACGGATTACGATTGCTGGAAAGAGGACCCGGCCGATCATGCTGACACCGCGGCGATCATTGCGCGTTATGGCAAAAGCTTAGACAAGGCCAATGCGCTGCTTCGAACTTTTCTCGAAAATCCGCAGCCGGAAGCAAGCGCTGCGTGCCGTCAAAGCCTTGACGGCGCAATCATGACACCAGATCGTGCGCTAAGCGCGGAGGCGAAGGCATTGCTGGACGTTCTCAGAGCATGAGTAACTTGGCATCCAATCAGCTTGGAAGGCTGTTGCTCAGATCAACGCTGGCATTTCAAGTCTCGGTCAAATCCTGCCCCCCCCGATTTGCATCAACAGTGCGACCTCGTAGATACTGTGACGAAAGCAATGCGACTGCTCTCTTCCGCCGTCACCTCGAGGATGCTATGGAATTCGTCGAAAACAAGAAAAGCGCCCGTAGCTCAGATGGATAGAGCACTCGCCTTCTAAGCGAGTGGTCGCAGGTTCAAGTCCTGCCGGGCGCGCCACTCCGGTACACATGTGCGAACCCTTGGGGTCGCAGCGGTACCGGCCATAATACACTGTTCTAGAACGTCTTTCCGGCCGAGCAGCCGGATGACGCCCGCGTAGACTTCAATGCGGTCGATGATGGATCTGAGCCACGCCTTGCGAGCTGGTGTCTCACCCTGCTGAATCCGTCACCTCATCAGCTCGCTGAACTTCGCAACCGCCTCATCGGTCACTTCAGCTTTGGCCCTCACGTTGCCGCGTGCGTAAGCGTAAGCCAGTGCCCACCACGCTTCGGCGGGCCTGCGCGGACGGGTGGTGATATGTTTGTGGGGTTCTGAGAGAGGGCACCACGACATGGATGGCAGCGACGG
>JANYHG010000222.1 GCA_025359165.1 Hyphomicrobiaceae bacterium
TAATGTCGCCTTGCTTTAGCCATTCGGCTCCACGGGTCAACGGGGGTCGATCGCGTGACAGCCCTGCGACTTGGCCGCTGTCCGACCGCTTGACGCGGTCACGAACTCTGACGCAGGCTTCTGTCAAACAAAAGAACGTTACCGGAGAAAACGCCATGTCTGAATTGGATCGCCGTACGTTGTTGCGTGGCTCGATGGCCGCATCGGCGATGCTGATGGCAAGCCCGGCGGCAGTGCTGGCGGCCATGGGCCCGGCCGACAAATTCGATCTCGTGGTCAAAGGAGCCGAGGTCGTCGATCCGAGCCAGAACTTGCGCGGCAAGCGCGATATCGGCATCCGCTTCGGCAGAATAGAACTGATCGCCGAAACCATTCCCGCAGAGAAAGCCGACAAGGTTCTGAACGCGGAAGGCAAACTCGCCACGCCCGGCCTCGTCGATCTGCATGCTCACGTTTTTCCCTACGGCTCCGGCATCGGCATTCCCGCCGATGAACTCATTCCCTATCAGGCGTCGACGACGCTGGTGTCGGCGGGCGACGCGGGTGCCAACAGCATCGCCGCCTTCCGGCGCTTCATCGTGCCGTCGACGCGTGCGCGGCTGTTCGCGTTCGTGCACATCGCGGTGCATGGGCTCACCGGATTTCCCGTGCCCGAGTTGTACAATCTCGACTTCGCCATGGTCGATGCAGCCGCCAAGGCGATCGCGGAGAATTCAGACATCGTGCTCGGCGCAAAAGTGCGCATGAGCGAAAACGTCATCGCCAAGCACGGAATCGAACCTCTCAAGCGCGCGATCCTGGCGTGCGAACGGTCCGGCACCAACGGCAAGATCATGTGCCATATCGGCGGCGTCGAGACGCCCGAGTTGATGAGCCTGATACTCGATACGCTGCGGCAGGGCGATATCCTCACGCACGCGTTTTCAGGCGCACCTAACTTGGCCGGCAAATTCACTAACATCGTGCAGGACGGCAAGCTGCTCCCGGCAGCACTCGAGGCCAAGAAGCGCGGCGTGGTCTTCGACGTCGGCCACGGTGGCGGTTCGTTCGATTACACTGTGGCCGAGGCTGCGATCGCACAAGGTGCCGGTCCCGACACTTTGTCGTCGGACGCGCATGTTTTTTCCGCCAACACGCCAGGTGTGCCGTACCTGACTAATGTAATGAGCAAGTTTCTCAACCTCGGCTTCACTCTGGAGCAGGTCGTCGCAATGGCAACTTCAGCACCCGCCAAGGCGATCAACCGTGGCGAGAAGACGGGAACGCTGCAGATCGGTGCCGCAGCGGATATCTCTTTGCTGGAACTGGCCGAAGGGCCGACTGAGTTCCTCGATACGCGCAACAACAAGCGCGCAGGAAAGGTTCTACTCAAACCGGCGGGCGTCGTTATCGGCGGGGTCCCGCACGGACGCCCGTACATGGCTCCGTTCGCCACGCGCTGAACCGCCGGACGCGCAATATCAGCGCTGACATTTCGGGCAATAAAACGTTGAGCGTCCAGCTTGCACGATGCGCTTGATGGTGGCCGTGCAGCCGGCGTTATCGCAGTCCGCACCAGCGCGACCGTAAACGGAAAACGAATGCTGGAAATAGCCGAGCGCTCCGTCGGCCTGTCGGTAGTCACGCAGGGTCGAGCCACCCGCCTGCAGGGCGGCTTCGAGCACGGCTTTGATTTCAGGCACGAGGCGCACCGCACGAGGACTCGGCGCACCATTCCGTAGAGCGAGCACCGAAGCCGATCTCTTGGGATCGAGGCGCGCACGGTAAAGCGCTTCGGCGACGTAGATATTGCCGAGACCGGCGATGTTGCGCTGGTCGAGCAGAAAGGCTTTGAGATCGGTTTTGCGACCGTGAGCGCGTGTGGCAAGGTGAGCCGGCGTCAACGCATCACCCAAAGGTTCGACGCCGATCTCGGCGAAAAGCGCGTGCGCATCGAGTTCGGCTGTGGGGATTAGCAGCATGAAACCGAAGCGGCGCGCATCATTGTAGGTGATGGTCGCGCCGCTACTCATTTCGATGGTGACGTGATCGTGTTTGGCGGTGCCTCCGGCGGCATGTGCGAAGTCGCCGAGCGGGCAACGGCGCGCCGATGCTGGAGGTTCGATAGAAAAGCGTCCGCTCATGCCGAGGTGCATGACGAGGGTGTCGCCGCCTTCAATTTCGGTGACGAGATATTTGGCGCGGCGACCGACGCGCACGACCTTGCGGCCTTCGAGGCGCTCGGCGAACCGGTCCGGAAAGGGAAAGCGCAAGTCGGCGCGGCGCTGCGTGAGGCGCGCGATGCGCACGCCGTCCATGACGGGCGCCAGCCCGCGTCGCACGGTTTCCACTTCGGGCAATTCGGGCATGACTGGAAACTTTCACACCTTAGCGAGCGGAATGCCCAACGTTTGGGCCGCCCTGGTCAGTTGTCTGTCGTAGGTGGCGAGTTTCAACTTCAGACCGCGTCCCTGAAGAAACAGCAACGTGGCGAGATGGATCGCGTCGAGCGTGCGTAGCGGAACCGGAAAAGGATGTAAGGCAAGCTCCAACGACGGTGGATCGAGGGTAATAAGCTCGATATCATTCAAGAGTGCACGCGCAACCGAGTGGACTTTTGGCGTTGCCTGCCGCGCGTTAAGACGCACGACAATTTCGTATTCAAGCAAACGGCTCGAAATTGCTGCCTGAGACCACAATGACATTGGCGGGCGGCGATCTTCGCTGAAAAGATGCGCGATGACCACGGACGTATCGAGATAGTTCAACGATCCTCGCGATCGGCATCGTGTTCGCGCATCAACTGTTCAAATGGCACGCCGCCAATTCTCTGTGGTGGTTTTTTCCATGGCCTTCGATTTTTGGCGCGGATCAACAGTCCTTCGCGTTCGAGTTGGCCGAGAATTTCCTCAGTCGTTGACGGCTTCGCAGGTGCGCGTGGCGGCACAAGCTCGGCGACGACTTTGCCGCGATCGGTCACAAGTACAGTTTCGCCCGCCTCAGCCTTGCGCACGTAAGCCGAAAGATTGTCCTTCAGAACTTTGATGCCAACGGTGACCATACCGACAAAGTAGCTACGCGTAGCCACTTTGTCAATCTAGGGTGGGTGCCTCGGACTTTTGACGTCTATCCGGTACGTTCCGAGCAGTTCGTAGAGCGCTCGCAAATCGACTGAGGGTGTAGAAGAAACAACTTTCAGTTCGTCGATACGATACCGGACGAGGTAATATTCGTTCTCAGTTCGCAGTCGTCCTTTGGTGACTAATTTCTGGAGCTGCTGCTCCTCGTTCGCGAAAAATTCAGGCACCTCAGCGGACATAATTTTGCGCCAAGCAACTAGCAACAGATCGCGAGCTTCTACTGGATAGCCGCTAAAAATCTGAGGGCATTCACGGAGCCCTTGTTTAAGTCCACTCCTAATTTTCGAACGCGTCAGCCCGGCCTCCGGATCGGACAAGCCTTCCTCCGCCCGCACCAGAAAACTCCGCCAACTGGCGGCCATAGCGTGCGCTTCTTGATGACCAGATTTCAAAAGTTCGTCGCAAAGCTTGTGGGCTGCCGCCTGATACATCTCGTATTGGCTTCTTGCCTTTGGCTTCGAAGTCATTGATGCGATCCGTCAATAATGAACTGCCTCGGAATTGACGCACCCTCACATCGTCGCGCCGATCTGCCAGGGGACGTATTCGGCGTCGCCGTAGCCGAGGTCTTCGGATTTGGATTTTTCGCCGGATGCGACCGCGAGCACCTTGTCGAAGATCTCTTGTCCCTTCTGCGCCAGCGGCACGCCGTCGACGAGGTCGCCGCAGTTGATGTCCATGTCGTCGATCATCCGCTTGTAGATGTCGGTGTTGGTGGCGAGTTTGATCGACGGCGTCGGCTTGCAGCCATAGGCCGAACCGCGCCCCGTGGTGAACGCCAGCATGTTGCAGCCGCCAGCGACTTGGCCGGTCGCTGAAACCGGATCGTAGCCGGGCGTGTCCATATAGACGAAGCCTTTTTCGGTGATCGGCTCGGCATAGCGGTAGACCGCATTGAGGGTGGTCGATCCGCCCTTGGCAGCGGCACCCAACGATTTTTCGAGAATGGTGGTGAGACCGCCGGCCTTGTTGCCGGGGCTCGGGTTGTTGTCCATGCTCATGCGCGCCCGCGCCGTGTAATCTTCCCACCACTTGATGATGTCGACGAGTTTTTCGCCCGTGGCGCGGTCGCGCGCACGCCGCGTCAGCAGGTGTTCTGCGCCATAGATTTCAGGCGTTTCCGCAAGCACCGCCGTGCCGCCGTGCTTGACCAGCATGTCGACGGCCACGCCCAGCGCGACGTTGGCGGTGATGCCGGAATACCCATCCGAGCCGCCGCATTGCAGCGCCAGCATCAGTTCGGACGCAGGCACAGTTTGGCGATGGACCTTGCCTGCAATCGGCAGCATGGCTTTGACCGCCTCGACGCCGGCGGCGATGGTCTTCTTGGTGCCGCCGGTGTCCTGGATGGTCATGGTGCGAAACGTGGCGCTTTCCTGGATGCCGTAGGCCTGCTTCATGCGCGCGATCTGAAAGCCCTCGCAGCCGAGCCCGACGACGAGCACGCCGGCCATGTTGGGATTGCACGCATACCCCCACGTCGTGCGCTTGAGGACCTCGAAGGTTTCGCCGTCGCTGTCGATACCGCAGCCGGTGGAATGGACCAACGGGATGACGCCGTCGATATCGGGATAGTCGGCCAGTACGCCCGATTTGTTGACAGCCTCTGCGATAAAGCGCGCCACGGTCGCCGAACAATTCACCGAGGTGACCACGCCGATATAATTGCGCGTGCCGACGCGACCGTTCGAGCGACGGAAGCCCTGGAACGTGGCTTGCTGCTCGACCGGCAGGATGGTCTCGACTTTCGCATCTTGCGCGAAGGCGTAATCGCGATCGAAAGCTGCGAAGCCGCAATTGTGCGTATGGATGTGCGCGCCGGGCAAAATATCTTCGCTGGCAAATCCGATAATCTGGCCGAACTTCAACACCGGCTCGCCTTTGGCGATTTTCGCTGTCGCCATCTTGTGGCCGCGCGGCACGCGGACGGTGGCTACGACGCCGTCGGCCGTGGCACCGAGTTCGATGGCGTCGACTGCGACGATCAGATTATCGGCCGCGTTGAGGCGCAGGATTCGCGCAGCTGAAATGACGGCCATAGCGGTGCACCCCTTTGCATTATCTCAGCGTAGCTTACTGCGTTCGAGCCCTTGATGTCCAAGTTATCTTGAAGATTTAAGCGACGCTCGGACATCGACGTCAGAGTGCAAAGGCATGGAAAGCCTGTCGGCCACGACCACTGGCGCGCGAAGCTCACGCAGCCGATTGCGGAGATCGTCATACACGCCCAGGAATACAGCGCGTGTAGGGCATTCTATTTGAGAAAAAAAGCACCGACCTGATTGAAGAGGCCATCTTCGGTGAGAAAAATCTGATGCCCTTGGTTCTCGAGCACCTTGATTTCTGCTGATTTGAACTCGGTGCTATACTGCCCGACCCTTGCATACGGAGAGACCACGTCGGATCTCCCATGAACAAACAAAATCGGTGTGTCCGAGATGCGTGAAGGTGTGACCGCTGAGCGAAACGTGATGTCGCGCATGTGTGAACAGACCAGAGCCCGTGTCGGCGTTACAATTTTGCTTTTTCGCGTCGCGACAATAGCATCCGCACGCTTTGATAACTCGGGATCGTAGGCGCCAGCCTCGCCGAACAACAGGACCTTATAGTAATCTTTCCAAATCGACCCGAAGTCTAATGTGGATCTGGTCCAAGCACCGCGCGCGACCCAACTCATTGCCCGCAATCCGACGCCGAACGTATCCGGAAACCCCAGCGAACCGGCAAGAACAGCGACTTTTTTGATCCGATCCTTTCCCCGCGCGGCGGCCTCTATTGCGACTTGGCCACCGATCGAGAAGCCGACCAAGTAGTAGTTCTTGTCGGGCGCTGCCGTCGTGAAATCAAGCACCTGTTGAGCGATTTCATTAATGTCGACGACCGTGTCCATGCGGCGTCCGTCCATGCCCGGAAACCGATAGAAAACCAGCGCAAAGCCCTGTGTCTCGAGAGACCTCGCCGACGCGAATATGTCGATCGAATTGAGCGCACCAGGAATAAAGATTATGACGCGGGATTTGGCAGCAAAATCGGCAGTGTCGAACACGAAATTCGCTTTCGCCGCTTCCTTTGCGACGGCACTGCTGCCATTCGACGGACATTCCGCATAGAAGAGATTGTAATAGCCGACGCCTAACAATACGCCGAGTAATACAACGATCGTCACCAGCCCTCCGAGTACGCTTCTAACGATCATTGTCTGGTCCTAGCCTGCAGCAACTCGTTCGTGTCGCCGTCGATTTCATGCAAAACAGCGTCGCGTGCTCGCCGCCAAACACCCATCGTCGTCGTGTTCGCCAGGATCGCGATCATCAGCACTGAATACGCAATTTCATTCTTGTAAGGGAAATTCGGTGCGAGACCGGATGATCCGAGCATCAAGATCGTCGCACTGATGGCGGTGATGAAGATCGTGATACGCACCAACTGCGGTCGTTCGACCCAGTAATCGAAAGCGACGGCCCGCCTTCGCAGTATCAACTCGCGAAGCGGATCGTCATTAGGGGGAAGATAACGCGGATTTTGAAACAAACTCATCAGGTTTTTCTGGATAGAAGAATTTCCGAGCAAATCAGCGATGGCCCAGACGTAGATAGTTATCGCGTATAATTCGATATGCGCCACAAGGCCGGCCAGCAACAGGAAAATAATAATAAGACCGCGCGCCAGCAGTCTCGTGATTCGGGAGCCATGCAACGTTTTCCATTCGGGCAGAGGTATTGTCGACGAGAAACAGCTTACGATAATCCCAATTTCGTTCCTGCTAGCGGCCTTGTAGCGAAGAAGCCAGATCAACGTGACGACTGCAAGCAGCAGCGGCCAAGTTTTCTCTTTGACGAATAACTGGAGATTGCCTGCAAGCAAGCTCAGGGTTGTAAATGACAATGCTTGCAGATCGATTCCGTCACGCACCCTACCAAAGTCCAGCGCATAGCCCGAAATGACTGAGAATGAAACGAAGGACGTGATGCGGTCGACGAGGCCATGTGCATTGCGCAACGCCTCGTCCGGAGTAAGGGGCCGATCTCTTTGTTTCATCGGTTCGCGCCTAGGAAGTTAACATCAAGATTGCGGCGATCAGAATGCCCGCCAGGACCAGTATCGTGAGTGCCAAGCCCTGAAAGGCGACCGCCAGCGCGATGGCAACTAACGCCGTTACAGTTCCAAGACCGACGCGGAGTTGCAGCTTTCTTTTCATTTGCGCGAAGATTTCACCAATCGTCGGTGCCGAGCGCGGCGATTGCGACGTGATACTTTGCGGTTCGATACCGAGTTTGCTCAATCGTCCCGCAAGCTTGTCCATCTGATCGAAACGGATCACGTGAAATGATCCAAAGCCAACCAGAATTTCCGCGACGTCGAACGTTTTCGCCGCTATGGGAACCAGTCTCCCAGCCTTCCGCGCCCGCCCCGCCTCGTCGAGTACGAAATCCGATTGTACCGAGTTACTCGTCCAGATCACGATGACACACGACGCTCCGTTCACCTTTTCCGTCAGCGCCTTGTAATAAGATACCTCGCTGTCCAACTGATCGTCCCACCAGTACTCGTAGCGATGGCTATCCAGCCATTCTCTCAGTTTGATGACGAGCGGTTCATCTATCTTGCTGTGCGAATAACTGATGAAAATGTAAGACATTTAGAAATGCTTTCAGATCGGTTCGGCCGGCAATTCGCACACTGACTTAGCATGCGTGTGCCCATCAGCGAACGGCACCGCGCTCGATTAAGGCGAAAAGTCTGAATACGAATCAAACCTGTGGCGACGCCACCACACCCGTCCGGGATGCGGGTTCAGTATGTGCAGATCGAAGCACACTGAGATCGAGCGACGGCGACACGGCCGCCCAGACGCAATGCGGCACCGTCAGCCCATCGGCTTTTGATTTTCGCACCCACATTTCTCGCGAAAGAAATCACCGGGTGCAGAGTGCGGTCGAGCCGCGCATAATTTTGGTGGTAGTTGGCGCGCGGCATCTCGCACTCCGTCTGCTGTGCTTGTCCACCGTCTCCCGCGAGAACTCTCTCAACCTCGGAGCTTGGAGGAGGGACGGATTTGGACGGTTTTCGTAGCTCAAAGTCGCCACAAGTAACTCCGCCACTTCCAGCAGCCCTTGCTACGCTTGAGAC
>JANYHG010000256.1 GCA_025359165.1 Hyphomicrobiaceae bacterium
CCAGATGGCGTGCTAGCCGATGCGTCGAAAGTGCGCGACAACCGTTCGCCGAAAGCGAATTCTTCAAGCGGTCTGCAAACCGTCGCGATGACAACGTCCGAGCGCTCGGCTGCACCGTTGCCACCCACTGCAGCCAACGCGCTGGCGCGCGTGAAATTCTCCGAAGAGGTCCTGCAACGGATTTCGGAGAAGCTGTGGACGGGTGCGTCGCTTATGATCTCGGATTATGGCGTGAGCCACGAAACCGGCAAAGGCACCGATTTTGTCATACTCACTCGCTCTGCGGGTGAGTGAGTCGCCGCTATAGCGCATGTTTCAACGCTTTTGGATGAGATCGGACCAGTGCAGCCATGCCGCCGCGCGCGCATCGGACGACGCGCTGCCGAGTACGTCACTGACCACGGCGCAGGATTGAGCTCCGGCCTCGATCAGTGTCGACGCGGTGTCAAGCGTGATGCCGCCGATCACGATGAGCGGTAGCTGCGGGCTGATTGTCCTGCGCCACTCGGCGATGCGTTCGAGCCCTTGCGGTGAACGACCGGTCGACTTGGTCGTGGTAGCATAGATCGGGCCGAGCGCCACGCTGTCGGGTTCAGCGGCCAGCGCGATGGCAAGCTCTACCAAGTCATGAGTTGATATGCCGATCCGGATACCGGCGGCCTTCAGAGTGGGTATGTCGGTATCGGCGAGATCCTCCTGGCCCAAATGCACGTAGTCGGCCCCGGCAGACATCGCTTCGCGCCAGTAATCGTTGACGATCAGTTGGCAGTCGGTGCCCATGATCGCATCCAGGCTGGCGACGATTTCTCGGCGCGCCTGGTCGGATGTCAGGCCTTTCGCCCGAAGCTGGATCGTGCGGACTCCGGCCTTGGCGAAGCGTGCCACCGACGGCGCATCAGGCACGATCAGGTAGAAAGGGTCGAGGCCGGTTTCCGAAGGTGACATGTATACTCCGTGCGGCGATTGACGACATGACGGATGGGATCTTACCCGGCTCTGACATATAACGCGGTGTCGTGTCGATCCCCAGTTCGAGCCCCTGCAGAAGGTCATGCCCTATGCCGACGTCAGACACACCGACAGGCTCAGGATTGACTGACGTCGTGCACGGTGCATCCGACCAAGCTGACCTTGTCGTGGGACTCCGGCAGGCGTTAGCGATTGCGATGTTGAAGATCCTCGCGCAGGGGGCAACTATCGGCGATATCGAAACTATAACGTGCACGGCTCGGCGATCTGCGCACCTGCATCCGGCGCGGTCTGAAATCGATCTGGCGCTACGCGAAGTTTTTGGCGGATTTCGCCCTGCATTTTCGCTGCAGTCGGCCGATCATGCGGGCGTTCGTGTCGCGGCATTCTTGCGTGCCTGCGTGCCGCCGTCGGGTGAAATTTTGTATCGTGGGCTGACGCGAGCGGAACTCGCCCAAGCCTACAGTCCGCGTGCCAGCGTGCCGGACATGGGCACGATTTTCACGCGATGGCGGGAGGACGGGGCGCAATTTCGCACGCGGCATCTGACAGCGGAGCTGCGATACGGACCCATGCAAAACGAGACGCTCGATCTCTATGTGCCCGCTCAAGCGCGCGGTCCCAGTCCTTTATGGATCTTCGTACATGGCGGTTTCTGGCAGGCGCTCGATAAAACGTACAATGCACAGTTCGCGGCCGGTATGCTCGCCAATGGCTTTGCGGTCGCCATGCTCGACTATACGCTCGCACCACCTGCATCGCTCGGTGAGATCGTAAGGGAAGTGCAGGCGGCGGTGGTGTTTCTCGCGCGCGAGGCTGAAGCCTTGGGGATCGACGGTCGGGCGATCCACATCGCTGGCCACTCGGCGGGCGGGCATCTTGCGGCGATGATCGCTTGTTTGCCAGAGGCTCAGCTCATCCGCTCGTCGCTGGCGCTGTCGGGGTTGTTCGATCTCGCGCCGCTCGCGCTGTTACCGATGGGGCGGCTGCTCGCCTTTGACACCGCGGGCGCCATTGCGCAGTTCAGCCCGCAACATCTGAAGCCGCTGCCCCATGTCCGCGTCGGCGTCGCTGTCGGCGGCCTCGAAAGCGGCGAATTCCAGCGGCAATCGCAGGAGTTCGCCGAGGCATGGACCGTTGAGATCCGCATCATTCCCGATAGCAATCACTTCAGCATGCTCGATGGCCTCGTGATCGGACACGAGACAGGCGATCTTCTCGAATTTGCTTTAAAGATCGCCCGCGCGTGAAGGGTCTTTACACCAGCTGCTTCGCTTTCGCTTCCAGGCGGCGTGCGTGAAGGATCGGCTCGGTGTAGCCGTTAGGCTGCACCGCACCTTTCAAAACCAGATCGCAAGCGGCGGCGAAGGCAACGCCGTCGAAACCGGGTGCCATCGGCGTGTAGGCGGCATCGTCCGCATTCTGCTTATCGACGACGGCGGCCATGCGCTTCATCGTCGCGATAATCTGGGCTTCGTTGGTGACGCCATGCTTGAGCCAGTTGGCCATGTGTTGGGCTGAAATCCGCAGCGTCGCACGATCTTCCATCAGGCCGACATTGTTGATGTCGGGCACCTTGGAGCAACCGACGCCCTGATCGATCCAACGCACGACATAACCGAGAATGCCTTGCGCGTTGTTGTCGAGTTCGGCTTGTACGTCTTCGGGGCTCCAATTGATGCGATCGGCAACGGGGATCGTGAGGATCGCGTCGAGCGATGCGCGCGGTCTCGACGCGAGTTGCGTCTGTCGCTCGGCGACCGACACCTTATGGTAGTGCAGCGCGTGTAGCGTCGCAGCCGTCGGCGACGGCACCCACGCGGTATTGGCGCCGGCTTGCGGATGACCAATCTTCTGTTTCAGCATTTCCGCCATCAGGTCCGGCATCGCCCACATGCCCTTGCCAATCTGCGCGTGTCCCGGCAAACCGCAGAGCAAGCCGATGTCGACGTTCCAATCCTCATAAGCCTTGATCCATGCGGTGCCGCGCATCTCGGCCTTACGGATCATCGGGCCGGCTTCCATCGACGTGTGCATCTCGTCGCCGGTGCGATCGAGGAAGCCGGTGTTGATGAAGAACACACGCGATTTTGCGGCCCGGATGCACTCCTTGAGGTTGACGGTCGTGCGCCGCTCCTCGTCCATGATGCCCATTTTGAGCGTGTTGCGCGTCAAGCCCAAAACGTCCTCGATCGTTGCGAAAAGGTCGTTGGCGAACGCCACTTCATCAGGGCCGTGCATTTTCGGTTTGACGATATAAACTGAGCCGGTGCGGCTGTTTTTGATGCCGCCGAAGCGCTGGTCCGACCGCTTGTTGAGATCGTGCATGGCGATCAATGATGTGACCATCCCGTCGAGGATGCCTTCCGGGAGCGGTTTGCCGTCGCGGTCGAGCACCGATGGATCGTCCATCAGATGACCGCAGTTGCGGATCAGATTGACGGAGCGGCCGACGAGTGTCAGCGGTTTGCCATCGCGTCCTGTGAACGTGCGATCGGCGTTGAGCGTTCGGGTGAGCGGCTTGCCGCCTTTCTGGAAGGTATCCTTCAGATCGCCACGCATGAGACCGAGCCAGTTGCGATAGGCGGCAACCTTGTCGTCGGCATCCACGGCGGCGATCGAGTCTTCGAGGTCCATGATCGTCGTCAGCGCAGACTCGATGACCAGATCGCAGACGCCGGCGGTGTCTGATTTGCCGATGATGTTGCTGCGATCGACGCGGATCTCGATATGCAGGCCGTTGTTGACGAGCAGGATGGCGGAGGGTGCGTCCGCGCTACCGGTGTAGGCGACGAATTTGGCCTCGTCTCTCAGGCGCACTTTGACGCCATCAGCCTGTGCGGCCAAGAGAGTGCCCCCGGCAACAGTGTAAGACGTGACGGTTGCGTGGCTGCCGGACGCGAGCGGCGCAACGTCGTCCAGCAAGGCTTTGGCGAACGTGATCACCCGCTGGCCGCGTACGGGATTGTAAGCGCCCGCGCGTGTCGCGCCGTCGGTTTCCGGTAGGGCATCGGTGCCATAAAGCGCATCGTAGAGCGAACCCCACCGTGCGTTGGCGGCATTCAGCGCGTAACGCGCGTTCATCACGGGTACGACAAGTTGTGGTCCAGCCAAAGTGGTGATCTCGCGATCGACGTTGGTGGTATCGACCTTGAAATCAGGGCCTTCTGGTACGAGATAGCCGATCTCAGTCAGAAACGCCTTGTAGGCGGCCATGTCGACCGGCTTGCCTTTATGCGCTTTGTGCCAACCGTCGATCTTGGCCTGTAGTTGGTCGCGCACGGCACGCAGAGCACGATTTTTCGGAGCGAACTCGAGCACCACTTTTTCGAAACCCGACCAGAACTGAGCTTCGCTCACGCCCGTTCCCGGCAACGCCTCGCGGGCGATGAAGTCATGCAGAACCCTAGCGATCTGGAGGTTGCCGAGCGTGATGCGATCAGTCATGAAAAACTCTTTAAGAGGCCAGCCGCACAAGCGAGCGTGGGCGATGTCGCGCAGCCGCGGCGATTACACGCTCGCCGCGTACCAATCAACCGCCGTAGCGTCGCGGTCGGCAGAACACCTCTGTTTTCATGCTAAGCGTTAATGTCCCGTGCCGCCGCTCATGCCTTCGCTTTGTCGGCGATCTTGAGCGCAAACGCATAATCCAGCGCAATTTCGTGCAACTGTTCAAACCGCCCCGATGCGCCGCCGTGACCACCGGCCATGTTGATCTTCAGCAGCACCAGATTGTTGCTGGTGTTGAGTTCGCGCAGCCGGGCGATCCATTTGGCGGGTTCCCAATAGGTCACGCGCGGGTCGGTCAATCCGCCATAAGCGAATATATGCGGGTAGGGCTTTGCGGTGACGTTCTCGTACGGCGAGTAACTGTGAATCAGCGCGAACTCGGACGCCGAGGTGATCGGATCGCCCCATTCGGGCCACTCCGGTGGCGTCAAAGGTAGCGAGGCGTCGAGCATGGTATTGAGCACATCGACGAAAGGCACGTCGGCGATCACGCCCAGGAACAGGTCGGGTGCCATATTGGCCACGACACCCATCAGCATACCGCCCGCCGAGCCACCATTGGCGACGATCCGGCCGCGTTGGGTGAAGCCTTCCGAAACCAGATACTCGCCCGCTGCGAGAAAATCGGTGAATGTGTTGAGCTTGGTTTCTTTCTTGCCGCCCGTGTACCAGCGATAACCTTTGTCCTTACCGCCGCGAATGTGGGCGATAGCGAAAACAAAACCGCGATCCACCAGCGAGAGGCGCGTGGTGGAGAACGATGCCGGGATAGAAATGCCGTAGCTGCCGTAGGCGTAGAGAAATAGCGGTGCGCTACCGTCGAGCGGTGTATCTCTGCGATAGAGCAGTGAGACCGGCACCAGCTCACCGTCATTGGCAGGCGCGAGCACCCGACGCGTTACGTACGCGCTCGCATCATGGCCGCTCGGCACTTCCTGACGCTTGCGCAAGGTGCGCGCGCGCGTGCTCATGTCGTAATCGTATACTTCTGTCGGCGTGGTCATCGACGAGTAGTTGAAGCGCAGTGTCGTGGTGTCGAATTCGTAGCCGGAACTCATGCCGAGGCTGTAGGCGTCTTCGTCGAAGGCGATCGCGTGTTCCTCGCCGGTAGCCCAGGCATGAACGACGATGCGCGGCAAACTGTCCTCGCGTTCGAGCCGCACCAGATAGTCCTTGAACGCAACCGCTTCGATCAGCAGGCAGCCCGGTTTGTGGGCGACAAGTTCGCGCCAATTGGCTTCGCCGGGATCGCCGACCGGGGCAGTAACGATGCGGAAGTCTTCGGCGTCGCCGGAGTTGGTGGTCAGGATCAACCGATCGCCCGCCGAGCTTGCATGGTGCTCGACGCCGTACTCGTGACCGAAACGGCGCGGGTTGATCAAACGCAGCGGGCTCAACGGCGCTTCCGCGTCGATCAGGTAAGCCTCGTTGGTCTGGTGATCGTGCACGTCGACGACGATATAGCGGCCGGATTGCGTTTTACCGATGCCGACGTAGAAGCCCTTGTCCGCCTCTTCGTAGATCAGCACATCGTCGGCCACCGATGTGCCGAGCACATGACGCCACACTGTGAGAGGACGATGATCCTCGTCCATGCGGACGTAGAAGACGGTTTTGCTGTCGGCAGCCCACACCGGCGAGCGCGTGTCGGGGATGGCGTCGGGTAAATCCTGACCGGTGGCGAGGTCGCGAAAGCGCAGCGTGTAAAGTTCCGAGCCTTTGTCGTCGACGGCGTACGCCAGCAGGGTGTGGTCGGGCGAATGAGCGGCAGCGCCGAGCTGCCAATACTCGTTGCCCTCAGCTTCCTTGTTGCCGTCGAGCAAAACGCTGTCAGCGCCGCCCGTACGTGGTGTGCGAACCAATCGCGGGTATTGGCCACCAGTGACGTAGCTGCTGGCGTAAGCCCAGGGCCCGTCCGGCGCCGGCACGGAGCTGTCATCTTGCTTGATGCGACCTTTCATCTCCTCGAACAGCGCTGCCTGCAAGTCTTTGGTGTCTGCAAGGGCCGCCTCCGTGAAGGCATTCTCGGCTTCGAGGTGGGTGCGGATGTCGGCTGCCAGGACAGCAGGATCGCGCATTACCTCCTGCCAGTTGCCGGCGCGCAGCCAACCGTAGTCGTCGGCCAGCGTGACGCCGTGGTGGGTGACCACGACAGGTCGTTTGGGCGCGTGAGGCGGGTCGAGAGGAGGAATTAAGGTCATGACAATCCTGCACCAGCACGTTGGGGAAACGTGTTGGCAAGCTAGCACAGTCCGGCATTTGAGCCGATGCGGTACAATCGTGCCGGCCGATTGCGTTTCCGGCCCTAATCAGCCTGTGGAATCGTCGTCCGAGCGCTTGAAGTTCAACGACACGCCGTTGATGCAATAGCGCAACCCGGTAGGACCGGGACCATCGGGAAAGACGTGACCCAGATGCGCGTTGCATTTCGCGCAGTGCACTTCCTCGCGACGCATACCGTGAGACGTGTCGACTGAGGATTCGATCGCCGTAGGCTGCGCGGGCGCGGTAAAGCTTGGCCAGCCGCAGCCGCTGTCGAATTTGCTGTCGGAGACGAACACAGGCTCGCCGCAGCACACACACGTGTAGGTGCCAGGTTGCAACTCATGATCCAGCGGACTGGAAAACGGGCGCTCCGTGCCGTGCTCGCGCGTGACGTGGAAGGCTTCGGGGCTCAACTGAGCTTGCCATTCGGCATCGGATTTGGCGATTTTGGCGACGATGTTCGTGCTGGCGGGGTGCTTTGTCATATCGGGCTCATCAGTTTGAAAGTAGCTGCACGTATTTAATGGCGGAGTGCGGGCCGTGCAATGCCCCTGGCCGAACAAACCCGAGAATTGAACAAGTGCAAAGATTAATTTCAGTTAAGTAATTTGACTGCATTTTTACTTTGTAGAAACGATTACATCAACGTTGCTGTAAAACAGAGTAATAATGCATTGTAAAAATTACGTGACGCGATTATTCGTTACTTCACGTCATGCGTGAAATGACGTGTAGCAGTGTTGTTCGGAGCGTTCCGCGCCGTCGATCTGCAAGGGGAAGAAATGACGACGCAACACTCCAAATTCGAGATGCTCGAGCTGACGGCAACGATTGTTGCGGCCTATGTCGGCAATCATTCCGTACCGCAAACGGAAATGTCAGGCCTGATTCGCCAAGTCTTCACCGCCTTGACCGCAGCGACCACAGATGTGCGCGAGTTGCCGCGCGAGGAGTTGCGGCCGGCTGTCACCGTCAAGCGGTCGATCAGTCCGGACTACATCGTCTGTCTGGAGGATGGAAAAAAATTCAAATCTCTAAAACGCCACCTGCGCTCGCATTATAATCTTTCGCCGGAAGAGTATCGGGAAAAGTGGGGGTTGCCACACGACTATCCAATGGTGGCACCGAATTACGCCGAAGCACGGTCGCAACTGGCGAAGAAAATGGGGTTGGGCAAAAGTCGTTATAAGTGACAGCTTGGGTCAAGCCCACGGGCCCGGCTGTCGTAGAGTCCGTGGCGTGTTTCAAACTTGCAGATTCGGCCAGATAGGCGATCAGCAGTTGCGGTGCCGCGCCAGATCGTAGCACCAGTCACCCGCCAGGCCTCTTCGGCGCTCGCGTCGCAATGCGTCATGCACTCGGGTCACCAAACGTTTCCGCCCATCGAGCGTGAGATCATGAAGCTCAGCTGGCCACAGCGGCAGAAGTCGAGGGAGGTCGCGGGCGCGGAGGTAATTCGCTTCAGCAGATTTTTGCACATGGAAGGATGATGTTCGCATCCTACAAACATCTCACACCCTGAGATTGCGGGGATAGATTTCGCATCTTCATTGTACGCGAGAGTAAACTTACTCGAAATAGCGCACCGCCATCGTTACCGGCGCGACCCAAGCGATGTCGCTTGTTGGCCTGCTCGACGTGCCCTCGTCCAAAGAGATGCCCGCAGCACTGCTGCTGACACGGCCGAACAACATCTCACCGGCTTTCAGGCCGACGAGGCATGACCGCCCTTCGAGCAAGACGTCAGGGTCGAAATCGAACTTGTTGCAGATGAGAATCGTATCTGCTTCGAAGGAGCCGACGGTGGCAGAAACACGCACGGCGATGGGGTTTGGTGTCGCCACGACGAGAGACAATGTCGTTTGAGCGTCGCTTGCAATCGCCGTAACCTGACTACTGGCATCGAGTTCACCAATGACGGACACGCTCGCCGTCTGATCGGTGACCAAGAGGGCCGCTGCCGGCATACCGAACACGTCGGCGATGCGCTGCAGCCAATCGAGCGAAACGGTCATATTGCCCGTTTCGAGACGCTGTATCGTTTGAGCTGTCGTTCCCACTCTCTGGGCGAGAAATTGGAGCGTCATGCCGCGTAGCTTTCGGAACTCACGAATGCGTGTGGACATGCCGGTACCGAAACCTTCCGCTAATCGCCTAAATTGTCGGTTTCGGTCGGATGCAACCCCGCTAACCCGTTTTACTGCGACAACCTGCCTTGTCGCGTTTACGGTTAAAGTAAAAAACCGCGATCATGAAGCAACTTCAGTGATAGCCTCCACAACTGAGGCCTGTCCATGCAGTTAACTCAAGTAAATCCTACTCTATCGGGAATGGTAAATGTGTTCCGATCTGGGCGATGAGTTATCACAGTTTACTGATCCTCGTGCGGGGTCTCGAGGTGGGCTGCGGCCTCGGTCTCGGCGCCTGAGCGACGATGCCGTCAGATCGATGCGCTTGCGCAACCTTCTGGATCGTTGCGTTGAAGCCGGGCTTGTTGGCCCCATGTCACGACTTCGGTTGCGGCACATGCAGGCTCTACCGCTATCTAGTCCCGAGCGTGGCGGTGCCGAGATCGCGTCCGTACGCCAAGTTGCGATGTATCTGGCGCACGTCGGGTGCCGATTGACGTTCACCGATGCGGCACGCCTTTACGGCCGCGATCGTACCACTGCTGCTTATGCCTGCCGGCAGGTCGAGCAGCGTCGTGACGATCCAAAATTCGATCGGATCGTCGATCTCTTGGAGCGATGTGTGCGCGCGGGCCTCGTTCAGATCGAACCGGATCTTGCTCGTCGACTGTTTTCGAGGTGAGCGCCGTTACTTTCACTGGTATTTCGTGCTGTTTCTGGAGTTCAGTCATGTCGCTGTCGCCACGCTTGGAACCTTCGCCGAGCCTTTCCCCCTTTCTGCTGGAATTGGGCCGGCCGGGTGCTTGGCTCGAGCTGCAACCAGACGGCTCGGCGATCGTGCGTTCAAATCGCGGGGGCGTAACGCCGATATCGCGCGGCGTCATCGTACAGGTCCAGTCGGCGGACTATCTGACGGCAGTCGGTGACGGCCGAAACGTGCTGAGCAGCGTCGGACGCTCGGCTCTGCGAGCAGCGCTGGTTTCGGAAGTGGTGGTCCGGACAGTGGCGCGCCGCAGCGGCGGCAATGCGCGCGCTGCCACCAAGCGCAGCCTAGGCGATGGGCCGCAGCCCCTACGTTCGACCGAGCGCATGATGTTGGTTGAGCAACTTGGCGCGCGACGCGATGCGCAAGGGCAACCGCTCTTGAGCGTCGAACAGGTAAGTGCGGCCCTGAGACTGGCCAAAGATTTCAACGTCGGTCAGCTGCAACCGCGCGTCACTGCGCGGTGGTCGCAGGAGGGTGGGGGTAAACAACAGCGCCGTGGTGCTCCGAGTGCGGGCGCAGATTTACCAGAAATCATTGCATCCGCCCAAACTCGATGGCGCGCAGCATTGACAGCCATCGGCGGGGACCTGGCAAACGTCGTCATCGATGTGACGTGTCTGGAGAAGGGCCTTGAAGCGGTCGAGGCACAACGCCACTGGCCGAGCGGTGCAGGACGTGTGGTTCTCAAACTCGCGTTGGACAGGCTTGTGGAGCACTACGGCATGAGGCAGGCCGGCAACCGGAGGCCCTGAAGGTTGGGGAGTATCCGGCTTGGATCAACTCTTCGCCATGCGGCGTAGATTGCGACGCACGAGGGTCTCGACGGTTTCGCTATTCGCGGGTTCACTGACGATGCGATCCATTTCGCGCCCATATTGGTCGAAGAGCACCAGCATTGGGGATGCCTTGAACGACGTGAGCCGATAACGCTTCGGCGGCGGGCCATCGTCCACGCTCATGAATTTGATGGGGGCCTTGCTGGCGTATTCCGAACTTTGATAATCGCGCGCTGTTTTTCGACGGAAATTCTCGCACCAAACGCAGGACTCTGTCTCGAACATGACGAGTTGTGGGCTGCCGAGAACGGCCTCCCCGTCAGGCCGGAGGGGACGGTGAAGATAAGCCAGTGCCCCCAGAACGCAACTGACGACCGCGACCGAAGCGGCAGCTAAGATCAAGCGTAAATTTTGATCTGAATTCATGAAAAAAACCCCGCGACCGCGCTATCGAGCGAGTATCGCGGGGTGCCAGTTAAAACTCAGTTAGGTTTGCTGATGCCAGTTTACTGGTGCGAAGATAATTACCAGCCGCGGCGGTAATAATGGTGACGGTGATGCCAACGGCGATCGCGATCCCAACCGCGCCAGCGATAGAACGTTGCCTGCTGGACGTTCGAGGCACCCTCTGCACCCGTCGTTTTCCCGACGGATGGCAAGGCGTTGGCTGAGACGAACATGCCCGCAGACATCGCCAGTGCGGTCCCGGCTATCAAGATGAATTTCGTCATAACGTACCCTTTCACTCAGACGGCTCATAGGTATTACGAGCCTTCGTTGTGAGAACGTCATCGATTCCAATAAGTTCCTACTGCGGTGCAGCATGTCACATCAACGTGTTTGCGTTGTTTTTACGAGTGTTTCTGAAACTTTTGCTGTCTTCGGCTACTTCCCACCGCGTGCCCGACTTGCAACTGTTTGTCGTAGATTTGCCATCGCGCCGTGAACCGAATGTGGCATAAGCTCAGCTGCCGGGACGGGGGGTCCCGGCCACGTATCTGATGGATCGCCTCAATGTTGATCGGCGCATACGTTCCTTCGATCTCTGTCTCCATCCGCAGGTGTCGGCACCGCGTATGAACAATATTTTGATCACCATCGGCGTTCTGATCGTGGCGGTGCTGTCGGCGCTGTTCGCGGTGCCTTACTTTGTCGATTGGAATAGTTATCGCGGCGTCATCGAGGAAGAGGCGAGCCGCATCGTCGGGCGGGACGTGCGCATCGGCGGGACCATAACGTTGACGCTTTTGCCCGCGCCATCGTTCACGCTTCAGAAGCTGCGTGTCGCCGACGCGTCGACTGGATCCGGCGAACCGCTGTTCCGTGCAGATCGCGTCGATGCGAAGCTGTCGGTGATGCCGTTGGTGCGTGGGAAATTCGAAGCTAACGAGATCGAGCTGGTGAAGCCGGAATTGCGCTTCGTGATCGATGATGCGGGGCTGGGGAATTGGCGATCCCTGGTGCGTGGCCAGGGATCGTTACCGTTCGTGCCGAACGATGTCGCCTTGCAGTCGGTCAAAATCACCGAGGGCACGTTCGGCGTGTTCGATCGCAACGGCGGGCGGCAGCGCATCGCGCTCGACCACATCAATGGACAATTGTCGGCCCCGGCGCTCGAGGGACCTTACCGGTTCCGTGGCGGTTTCGGGGAGGGTGCTGCGGCACGCGAGTTGCGCTTCACCACGTTGCCCAGTGACAGCGACGGGGTTGTACAACTCAAGCTCAATCTCAAGGACGTCGGGACTAACGCCGCGGCTACGCTCGATGCGCGTGTGCGCGAGCTAGGCGGGCAGCCGCAGGTGACCGGCGAGTTATCGGCACTGGTTCCAATGCCGGGTTCGTCGGCCATGCCGGCGAATGGTGTCAAGACGGTTGCGACCCCAATGGCCGATCTCAAGGCCAACGTCGTCGGCAACGCGCAGCAGATTGCACTCAACGATCTGTCGGTGGCGTTCGAGGGATCCGGTCGACCGGAGGTGCTCGCTGGCGGCGCGGTCTTCACCTGGGCCGGCGAGCGATCGACGGTGGCCAAGTTGTCGGCACCGTGGATCGATCTCGACAATGTGCTGGGCAATCCGGCGGGTGGCAATCCGCTGCTGGCGCTCGCCGACTTCGCGCAGCGCATCAATAGTCTCGGGACCGGCATCGGTGCCGCCAGTGCCGTTTTGGAGATCGATCAGGCAAGCCTCGGGCACGACAGCGTCGGCGCTATCCGGATCGAAGCACGCAGCAGCGGTGGCGCACTGGCCGTCGAGCAACTGCGCGCGAGCCTTCCCGGCGGTACAAAATTCGAAATGCAAGGCCGCATCATCGGCGAGGGCGGCGCAACCACATTCGACGGCGATATGACCGTGCGCGGGACCAGCCTCGCACGGCTGGCGGGTTGGGCGACGGCTGGTCGCACAGCGATCAGTCCGGTCAACGATCTCCCGTTTCAGGTACGCAGTCGCGTCACCGCCGAACCCGCACGTGGCGGCCTGCGGGACCTCTTCGCGGAAATTGGCGACAGCACGATCGAAGGCGAAATCGACTATGCGTGGACGGGCTCGCGGAAGCTTCGCGTCACGCTCGAAGGACCCCGTTTCGACGCCCGAGCCTTGGCACCGGGGCAGTCGAGTCTGCGGACGCTCGCCGATGCTCTGACGTCGCCGGCTGACGCGCCCGCGCCAGGTACGGTCGCAAGCACTGGTATTTTCGTCAGCCTCAAGACTGCGGAACTCGTGCTTCCCGATCAGAAATTGCGGGACGTGTCGGCGATCGTCGAAAGTGTAGGCGGAAATTTGCTTGTCGAGCGGCTCCAGTTCAGCGCGGATCATGGCGTGGCGGTAACACTGGACGGACAGCTCGGCGGCAGCGGCCAACTGCGCGGTGCGGTCGCGGCTGGTGATGCGCAAGGGGTGCAGAAGCTCGGTGAGTTTCTGGGCTTTCCGCTGACATCAGTGATACCGTCGGCACTGTTGGCTGATGCCGTGCCCCTTCGTCTTGCGGGGGTTCTCGTGCCGGCATCTGAGGGCCATCGAAGCGGCGCGCAGCTGACTCTCGACGGGCGATTGGGCAAGGTCGACACCAAGATCAAGATCGCGCTTCAAGGCGCGGTCGCGGCGTGGCACACGGCAGCCGCCGATATCGACCTGGTACTGCTGGCACCACCCGAGGCGCAGTTGGCGGCCAAAGTGCTGGCCGCGCTGCGGCTCGAACCGTCGACGCCGGCGGGCGATGCGGCCTCGAAATACCCGTCGGCGATCGCGGTGCCGAGCGGTGCCGATCAGCCTGCAACGGCTGGCGGTACCGCGACGACGCGGCTCGCGGTGCGCGCTACCGGAATTCCCGCCGACGGTCTGGCAACAGCGGTGCGTTTTGATAGTCCCGACATCACTGTTTATCTGAACGGCTCGAGCCATGTGTCGAGTGCAGGCGTACTGCAGATGGGCGGCGACGTGTCGGTCGATGCCCGCGACGGACGCGGCGCAGTGGATGCGCTGGGCGGTTTGCGCCTGGCATTGCCAGAACCGCTGGTGGTGCAGGGAACAGCGCGGCTGTTTGCGCGCGGGGGTGCTGTCAGTCTGGGTAAAATAGGTTTGGTCAGCGCAAGAGGCGCGCGCATCGCGGGCCGGCTGGCGCTGGACCCTCCCGCTGCAGCGGGATCGGCCGTCCCACCCGATCGCCGTCGCCTCGGGGGCGATCTCACCTTCTCGTCACTCGATGTGACATCGATGTTGTCTCTGGTTTTGCAAACGCCGATTGCCGATACATTGGCCGCTGCGCAGGCGGCAACGGGCCGCTCCGGTCTATGGCCGGAGGCGACGTTCGCGTTCACGCGCAATCGCGATGTCGAGGCTTTCATCGGGATCAGGGCCGAGAAGCTGACGGTGTCGGGCGACGTAGGCCTTACCGACGTGGACCTGAAACTGGTCAGTCGACCCGGGGTGCTCGAATGGCGCGACATGCGCGGCACCGGCATGGGTGGCCGCCTGTCTTCGGCGGGGAGTATCGAAGCAACTCCGGCTGGCGCGATGTTGAAAAGCACGACCGAAATCGCCCAGTTACAGCTCGTGAAATTCGGTGGTACCGGCAGCGCCGATTTGAATTTGAGCGTCACCGGAAGCGGAAATAATTTAGCCGGGATCGTCGCTGGACTTTCGGGCAACGGAACGCTGAAGCTGGACGTAGCCGCAACCGCTTTTGAAATCACGCCGGCGACACTGCAGAGCGCGGTCGACAGCGCACTCAAAGCGCCAGCCGAAAAGCTCACTGCGACACTGCGGACAGCCCTGGCTGCCGACACGGCCCGTGCGCCGGTGACGATCGGACCGCGAACACTAGTGGTGATAGTGCAGGACGGCATTGCCCGCACGCAACCGTTCTCCGTCGTCAACGTCGGGGGCAAGTCGACGGGGACAGCCGCATTGGATCTCGCGACGTTCGGGACGAGCGGCGATTGGCGTGTCGAGACGCGCATGCCGGCGCTGCCGGTGGTGCCGGCTGCAGCAGGCGCTCCCATCGTCGCGCCGCAACCGACGCCGGTTCTATTGCCCGCGGTTGTGCAACGGTTCGCCACCGTGCCATCCGAACTCGAAGCGTCGCGCACGACGAGACGTTCACTCGTAGAGACCGAGGCGCTCGAACGCGAACTGGCAGTCCGAAAGGTAGAGCACGATCTCGCCGAACTCGAACGCTTGCGGCGCATGGACGAAGAACGTGCCGCCGCCCGTCTTCGTGACGAGAAGGCGGTCGACGATGCGACCAAGGCTTGGCAGTCCGAGACCAAGGCCGCGATCGGCGCATCTGAGCAGGCCCCGGCGCAAGTTCAACGACCCTGACATCTTGAGCAACCGAGTAGTTGACGAGAACTGCGGCGACTTGCGCCATATGCCATAACGCGCTCAATTGAGTGACCGGTTTCTTTCCGCGCCCGAGAGTCCCCCATGTCCTCACAGACGTCCATCGTATCTCCCTATCTGTCGCATCGGCGAACAGTCAGGAAAGCGGCCGTTCGCTGCAAGGGCGGAATTGTCGTTTCGCAGAACCGCGCCGCTTCGGAAGCGGGCGCGCGTGTTCTGAAAGCCGGCGGCCATGCGGTCGATGCCGCCGTTGCCACCGCCATGACGCTCGGCGTCGTGGAGCCGTGGATGAGCGGCATCGGCGGCGTCGGGGCGATGCTGATCCGCGACGGCAAGACGGGTGAAATTACCTGTCTCGATTTCGGCGCGGTCTCACCGCGCGCGCTCGATCCCGCCGACTACAAGGTGACAGGTGGAACCGACGGCAATCTGTTCGGATGGGCGAAGGTCGAAGGCAATCGCAACACGACGGGTGCCGCCGCCGTCTGTACGCCGACCCAACCCCTCGGACTTGCGACCGCGCATAAAATGTTCGGCCGCAAACGCTGGCGTGACCTGCTCGGTCCCGCCATCATGCATGCCGAAGCCGGCCTCGTCGTCGACTGGTCCACGATGCTCAACATCGCGACGGCGACCGCCGATCTGCGCCTCGACAAGGGGGCGGCGCAGCGGTTCCTGCGGGATGGGCTGCCGCCGCAGCCCTCGGTCGCCACGCTGGCAAGCGACGTGGTGCGACTGCCGCTACCTGATCTGGTGCGCACGCTCAAGGCCATCGCCGAGGACGGCGCGGAGACCATGTACAAAGGCCCGCTGGCGCGCGCGATCGCAGCCGACGTCAAGGCGCTGGGTGGGTGCTTGAGTGTGGACGATCTCGCCCACGCGCGATGTGTGCAGTTCGACCCGCAAGAGATCCCCTACGGCGAGCATACCATCCACGTGCTGCCCGAACTCAATGGCGGCACGACTTTGGCTGTCGCCTACGCCGAATTGCAACGGCTGCGGAAACGCGTCGAAAGCAAGCCGAACGGCAAGACGTTCACGGCCTATGCGGGCGCCCTTCGACATGCCTGGGACGATCGCTTTGAACGGCTCGGAGATGCTGGCGAACGGACCGCCGCGACCTGCACGACGCACATGTCGGTCGTCGATCGCGACGGCAACATGGTGACGCTGACGCAGACATTGCTGTCGCTGTTCGGTTCGAAGACCGTGCTGCCGAAGTCCGGCATTCTCATGAACAACGGCATCAACTGGTTCGATCCGACCGGCGGGCCGAACGGGATCGCACCCAATCGCCGCGCGTTGGCGAACTATGCGCCGGCGATCATGACCGGAGGCGGCGCGACGGTGGCGATCGGTGGTTGCGGCGGCCGCAAGATCATCCCCGCCGTGTTCCAGTTGCTTGCGCTGATGGCCGATTTCGGGATGGACTTGGACGAGGCGTTTCATCAGCCGCGGATCGACGTGTCGGGTGCGCCGACGGTGGCGGTCGACCGCAGACTCGGTGAGAAGACGAAAGCGGCGCTGGCCGAGTCGTTCGATACGGTTTTGGCCGAGCCGGTGGCGTATCCGTTCCCGTTCACCATCGCGAGCGCCGTGCGGCGGGTCAAAAACCAGAACGAGGGCGCAACCGAACCCGAGCACCCGACCGCCGAAGCCGTCGGCGAAGACGAGGTCTGATTTTCGGCGGCCGTTACTCTGCTGGCACGACTGTGGGCTGGACTGTCGCGCGCGCGTGACCGGTCAAGCGATGGTGCAGGCGGTCGAGCAGCAGGTAGACGGCCGGCGTGGTGTAGAGCGTCAAAATCTGGCTGACGACCAGGCCGCCGATGATCGTGATGCCAAGCGGCCGACGCAACTCCGCACCCGGTCCCGTCGCGATCGCCAGCGGGATCGCACCGAGCAATGATGCTAGCGTCGTCATGAGGATCGGCCGGAAGCGCGCGCGTGCCGCTTCAAAAATCGCTGTCTCCGGCGATAAGCCGCGTTGGCGTTCACCTTCGAGCGCGAAGTCGACCAGCATAATGCCGTTTTTCTTGACGATGCCGATGAGCAGAATGATACCGATGAAGGCGATCAAAGACAGCTCCATGCCGTAGAGCTGCAGCGCGACGAGGGCTCCGAGGCCCGCCGACGGCAGCGTCGAAATGATCGTCAGCGGATGCGCCAGGCTCTCATAGAGTACGCCCAGAACAATGTAGACCGCGAGCAGCGCCGCTACGATCAACATCGGTTGCGCACCGGCTTGAGCGGCAAAGGCTTTGGCGTCGCCAGCCGCTTCCGCGTGAATGGACTCGGGCAGCGCCAACGCGGCGATGGACTGGTCGAGGGCTGCGCGGGCGTCGTCGATGGAGGCACCATCGGCAAGGTTATAGCTGATGGTAACGGCCGCGAACGGTCCCTGGTGATTGACCACCATGGGCGCTGTCGCCGGTTCGACCTTGATGACGCTCTTGAGCGGGACTTCGATGCCCTTGCCGCCCGACACGAACATGCGGTCGAGATCTCCAGGGCCTTTCTGGTAACGCGGATCGACCTCGAGGATGATGCGATATTGGTTGCGCGCGCCGTAGATCAGCGAAACCTGTCGCTGCGCGAACGCGTTGTTCAAGGCGTTGTTGATGTCGGCGGTGGCGACGTTGAGGCGCGCGCTGGCGATGCGATCGATGGTGACGTTGAGCTGGTTGCCGCCCTGCTCGCGGTCGGTGGTCACGTCGACGAAGTTCGGCAGCTTGCGCACGCGCTCAAGTACCTTCGGCACGGACGCATAGAGTTCGTCGACGTCGGATCCCCATAGCGTGAACTGGTAGTTGGATTTGCTCTGCCGACCACCTGCGCGCAGATCCTGCACGGGGAACATGAAAGTGCGGATGCCTTCGACGGCATTGAGCGGTCGGCGGAGGCGGTCGATCACTTGTTGAGAGGTGACGCCCTCCCGCTCTTCGAGCGGCTTCAACGCGACGAACATGCGTCCGGAGTTGGCGGTCGCGTTGAAGAACGACGGACCCGTGGACGCACCGACGTGGGCAATGGCAGGGTCCTTCAAGATGATTTCGACGAGTTTGGACTGCAGCTCGTTCATTTTTTCGAACGACACGTCTGGTGCGCCTTCCGTCTGCGCCGAGATGAGGCCGGCATCGTCCTGCGGGAAGAATCCTTTCGGGCTCTTGACGTAGAGGTTGATGGTGGCCGCGATGACGGCGATCAGCACCAGCAGCGTCGACCACTTCCAGCGAATGACGACGGCGAGCGTGTTGGCGTAGGCATTCTCCATGGCCCGCAGCGGCGTCTCGATCATGCGGTCGAACAGCGTGGCGTCGGGACTGGCGGCACCGCGCACGTAGTGGGCGCAGATCATCGGCGTTACCGACAACGATACCAGCGTCGAGACGACGATGGCGAAGGCGAGTGTGAGCGAGAATTCGCGCAGCATGCCGCCGACCACGCCGCCCATGAAAAGGAGCGGAATGAATGCCGCCAGCAACGAGACCGAAATCGACACGACGGTGAAGCCGATCTGGCGCGCACCTGCCAAGGCCGCGCGCATCGGCGTCAGTCCCTCCTCCATGTTTCGGTACATGTTTTCGATCATGACGATGGCGTCGTCGACGACGAAGCCGACGGACACCGCAAGCGCCATCAGCGTCAAATTGTTGATCGAAAAGCCGGCCAGCCACATGGCGGCCAGCGTACCTGCGAGCGAGAGCGGCACGGTGATGCCTGCCGCCATCGTCGGACTGGTCCGGCGCAGAAACACGAAGACCACGAGCATGACGAGGATGATCGCGAGCGCGAGCGTGAATTCCATGTCGCGCACGGAAGCGCGGATGGTCAGCGTGCGGTCGCTCATGACGGTGAAGGTGATCCCCGCCGGGACGAATTTTTGCAGCTCCGGCAGCAGGGCTTTTACGCGGTCGACGGTGTCGATGACGTTGGCCTCGCCGTCCTTGGTGATAAACAGCAGTACGGACGGCTCGCGATCGAAGGTCGCCGCGGACCGAGTGTTGCGCGTGCCCTGCTCGACGGCCGCGACATCGCCGAGCCGGATGACAGTGCCGTTGGCGGCTTTGACGACGAGCCGACGGTAGTCTTCCGCAGTCAGCATCTGACTGTTGGTTTCGATGGCGGTCAGTGTCGTGACGCCGTCGATGGCACCGAGCGGGGTGACGACGTTGGCGGCCGTCAGCGCGACGCGCACGTCCTCGATGGACAGCCCGACTGCGGTCAGTTGGCCCGGATTGATCTTGACGCGGATGGCGGGCTGCTCGGCACCGGAAATATTGACTTGGCCAACGCCTTCGACCTGCGCGATGCGCTGGGCGATGACGGTGTCGGCCATGTCGTAGATAGCGCTACCGGTCATGGTCTTCGATGTCAGGGCGACGATCAAGACGGGGGCTGCGGCGGGGTTGGCCTTGCGGAACGCCGGCAGCGCGGGGAGATCGCTCGGCAACTCGGAGAGTGCCGCGTTTATGGCCGCCTGAACGTCGCGCGCGGCGCTGTCGATCTTGCGCTTCGGGTCGAACTGTAACGAGATGCGGGTTGAGCCGAGCCCGTTGGAAGAGGTGATCTCGGTGACGCCGGCGATTTCACCGAGGCGTCGTTCCAGGGGAGCGGCGACGGTCGCGGCCATCGTCGCCGGATCGGCACCGGGACGACCAGCGGACACTGAAATGAACGGCACCGCGAAGTTCGGCAGGCTGGATACGGGCAGAAATTTGAACGCGACGAGACCGGCGAGCGTCAATCCTACCGCCAGCAACTTGGTGCCGATCGGACGCAGAATGAACGGCCGTGAGAAATTCATGGGGCTACTCCGCCGCCCGACGTGGAAGCTCGACGGCGTCTGCGTGAACGTCGGCGTCGCGGTTGCCGGCGGGGCGGCCGGTCGCGAGGCGGCTACGTAGCCGCTCCATGGCGAGATAGATGACGGGCGTGGTGTAGAGCGTCAGCAACTGCGACAACAAAAGGCCGCCGATGATCGTCACCCCGAGGGGATAACGGAGCTCGGACCCGGTGCCGCTTTCGAGTGCCAGCGGGAGCGCGCCGAACAGGGCCGCGAGCGTGGTCATCATGATCGGGCGGAAACGCAACTGGCACGCCTCCACGATCGATTGCTCCGGTGTGAGGCCGCGCGTCCGCTCGGCGTCGAGGGCGAAGTCGATCATCATGATCGCATTCTTTTTGACGATGCCCATCAGCAGCACGATGCCGATCAGCGCTACCAAGGACAAATCGATGCCGCACAGCATCAGCGCCAACACCGCGCCGATTCCTGCCGAGGGCAACGTGGTGAGGATCGTGAAGGGATGGATGAAGCTCTCGTAGAGGACACCCAGCACGATGTAGATCGTGATCAGGGCGGCCAGGATCAGATAGGGCTGGCTGGCGAGCGATTTGGCGAATTCGGCAGCGTCGCCGGAGTAGGTGCCGACCAACAAGCCGGGCATGTCGCCGGAATTCTGTATCGCATCGATGGCCGCCACCGCGTCGCCGAGGGACGCGCCGGGCGCCAGATTGAAACTCAACGTCGCCGAGGGGAACTGCTCCTGGTGATTGTTGGTGAGCGGCGCCTGGATGCGTTCGACTTTGGCAACCGAACTCAGCGGCACCTGTGCGCCGGTCGCCGACGGTACATAAAGCCGCGACAGCGCATTCGGGTCGTTCTGGTACTGCGGCTGCGCCTCGAGGACGACGCGGTACTGGTTCGATTGGGCGTAGATGGTCGAGATCTGACGCTGGCCGAACGCATCGTTGAGGGCATCGTTGAGAGCTTGCATCGAAACGCCGAGCCGGCCTGCGGTGTCACGGTCGAGCCGCACGAAGGCGCGCAACCCGCCTTCCTGGGTGTCGACGGTCAAATTGCGCAAGATGGGCGAATTGGCCAGCTTCTGCCGCAGCGTCTCGGCCCAGCGATTGACGTCGGTGCCGTCGCTGCCGGTCAGCGTGAACTGGTATTGGGCGCGGGTCGCGCGGGTCGAGATCTGGATGTCCTGCACCGATTGGAAAAACAGGGTGACGCCGGGGATCGCGCCACTGGCCTGTTCGAGCCGCGGAATGATCTGATCGGCAGATTTGAGACGTTTCGCCCGCGGCTTCAGGATCACTTTCAGCGAACCGGCATTCGGCGTGGTGTTGAGCGACGACACGCCGATCACCGAGACGACGCCGGCGACATCAGGATCCTTGCGGATTTCGGCTGCGACGAGCGTCTGCAGCCGAGTCATCTCGTCGAACGAGACTTCAGGTCCGGCCTGCATGACGGCAGTGAGCAAGCCGGTATCCTGTGTCGGCAGAAAGCCCTTGGGCACGGCGACATACAGCGCGATGGTCGCGAGCAGCGTCAGGAAGGTGACGAACAGCGTCGTGCGTTGATAGCGCAGCACCCGGTGCAGGCTCCGCATGTAGAGGGCGATGGTGCCGTCGATGGCGCGGGCGAAGATGCCGGGGCGCGCGATCTTCGCGGGGTCGGGCACGACGTGCTTCAGCAGGATGGCGCACATCATGGGCGTCAAGGTCAGCGAGACCACGGCCGAAACGACGACGGCGATTGTGAGCGTGAGCGCGAACTCGCGAAACATGCGGCCGACGAGGCCTGTCATGAACAGCAGCGGGATGAAGACTGCGATCAACGACAGCGTGAGAGAGATCACGGTGAAGCCGATTTCACGCGCGCCACGCAACGCCGCGTCCAACGGATTATCGCCGTCTTCGATGTGGCGCACGACGTTTTCGATCATGACGATGGCGTCGTCGACGACGAAGCCGGTGCCGATGGTCAACGCCATGAGCGACAGGTTGTCGAGTGAGAAGCCGCACATCCACATGACGCCGAAGGTCGCGATCAACGACACCGGCAGTGCCACGCCGGCGATGATCGTCGCGCGGATCGACTGCAGGAACAGCAGTACCACCAACACCACCAGCCCGACCGCCAGCACGAGGGTGAACTGGACGTCGTGGACGGAGGCGCGGATGGTCTCGGTGCGGTCGTGCACGACGGTCAATTTGACCCCCGTGGGCATACCGCGCGACAGCTTGGGCAACTCGGCCAGCAAGCGATCGACGGTTTCGATGACGTTGGCACCGGGCTGGCGCTGGACGTTGATGATGACGGCAGGTGCGCCCTGGTACCAGCCGCCGACCTTGGTATTTTCCAGCCCGTCGATGACCTGCGCCACATCGGTCAGTACGACGGGCGCTCCGTTGCGATAGGCCAGAACGACGGATTTGTAGCTGTCGGCGTTGGTGATCTGATCGTTGGAGGCGATGGTGTAGGACTGGAAGGGGCCGTCGAGGGAGCCTTTGGGGCCGGTGACGTTGGCGGCCACGATCGCCGCACGCAAGTCGGCCATCGACAGCCCGAGGGAGGACAATCGTGCGAGATCGGCCTGGATACGAACCGCGGGCTTGATGCCGCCTTCGACAGAAACGCGACCGACACCGGACACCGAGGCGAGCCGCTGCGAAATCAGCGTGTCCGCAAGATCAGACAGTTGTCGCAGCGCCAGCGTGTCGGAGGTCAGCGCCAGCGTGACGATGGCGGTGTCGGCGGGGTTGACCTTGGAATACAACGGCGGATAGGGCAGCGTTCTTGGTAGCGTCGATCCGGCGGCGGTGATGGCGGCTTGCACGTCTTGGGCAGCAGAATCGATGTCGCGATCGAGATTGAACTGCAGCGTGATCTGGCTGATGCCGTAGGACGACGACGACGTCATCGTGGTCAGCGCGGGGATCTGCCCGAACTGGCGCTCCAACGGAGCGGTCACCAGATTGGACATGGTATCGGGATTGGCACCCGGTAACTGTGTCGTGACTTGAATAGTCGGAAAATCGACTTGCGGCAGCGACGACACCGGCAGCCAGAGGTAACCGAGCCAACCGGCGAGGACGCACGCGAACGACAGCAGCGTGGTGGCGATGGGGCGGCGAATGAACGGGCCCGAGACGCTCAGGCCGTGGTTGTCAGTGGTGAGATCGCCGTCGTCTTCCGGCGGGCGCGGTTCGCTCATTGCGGCGAACTCGCGGGGCGCGAATTGTCGTTTTTGGCCTCGGCGGTGCCGCCGGACGCGCGCCGCCCCTCACCGTCGCCGCGGCGTTTGCCGTCACCGCGCTTGCCGCGCTCGGCGGCGTCAGGCGGTACCGTGGCCGTTGCAGCCGTCGGAGTGGTCTGGGTCGTCGATGCGGGTGCGGAAGAACCGGCGTCAGAGGTGCCCGATGCGACAGGACGCCTCTGGCCATCGCCGCCGGAGGACGGACTGACCACGATGCGCGCGCCATCCTGCAAGCGACCGAACCCTGTCGTGACGACGCGTTCCCCCGCCGTGACACCTGTCAGGGCGACGGACAGAGCATCGTTCTGCTGGCCGAGGGTCACGGGGCGCTGTGCAACGCGATTGTCGGCGGAGGCGACGAACACATATGCGCCGGTCGGGCCGCGCTGGATGGCGGGCGTGGGGATGACAACGACTTGCCGCAGCGTGTTGGCGAGAACGCGCACGTTAACGAACTGGCCGGGCCAGAGCTGCAGCGCGGCGTTGGGAAATTCGGCCTTCATCTTGATCGTGCCGGTGGTCTGGTCGACCTGGTTGTCGACGACGGTCACGGTGCCTTTGTCGAGCGCGATCTTGTTGTCGCCGTCCATAGCGTCGGCGGGCACGGCACCGGCAGCCATCGCCTTGGCGATCTGCGGTAGCTGTTGTTGCGGCAGTGTGAACTGCACGGTGATCGGCTGCAGTTGTGTGACGACGACGATCCCCGCGTCACCGGTGCGCGAAACGTTACCGGCATCGATCAGGCGGATGCCGGTGCGCCCGGCGATGGGCGAGATGACCTTGGTATAGTCGAGCACCGTCTGCGCGCTCGCGACGGCGGCGGCGTCGGCGGCGACTTGGGCTTTCAACTGCCGAACCAAGGCTTCCTGAGTATCGACGGTTTTCTGGGCGATGACGCCGGATGTGATGCTTTTATAGCGATCGTAGTCGCGCTGAGCGGTCGTCAACTGCGTTTCGTCGACCTGCTTCTTGGCTACGACCTGATCGAGCGAAGCCTGATACGGCGTGGGGTCGATCTCGGCCATGACGTCGCCTTTTTTGACGAACTGACCTTCGTTGAAATTGTATTTGAGAATCTTGCCTTCAACCAGCGCTTTCACGGTGACCGTATTCAAAGCTTTGACGGTGCCGACACCCTCGAGAAAAACGGGAACGTCGGTGACTTTGGCTTCGCCGAGCAGAACCGGAGAGGGAGGATCGCCGCCGCCACCGCCAGCGCCGCCACCCCGCTTACCTGATATCGCGCTGGCGATGCCCTTGATCTGGGCTTGCTTGGTGGATGCGAAATAGACCAGCCCGATCGCGGCGAATGCCAAGGCGAAGCCAACAATGCGCTTCAGAAAACGTTTCACTGACAGGCCACCTTTCGCTACGCCGATGCAACTCGCATCGTACCGGCGCATCCAGTTTCGTCGGAACGATCCTACACCCGATTAAACGGCACGTATGCCCGGGTCCGTCGCTCGCCGCAAAGATGCCTTGATTGCTTCGGCAGTAGCAAGACAAAGGTGCCTTCAGGGGTCATTCCGACGTCTGGCCGAATGTGGTGGCAGAAGCGGTGGACGCAATCGCGCCGTCGAACCCGATCAGGCGAGAAAAACCTTGGCGATCACAAGCACGATCGCTGCGCCGATTGCCGACTGGAGGATGTTGTCGAGCAGGTTGCCGAGCCCGAGCCGCCAGCCCATGGCCTGGAACAAATAACTGCCGACGAACGAGCCGAGCAGACCGGCGATCAGCAGGCCGATGATGCCGCCGCGCGGGCTACCGACGATGAAACTGCCGAGCCAGCCGGCCAAGATGCCGAGAGCCGCGGTTACGAGCAGGCGTTGAATTTTGGGGTCCATTTGGTTCTCCGGATGCGTGCAGAGTGCTCGCCCCTGGACGGAGCGTGGTCAAGGTGTGACCGACTCGCGCGCCGCCGTCGAGCATCGGGTCAGCGGTCGGTCGGCGGCCGGATAAAGCGTGCCAGCGGATCGGCCGTATTGGCGGATTCGGTGCCATCGGCGTCGACGCGGGCGGGTCTTGGCTCAGCGGACTGGCCAGCCAAGCGGGCGAGACTGGCGGCAATGCCGGGAGGAAGCGACGACAAATCGAGCGGTGCGAGCGCGGGCCGCGGCGGCAACATCGTGAAATCGGGGCGCGGTGCCACGGCAGGTGACGCGGCGGGAGGCCGGGCGGGAGGCTGGGCGGTGTCTGGATCGGCCACAGCATTCGGGCCGACCGCTGGCGGTGCCGTCATCGCCGCGAAGGGCTTACTCAATGCATTCAAGATGGATGCCGGCATTTGTGCGGGGGCGGATGGCCGTGGTGGTTGGGGGGCCTGCGTGCGCGGAGCGGACGGGGGTGTTGCGGCTCGCGCCATCTGCGCACCCAATTCGGCCAGACTTGCATTGGCGGCGAGTGCTGCGCGGTTGTCGGCGGGCACCGGATCTGCGGACCGTGGCGGCGCGTGCGAACCCGTCTGCGGCATGGGCGGACGCGCCGGTTGATAGGGTGGTGCGCCGTGCGTGCCCGACATCGGCGTGGCATTCGCATGCGCCCCAACAGCGGTCACTGCGGTGGCCCGGATAGGTTCCCCAGCCGCTGCTGCGGAGGAGAGAGGGCGGCGTTGCGTCATGCGGGCCGAGGCGGCGAGCTTCGACGGTGCGGCAGTCTTCGATGCGGCGCGCGCTGATGCGACCTTGCTGCCGGGCAGGGCCGGCGGTTTGGTGGTGGCAGGTGTCGACGACGCGTTCGGCGCTGCGGCGGCATCGCCGGTTCGCGCCGGGACTGATGGCTGCGAGGTGCCCGATCGACGCTCTTTGAGCAGGAACAAGCTACCGCGTTTGGTCCGCCGTTCGGCTTTGCGCAGTTCTTTCAGAACCTGGATCACATCTTTCGGCGACTGCGGCTGATCGTAGAACGGTCCTTGCGCATATTCGCAGCCGAGCGCGCGGAGGGCCGACGCGTCCTCGTCGATCTCGATGCCTTCGGCGACGACCTTCTTGCCCAGTTCGTGCGCCAGGGCGATCACCGAGCGGAGAATGGCCGAGACGGAGCCAGCGTCGCTACTGCCCTGGACCAAGGCGCGATCGATCTTGATGGTATCGAACGGGAAGGTGTTGAGGTAGGTCAGCGAGGAATAGCCGGTGCCGAAATCATCGAGCGACAATCCGGCACCAGCCGCAACCAGTTCGCCGAGTACATTGGCCGCGTTCTCCGGGTTCTCCATCACCAGCGTTTCCGTCACTTCGAGGCGCAGACATCCGCGCGGCAACCTGGCGGAATCAATGATTTTACGGATTTTGGTGACGAGTGCGCGGTCGAACATCTGACGTCGCGAAACGTTCACACTGACTGTCAGTGGCGCCTCGACGCGATCATAGACCGCATGCCACCGCTGCAGGTCGGCAACAGCCATGGAGATGACGGCCGAGCCGAGCGCCAGGATCAGATCGGACTCTTCGGCGAGCGGCACGAATTCGGCCGGGTCGACCTTGCCGAGCCGCGGATGCTCCCACCGGACGAGCGCTTCGTAACCGGCGATCTGCTGCGTGCGCATGACGTAGATGGGTTGGTATTGCAGCGTCAGCTGGCGCTTTTCGATGGCCTGACGCAGATCCGCTTCCAGCAGGCTTCGATCACGCCGGTCGATCCGTAGATCGGGGGTGAAGGCGAGGACCGCATCGCGGCCCTGACGGCGGGCGCGGTGCATGGCGATTTCGGCATCGTCGAGGACGTCGGCCGCAGCGGTGCCGGTGGTGCGATCATAGACCGCGTAGCCAATGGCGGCGGTGGGCGTGATTTCGACGCCGCCGACCTTGATCACGGAGCGCACCGAAATGCGCAGGCTGTCGGCGAGCATATGCAGTTCACGCGTCGGTCGCTGGGCGAGCAGGAGGATGCCGAACTGGTCGCTGCCGATCCGGGCCAGAGTTTCGGTGGGGCCGATCAGATGGCTCAGCCGCCGGGCGATGGTGATCAACAGCCCGTCAGCCTCGAAGTGCTGTGTCGTGGCGCCGACGGCTTTGTAGCGGTCGACGTCGATGACGATGACCGCGGGCTGGATCAACGGTTCGCTTTTCGAGCGCGTGACGGCAACGCCGAGGCGATCTAGAAAGAGCGCGCGATTGGGCAGATTGGTGACTGAATCGTGCACCGCATCGTGGATGAAACGCTCATGGGCGGAATGGCTGTCCGTGGTCTCGCGGACCAGCCCGACGCAGCGCACGCGACGTCGTTCGGACGTGGGATCGGTGGCGGCTTCCAGCACGAACCACCGGTAATCGTTGTCGACATGGCGCATGCGAAATTCAAGGTGCAGATCGCCGCTGCCGCTTTCCTTGAGGTGGTCGAGCGCTTGCCGGAGCCGGTCGCGGTCGACGGGATGCATGCGGTCGAGGAAGACCTGGGCAGGTGCCGTCAGATCGCCGGCGGCAATGCCCAGGGCCGCTTCGATGTTGGACCCGACGACGATGTCGTCGCGCTTGGCATTCCATTCCCAGAGGGCTGCGCCGGAGTTTTCGAGTGCCAATAAGCGAATGCCCTGATCGCCGCTGCCGAAAGAGTGCGCCGGTTCGGCGGAGCGGAAGGCGTACTGGGTGACGGTGAAGCCGATCAACAGAACGATCAAGACCAAGCCCGAGACCAACGCGGTGACGGTCGCGTCGGTCTGCAGGCGTGCGATGAATACGAACGCCATGCCTGTAATCCAGACGCCGAGCAGCATCCAGACCGGCACCAGCGACAAGGCGCGATCCTGTCCGCGCAGGGCCAGGAGCACCACGAATACGGTGCACAGCGCAAAAATGCCGCCCATCGAGAGGCGCGCGAACGTTGCGGCCAGCCGGGGGTCGAGGAACGCGATCGCGACGAGGCCGAGCTGGCCGACGATCCACAGCCGCAGCAGCAAACGCGCAAATCCATTCCAGGCACCGAGGCGCAGAAAGTTATTGGTGAAAATCAGCAGCGTCGCGGCCACGCCCGCTTCGGTCGCGGCGCGATATTGGGCGTTGTCCTCGGGGCGGACGGCAAACAGTTTATGCCAGAACCCGAAGTCGACGCACAGATAGGCGAGGACGCACCAGGTGAAGAGCGCGGCGGCTGGAAAGATGATCTTGTGATTGGCGGCGAACAGGGCACTCAGAAACACCGCCAAGAGACCGGTGATGCCGAGCAGCACGCCATAAAGCAGTTGCTTGTTACGAGCGCGCTTCTCGTAATCGAGCGCGCGCCAGACCGTCAGACGCGGCGTCGCATCGCCGAACAGTTCGACGACGAACGTCACTGTCTGGCCCGGCTCGACCGTCAGCCGGTAGGCATCGGTGCCGTCGAGGGCGAGATTTTCAGGCAGAAAGCCGATCGACGGCGTAACGTTTTCAATTTGCCGTGCGTCGAGGCGCGGCCAGATGATGCCCGATCCGGATTGGCTATAGCGATCGGCGATGAGCCAGCGTTCGACGCGCGTATCCGACACGTTGCGCAGCGCAAACGTGAACCAGGGCGGGTTGGAGCCGCGGGCAGCAGCCGACACCGACATGCGGTCGGTCAGGCCATCGATTCCGGCAGCAGTTTCGAGCTGCAGCTGATCGCCGATGTTCTTGATCGACGTGCCGAGAGCATTGATGTCGATGCGGTCCTGTTCTTTGCCGACATCGATGGCGGTCACGGCGCGCGCTGGCATGGACGTCAGCAGAACCGCCATCATGCAGGACAGTGCGACGACAATGCGCGCGATGCAGGTGCGGGAGGCACTGAAGAGAGGCTGGTCCATCACGTCGAAGCCTCCGGCGCGGGATCGTCGGCGAGCCGCGCGAACAGCAGGTGATCCTGCCAGTTGCCGCGAATGCGCAAGTAGTGACGTGCTAGTCCTTCCCGCTGGAACCCAGCTTTTTCGAGCACGCGGACGGATGCCAGGTTTGCCGGAAGACACCCCGCTTCGAGCCGGTGCAAATGCAGCGTGCGGAACGCGTAGGGGGCCAGCAGCCGGAGGGCGGCCGTCATGTGGCCGCGCCCGGTCTCGGGGCTGCCGATCCAGTAGCCGATGCTGCCCGCCTGCGCCACTCCACGTCGCACGTTCGACAAGGTGACAGCGCCGATCAGGCGCGTGCCGGTGACATCGAAGATGAAGTAGGCGTAGCCGAGATCCTGCGCTGCTTCGCGCGCGTAGTGCTTGAGGCGGTGGCGGAAGGTGGTGCGGCTCAATTCGTCACGCGTCCACTGGGGTTCGTAGGGTTCGAGTTCGGTGCGACTGGCGGCGCGCAGGTCGGCCCAGGCTGCATAATCTCCCATGACCGGCGCGCGCAGGCTGACTGTCCGGCCCTTCAACTCGAGGTCGCCGCTGCCGCGCGTGGCTGAGAGGAGAAACGTCATGGGCCGGTGTGTTGTCTCCGTGAGATGCAGGCGCGACGCAGGTTTCAAGCGGCGGGACGAGTCTTGTCGGGGATCGGGACGCCAGCAGTCGCGCAGCCGAATGCGGCCGCCGCGCGTGTCGCCATGGCGGCGCTTTTGCGCCCGTTGCCGACGATGACGGCAGATGCAGGCTTTGCTGTGATCATGCGCTGGGCGAAGTCGCGGATGTCGGCCGCCGTGACGGCGTCGACGCGGGCGACGAGTTCGTCAGCGGGCACGATGCGGTTGTGGATCAGCGTTTGCCGGGCGACCTGTTCGACACGCGACCCCGAGCTTTCGAGGCTCATGAGCAACCCCGCCTTTAGCTGGGCTTTGGCACGATCCACTTCACGAGCATCCGGCAAGCTGCTGGCGGCGCGCATGCACTCTTCACGCACGACGTCGACGAGGCCGGCGAGCATGGTGTGGCCGGTGGCAGCGTGGATGGTCAGCATGCCGGTATCGCCGAGGCCCCAGAAGCTGGAGTAAATCGAATAACACAGCCCCCGGTGTTCGCGCACTTCCTGAAACAGTCGTGAGGACATACCGCCACCGAACAGGCCCGAAAAAACCTGCGCGGTGAAAAACCGGGGATCGCGATAGCCTGGACCCTCGAACCCCATCAGCAGATGGCTTTGTTCGAAGCTTTTCGCCGAATGCCTGGTGCCGCCGACGTAACGCGCCGCGTCGAATTTGCCGGCCGAACCGTTCTTGTCCGCAGCGCTAGTGAGACCGCCGAACAGGGCTTCAGCATGGCGGACGACGGCGGCGTGGTCGACGTGTCCGACAGCGGCGATCACCAGATTGCTGGCGTGATAATGGCTCTTCAGAAAGCCTCGGAGATCGGTGACCGAGAAATTTCCGACCGTTTCGGCAGTGCCGAGGATCGCGCGTCCGAGGGATTGGCCGGGATAGGCGACATCATTCAGCAGGTCGTAGGCAATCTCCTCAGGACTGTCGCGGGTCGCAGCAATTTCCTGCAGGATCACGTCGCGTTCGCGCTCCAGTTCGTCGGGCGTATATTTGGGATCGAGAAGGATATCGGCGATGATGTCGAACGCGAGCCCGACATCGGCTTTCAGGACACGGGCAAAATAGGCGGTTGTTTCAAGACCGGTCGCGACATTGAGTTCGCCGCCGACCTGCTCGATTTCTTCGGCTATCGCGCGGGCTGTGCGCCGCGTCGTGCCTTTGAAAGCCATGTGTTCGAGGAAGTGCGATATGCCGTTTTCAGCAGCATTTTCGTGGCGTGCACCGACATCGACCCAGACACCGAGCGACACGGTTTCGACATGGGGCATGTGTTGGGTGACGACGCGGGCACCGTTGGCGAGCTTGGTGATGGTACCGTTCATGCGCGACCTCCGGTCCGAGAGGCGTGCCCCAAGCGCGATGACGCAGCCACGAACGCTTCGATGACGCCGATGTCATTGGCGAGACGCGTCATGTGCTCAGGATCGGTCATCAGGCTGTCGAGGCGTTTTGGCAGTGGCGGATGCACACCTGCGATCGACATCAGCGCCTCCGGAAACTTGGCCGGATGCGCAGTCGCCAAGATGATCTCGGGTGTCGACGACGCTGCGGGCGCTGCAGCGACGGCGCAAGCGGTGTGCGGATCGAGCAGATAGCCGGAGGTCTGGTAGACGTCGCGGATCGTAGCGGCGACGCGGCCTTCGTCTGCGGCCGCAGCGGCAAAGTCGGCGCGCAGCCGCTGCGCGATGTCCGCATCGAGCGCGAACCGGCCGGACTGCTTGAGACTATCCATGAACCCCTTGATCTTGTTGGCGTCACGAGCCGACGCCTCGAACAGATAGCGCTCGAAATTCGACGAGACCTGAATATCCATGGATGGCGAACTCGTCGCCACCACTCCGCGTGTCTCGTAGATGCCCGAGTGCACCGTACGCGCCAGAATATCGTTGCTGTTGGTGGCAATTGTCAGGCACTCGATCGGCAATCCCATCTTGCGCGCGACGTGACCGGCGAAAACATCGCCGAAATTGCCGGTCGGCACCGAAAACGACACCTTTCGATGGGGCGCGCCGAGGGCAACCGCCGCGACGAAATAGTAGGTGACTTGCGCCGCGATGCGCGCCCAGTTGATCGAATTGACGCCGGACAGGTGAAGCCGATCGCGGAACGGCAGGTTGTTGAACATGTCTTTTACGCGGGCTTGGCAATCGTCGAAATTGCCGGTCATCGACAAGGCATGCAAATGGGGAGCCGACGGCGTCGTCATCATGCGCCGCTGCACGTCCGATACCCGGCCATCTGGAAACAAAACGAAGACGTCGGCGCGCGTGGACGTGCGGAACGCCTCGATCGCAGCGCCGCCCGTGTCGCCGGAGGTGGCACCGACGATGGTGGCCCGCTGCCCCCTTTTAGCCAGCACGTAGTCCATCAGCCGTGCCAAAAGCTGCATCGCCACGTCTTTGAAGGCCAGCGTGGGGCCGTGAAACAACTCGAGCACGAACCGGTTAGGGCCGATCTGCACGAGGGGGGTCACGGCGGGATGGCCGAAAGTGGCGTAGGCCGCCTTGGTCATAGCCGCGAGATCAGATCTGGGGATCGCGCCGCCGGTCAGCGGTTCGAGGACCTCGACCGCGACTTCATCGAACGGTTTGCCAGCGAAGCCTGCAATCGTCGAGGCGGACAGCGTCGGCCACGTCTGCGGCACGTACAAGCCACCGTCGCGCGCGAGGCCCGCGAGCAAAACATCTTCGAAGCCGAGTTCCGGCGCCGTACCACGGGTAGACACGTATCTCACTGTAACAGAACTCGTTTTTCTGGTGCCAGACGTCTGACCCGCGTTTGCGCGAGCAAAATCGAGTGGCGAGTATACATCACCATCCCGATGCGGGGAGAGAACTTGCCCGTGGTTAACACTATTCTCGGGGGCAAGCCATGCGTCCGCGCGCAAACGCCAGGAACACGCCGATCACGGTCGCGGCCAGCCCGAACCATGTCAACGCGTACTCCAGGTGGCGGTTCGGCAGCTTGATGTCGCCGCTTTGCCCCTCCGGCCATCCCCCAGGATTTGCCGGTAGTGGCTCCGCGTCGACCATCACAGGGGCCACATCGGCTGTCGCAGGTGTGAAACCTGCGGACGCGTCAAGTGCGGGCAGGTCGCGCCAGAACCAGATATTGCGGGCGATGTCGTTGGGTGGCGTGAAGCTGTTGCGTTCGCCGACGGCGCGAACAACTCCAATAACTTGCGTCGAGCCGTCAGGTTGGCCTGCGGCGCGGGTCGCGGAATCTTTCAATTTTGCGGGCACGTAACCGCGATTGATCCAGACGACAGAAGGCGGGCTGTTTGGTCGCGAGCCCGCGTCGAGCACCAGAGGGCTGAACACATGAAACCCGCTGCCGAGCCGCCCGTCGGCGAACCAGTAGCGTTCCTTGTCGTGCAGAAACTTGCCGGTCAGCGTGACACGCGTAAATGGAGGGGGCCGTCCGGCACCGTTCGACCACAGCCGCAGTCCGGGATCGATCGGTGGCAGCGCACTGCGCGTCGACATTTCGGCCAGCAGCGCTTCTTTCCACACCTTGCGCTGCATCTGCCATGTGCCGAGGCCTATCAGCAAGGCCGCAGCCAGTATCGTCGCGACTGCCGGTGCCAGCAGCCGGGCATTGCGCCAGCGCTCGAACACTCCGGTCGGGGCTTGTCGGATCGAGGGTTGGCGCACGATCATTTTTTCGTCAACTGGCCCTGCTCGGCCTTGTTGCGATACTGCAGGCCGATCAGTAGTCCCTTCAGTCCGCGCAACAGCGCCAAGGCCAGCAACGGCGTGAGCAACCCCCACGCGATCACGTGGAACCACACGGGAGCGCCGAACTTGAACTCGGCGATCAGCGCCATCCCGAGTACCAAAAATCCGAGAATGAGAATGGCGAATACGGCCGGGCCGTTGCCGGTGTCGATGAAGTTGAAGTCGAGATCGCAATTGGGGCACCGATCGCGCAGCACCAGACCCCGGCGAAACAGTGCACCCAGGCCGCAACGGGGGCAGCGCCCGACCGCGCCGGAAATTACGGGCGACGACGGGACGGCGGCATCCGGAGATTGAGGTGGGCGGGTCATCGGCGTCTCCTGTCGGCGGGACCGTGCACAGGCCCGGGGACAGTCGGCAAGCGATGCGCCGTCGCTGCAACGAGATGACGCAGCAATTTGGAGTATGCGGGTCGATTTATCGAGTGTGGTTCAGAAGGGAGCGTCCGCGGAGACTCAACTCCAGCGCCGATTAGACCACATGAACTGTTCCGGTGCTTCGCGCACCCACGCCTCGAACTGTGCTTGCATCGCAGCCGTCGTTGCGCGGATGTCGTCCGATTGATTGGCGGTGCGGGGAACCCTGAGTTCTTTCAATTCGATGCGGAAGCGGCTCGTCGCACCCACCCGCAGGCAGCGGCCCATCCAGATGCGCGCGCCGACACGCCGGGCGATCATCGCCGGCACCATTACCGAACGCGCCGGTTTGCCAAAAAACGGCACCGGAATGCCTTGCCGGTCGTAGAGATCAGAGACGATCGCCAGCCGTCCGCCTTGCCTGACGTAATCGGTCATGATGCGCGCCGTGCGCTGGTTTTCCTCGATCTGCCCCTTGCCGAACAAACCGCCCGGAAACAGCTCTTTGCGCTGCCCTCTGAGGTAGGCGTCGACGTACGGATTCTTGACCATGCGGAAGATCGCCGCCGGATTGCCGCCCGCCTCGGTGAAGGGCAGGATCGCCAGCTCCCAATTGCCCATGTGCAGGGTGACGCCGACGGCCGGCCCGAGCTTGCCTTGATAGCGATCCAGCACTTTTTTGGAGACGAACTCGAAGCGATTTTTGTCTTTGATCAGCCGGTCGATGCTCATCGTTTCCGCCATCACCCGCCCGAGATTGCCCCACATCGCGCGAGCGATCGCATCCCGTTCGGCCTGCGTCTTGTCCGGGAAGGCGATCGCCAGATTATCGAGGGCGCGTCGGTGGCGGCGCAACCTGGGTGCAATGGCGGTCCAGGCCGCCGCCGAGCACCGGACGGCGACTTCAAGGGGGGCCAAGCGGATCAGCCCCACGATCAGCCGCAATCCGGCATACTCCAGCCGGTAGCGGAGATCGAGCAAACGAGCGGATACGGCGGGAGACATCTGGGCTTTCGTCGGCGATGAGGCCGCGACCTCTCGCCCACTCACCGCGCTTTTGCAAGCGGCTGCATCAGGTGTGGCCGCTGTCCCGGGGCGTCCAGCCCCAGTCGCATGGCCGTCCGCCGCAGTGTCCGGCTGTTCGACAGCGCGTGCATGCCCAACCCGCGCAGGGCCTGTACCGGCAAAAAATCCAGCATTAGCGAGCGGTTGAGCAGGTCGATGCCGATCTCGCGCGAGACCAGATCGGCAGCCCGCGCCCGCGCATAGGCCGCAAGCACCGCCGCGTCGCCCGGATCGCCCGCACCGGCATCGGCGATACAATCGGCGAGCGCCGCCGCATCGCGAAAGCCGAGGTTCAAACCCTGCGCGCCGATCGGTGGCACGATGTGCGCGGCCTCCCCCACCAGCACCACGCGCCCCTTGGCGACCGATGTCGCCATCAAGCCCGAAATCGGAAACGTGCCGCGCCGGCCGATGCTGCGCAGCGGCCCCAGAAATCCACCGACATGACCCTGTAGTTCGGCCAGAAACGCCGTATCGTCCAGCGTCATCAGCCGTGCGGCTTGCTCCGGCGTTTCGATCCACACCAGGCTCGACCTCGGCCCATCGGCGTCGTCGGGCAGCGGCACCGTGGTGAGCGGCCCGGCGCGCCGATGCAACTCGGTCGAAACATCGCCGTGCGGCAACCGGTGACCGAAGCTGGCGGCGATGGCGACTTGACGGTAGTTCCAGGTGCGCGTCGTGACGCCGGCAGCCGCGCGCGCGGGCGATGCGCGACCGTCGGCGGCGATCAGCAAACGCGTGGAATAGGCCGTGTTTTCGGCGATTTTCAGCGTCACGCTGTCAGCAGCGATGGTCACGTCGCCGCCCCCCCGCGTCTCGACAATGGTGATCCCGGGATGGGCCCGCGCACGCGCCAGCAGCGCCGCCCGCAGCGGTTCGTTCGGCACGTTGTAGCCGAATACCGGCTGCTCCAGTTCCTCGGCCCGGAACAGCACCTCCGGTGCCGACAGCCACCCGCCCCGCGCGTCGACGATGCGAATGGCTGCGAGCGGTGCCGAGATCGACTTGATCTTAGCCCACACGCCGATGTTTTCGAGGAACGTGATGCCGCCACCGAGGATCGCCGTCGTCCGCGTATCGGTGGCTCCGGCAGCGGCCGTGGGCCCCTGTCGACCCTGCGCCAGCACCGTAACCGGCCGTCCCCGGGTTGCGATGGCCAGCGCCGCCGCAAGTCCGGCAGCGCCCGCGCCCGTTACACATATGTCCACGACACCCTGAGCCATGCGACGAGTTAAGAGAGCCGTGGCGGTGTCCGCAAGGTGACGATGCAGCGCGCCCGTCAGGCCGTGTTCGATGAAAAAAGAAGCAGCTTGTGTATAAAATTTCTCGAATTTCTGCCGGAATGACGCTGCAAGCGGGGATTCCGACCCGATCCCCGCGCCAATCGCGTCCATCGTGCGGCCACCTCCACCGGGTGCTACTCCACAATCCGAATCAATGCGTTAGCTGTAATATTCGACGTCAATCCCAACATTTCGCTTGCGTTCGACTGTGTCCTGCAGTCCGGGATGCGTCGATTCGGCCACATGGCACCCTAAAGGCGACTCGAAATTCGTCATCGCGCTTTACCCTTCCTTCATCTTTGCGTATTCCTGACCTCGGAACGGTCGAGAGAAAGTCACTTACGGTCTTCATCACCGCAAATGACCCTCTAAGTCGAACTGCCCTGGCAATCGCAAAGACGGGTAGTAAGGCTCTCGAGATCGACCCGGAGAATGTAACCTGCCTTGTGTGAACTGCGTCTGCGTTGCTCTGAGTACCTAGAAAGTATCAGGTCGTAGTCGGGTTCGTGGCTTAAAGTGTCAACGGAGAGAATAATGATGTTCGGGGGACTTAACAAATCTGCTAGCCGTCTGGCGCTTGTCGCCGCCGCTAGCGTACTTGCTACCAACGCTTATGCTGCCGACCTGGGTGGCGACTGCTGCGCCGACCTCGAGGAGCGCGTCGCTGAACTCGAAGCCACAACCGCTCGCAAGGGCACCCGCAAGACCTCGCTCGAAATCTATGGCTTGATCAACAAAGAAGTCATCTCTTGGCGTGATGGCATCAACCGCAACACTGAACTCGGGACCGACAACGTCAACCAGTCCACGCGCTTCGGCTTCCGCGGTATGGCAAAGATCAGCCCGCAGGTCACCGCCGGTTACTCGACGACGATCGAGATCGCATCGGGCGGTCGTTCGACCAACGTAACCCAGTTCAATGACAAACAGGCTATTGCTGGCGTCAGCAACGTCAATACATTTGGTGGTCAGTTCGGTGCCAACGATCAAGCCATCACGATGCGTGAATCGGTCTGGTGGATCGAAAGCAAGACAATCGGTCGTTTGACGGTTGGACGCTTGAACACCGGCGCTGACGGCGGCCCGACCGGCGCAATCGACCTCGGCGGCATCGGCCTGACGGCTGGCGGCACGTCGTCGGTCAATGACACCGGTCTGCGTTTCCGTACCAACGCGCCGGCTGCGGGGGTAGCTGCATTCAACAGCGGCAACTTTACCGGTTACAGTAATCCAAACACGACGGACTCTAACGGTGAATACGCCACCCGTCAGAACGCCATCATGTACACGTCGCCGGTTCTCGCTGGCTTCACTGTGACGGCTTCTTTGGGTAACGCTGCCAAGACCGATAGCTTTGTCACTGCGTCTGGAACC
>JANYHG010000017.1 GCA_025359165.1 Hyphomicrobiaceae bacterium
AGAGGATCTGTCCCTAGTACGAGAGGACCGGGATGGACACACCTCTGGTGGACCTGTTGTCGCGCCAGCGGCACAGCAGGGTAGCTATGTGTGGACGGGATAAACGCTGAAGGCATCTAAGCGTGAAACCCACCTCAAAACAAGTTCTCCCTTGAGAGCCGAGGTAGACTACCTCGTTGATAGGCCGGGTGTGGAAGCACTGCAAAGTGTGTAGCTTACCGGTACTAATAACTCGATTGGCTTGATTGCTCTCATTAAGCAATGCTCATTATTGATGGGCGCTCGCCGCGCACGGCCATCTGTCGGTTTGCTTGCCTTTGGCAAGCAAAGTCGACGGATCGCTTCGCGTGTGGCCACACTGAGGGTGTGGTCTTGGCCCGAGAGACTTGTCCGTCGTGCGACAAGCACGACGCGATGGGCCTCGCGCCGAGCGCTAAATAAAGACCAGTTATTCGTTTGCACGGCCTCGCGGGGCGTCCACACAAACAGTGTGGCGACGCGCGAGCACCGCGAGCGTCCCGTCGCGACAGATCGCCTACGGCGATCGAGAGCGACTGATGGGCACAAGCGCCGAGCGCAAACGAACATGTCACGCTCCTTTGCTGACCTGGTGATTATATCGGGGTGGCTGCACCCGATCCCATTCCGAACTCGGCCGTGAAACGCCCCGGAGCCGATGGTACTCCGTCTTAAGACGCGGGAGAGTAGGTCGTTGCCAGGTCTGCCAAGGCGCGTGACATTTTCATCGAGATCCCTTCCACGAACTCCAAGCCCAACACCCATACCAAAAACGCCACCCCCAAAGGGTGGCGTTTTTGCGTTAGGCCGCGTCGCATCAGCAGGCCTGTCAGCCTGCCGCAGTTCGATGATCGGCCTTCGCCTCCTCGAGCAGCCACGCTATGAAGTCGGCAACGTACGATTTCAACGCCGCTGGGCGTGAGCTGAGAATGAAATAGCCGCGCGTCCCGACGACCGTGTTGGCGAACGGCGCAATCAGCGTACCGTTTCGTATCAGCTCTTGCAGCAACGGCAGGCGGCCAAGGGCGACGCCCTGTCCGGCGATCGCCGCAGTGATCATCTGGTCATACTGCGAAAAATGCAACGATCCAGCCGCCTTGAGATCGCCGATGCCGAGCGCAGTCAACCAAGTGCCCCATTCCAACCAGCTGCGCTGCATGCCGGGATAGTCGAGATGCAGCAGCGTATGGTTTTCGAGGTCGGCTGGACTCCTGAGCGATGCCGCACCGTCGCGCAATGCCGGACTGCAAACCGGCAGAATTTCTTCCCCGAACAGCGCTAACGCACTCTCAGGCATGGTCACCTTGCTGCCGTAGCGAATTGCGATGTCGACCAGGTCGCGTTCGATGTTGACCGCGATATCAGTGGCTGAAATGCGCACGTCGATATCAGGATGATCGGCGGTGAATCGTCTCAATCGGGGAATGAGCCATAGAGCCGCAAACCCTGTCGTCGTCGTGATCGACAGTTGCCGCGTCGCCGGATTGACCCGCATCGCATCGGCTGCGGACTGCAGTCGCCCCAAGACGTCGATTGTGACGCGGTAGAAGTCTTCGCCCGCCTGCGTCAAAGCCAGGGCGCGGTGCCGACGCTGAAACAACGCGACACCGAGATGCTCTTCTAGTGCCTTTATCTGACGGCTAATCGCGGATTGCGTGAGGCTCAATTCGTTCGCCGCCGTCGTGAAGCTCAGATGACGCGCAGCGACTTCGAACCCTTCAATCAGGTCCAGCGGAGGCAAATCATAGCGTTTGGTACGCATAGACGGTTCGCATTCCAAATTTTCATGCTACGGCTGCAAAATGATCGTTTGAGCAAATCATTCTACCAGTAGATATTGAGTTCATAGTCAGTGAGCGTCAAGCGTCACACGTTAGTATTCCTAAAAATCATGCAAAGGGACATCGGTCATGCTCAATGACAAGACGTTTTTGCCAACTCTGATCGATGCCGGTCACGCCGTTCGGATCGATGATGGCGAGGGAACCGAGATCTGCAGCCTGCAGGGCATCATCTGGATCACGCAAGCCGGCGATCAGCGCGATATCATCTTGCATGCCGGCGAAAGCTTCAGGCTTGATCGCGACGGCCTTGCGCTGCTCGTAGCCCTTGAGGGGCCCGCAACCGCACGCATCGTCGATCTCCTCGACCAGACAGCTCTCGACAGCCTAGCCACCGCGGGCGTGCTTGCCGATTGCGCCTGCGGGCAACCAGCGACACACGCACTCGGTGCGTGAGCTCTAGCCAATTATGCTCTCACTGCCGCTGCGAGTAAAAACGGCACCGATTCGCTCAATGCCTTACCCCGCCATCCCTACGGCCCGTGCGGCCAACACGCTGATTAAATGTGCACGATAGTCGGCGGCCGCGTGCATGTCGCTGCCGAGCAGTTTGGCATCGACGGAGATGCCGTTTAGCGCGTTGGCCGCGAACGATTTCGTCAACGCGGCTTCCATCGCCGGCACACGAAACACGCCGTCATTGCCCGCCCCGGTCACCGCCACGCGGACGCCATTGGCCGTTTCTGCAACCGCTACACCAACAAGCGCATAGCGCGAGGCCGGGTTGGAGAACTTGGCGTAGCCGAAGCGCTTGGCGAGCGGGAAGTGGATCTCGAGCAGGATCTCGTTGTCCTCCAAGGCAGTCGAAAACAGTCCGGTAAAAAACTGCTCGGCCGACAGCGTTCGCTTCGTCGTTATGAAGCTGGCCCCGAGCGCTAAGGCGGCTGCCGGGTAGTCGGCGGCTGGATCGTTGTTGGCGAGCGAGCCACCGATCGTACCGCGATTGCGCACCTGCGGATCGCCGATATTCTCGGCGACGTTGGCGAGCATCGGCAGCGCGTCCTTCACATCTGTCGAGTTGGCGACGTCGTAGTGGGTGGCCATGGCACCGATGACAAGCGCGCCGTCCCTGCGCGAAATCGACTTCAACCCCGCGATGGCACCGAGGTCGATCAAGGCTTCAGGCTGATTGAGCCGCTGCTTCAGCGTCGGCAGCAATGTCTGCCCGCCCGCCAGCAGTTTTGCGCCCGGCATGGCTTTCAGCGCCAGATCGGCCTCGTCGACGGAATGGGGGCGGCGATAATCGAACGAGTACATGGGATGTTCTCCGCTATTTCGTTTGTGTTCTTTTGGCCAAAGGCTCAGTGGCATTCAATGGAGTTGCTGGATCAAGATTTTTCGCCTGTTCAGCAGTGCATCCTTTCGCGCCGCAGCGCTCATCTTGGCACTGATCGCGATTTGCCCCGCAGCGAGCCATTTCTTCCCAGCCTGCACACTTACCACTCGGTAGCCTATAGCCCGGACCTCCGCGGCAAGAGCAACCTTCGCAGGCACCAGCATCCATCGAGAAGAAAATGGACGCCAATACAGAGACGCCAACGATTAATTTCCGCATCTTCGATGCCTTATTCCGCCGCCTGCTTGCGGGGCGTTGCCTGCGCTGCACGCCACACCGCTTGCGGGGTCGCGGGCATGGCGATATTTTCGTGGCCGAGCGCATTGGTGATGGCGTTGATCAGCGCCGGTGGCGACGCGATGGCACCAGCCTCGCCGCAGCCTTTGATACCCAGCGGATTGGACGGACACACCGTCGTGGTCATCCCGACATCGAACGAGGGGAGATCGTCGGCGCGCGGCATGCAGTAGTCCATGAAGCTGGCGGTGACCAACTGCCCGGCGTCGTTATAGACGGCACCCTCCAGCATGGCCTGACCGATCCCCTGGGCAATCCCGCCGTGCACCTGTCCCTCGACGATCATCGGGTTGATGATGGTGCCGAAGTCGTCGACGGCAGTCCAACGCACCACCTTTGTCAGCCCCGTCTCCGGCTCGATCTCGACCTCGGCGATGTGCACGCCCGAAGGGAACGTGAAATTCTTCGGATCGTAGAACGCACCTTCCTTCAAGCCCGGCTCGATCACCGAGCTGTCGAACTTGTGCGCGACATAGGCCTGCAGCGCGACCTCGCCGAACGCCATCTTCTTGTTGGTGCCGCGCGCTTCGAAGCTGCCGTCCTGGAAATCCACCTGCTCGACCGGCACTTCCATGCAGGCGGCGGCCACCGTGGTCGCCTTCTTGATCACTTTCTCCAGCGCCACATGGATCGCGCTCATGCCGACCGCGCCGGAGCGAGAGCCGTAAGTGCCCATGCCCATCTGCACCTTGTCGGTGTCGCCATGTACGATGGACACCTGCTCGATGGGAATGCCGAGCTTGTGCGAGACGAGCTGCGCAAATGTGGTTTCGTGGCCCTGCCCGTGACTGTGCGAGCCCGTCAACACTTCAACCGTGCCGATCGGATTGACGCGAACTTCGGCAGATTCCCACAACCCGACCCCGGCCCCTAGCGAGCCCACCGCTTTTGACGGCGCGATCCCGCACGCTTCGATATAGGCGGAAAAACCGATGCCGCGCAGCTTTCCCGTCTTGGCGCTGGCCTCGCGACGCGCGGGAAAGCCTTTGTAATCGGCCATTTCCAGCGCCTTCGTCATGCTCGCAGGATAATCGCCGACATCGTAGGCCATGATGACAGGCGTCTGATGCGGGAACGTCTTGATGAAGTTGTGCACGCGGAACTCGGCCGGATCGCGTTTCAGCTGGCGCGCCGCAACTTCCATCAACCGCTCGATGACAAAAGTGGCTTCCGGCCGACCTGCACCGCGATAGGCGTCGACGGGGGCCGTGTTCGTATAGACGCCGTCGACTTCGCAATAGATGGCGGGGATATCGTATTGGCCCGACAATAGAGGCGCATACAGATAGGTCGGCACCGACGACGAGAAGGTGGACAGGTACGCACCAAGGTTCGCGATGGTTTTGACCCGCAGCGCCGTGACCTTGCCAGTCGCGTCGATGGCTGCTTCGGCGGTCGTGATGTGATCGCGGCCATGCGCGTCGGACAAAAACGCCTCGGTGCGGTCGGAGGTCCATTTCACCGGGCGGCCGACTTTCTTGGACGCCCACGTGCAGACGACCTCCTCGGCGTAGATGAAGATCTTGGAACC
>JANYHG010000031.1 GCA_025359165.1 Hyphomicrobiaceae bacterium
ATACGCCGTTCTTCACCAACTACCGTCCGCAGTTCTACTTCCGCACGACCGACGTGACGGGTGTGGTGTCGCTGCCGGAAGGCACGGAAATGGTGATGCCGGGCGACAACATCACCGTCGCCGTCGAGCTGATAACGCCGATCGCCATGGAAGAAAAATTGCGCTTCGCCATCCGCGAAGGCGGCCGCACCGTCGGTGCCGGCGTCGTCGCCAGCATCACGGAGTAAGCGGTAAAGGCAGGGGGCTCCGCCCCTTGACCCCGCCAAAGGGCTCGGCCCTTTGGAAACCCTATTTTCGATTGCGCCGAATTCTCTCCCTGAGATTTCGGCGTTGTCGTTTCTGAAGCGAATGTGATGCAACATGTCTGCCTCGAACAAAGCTGGCGCGAACGTTTGAGTGGGGAATTTGCAAAGCCCTACTTCGACACACTGTGCGCATTCGTGAGCGAGGAATACCGGTCACGGACCATCTACCCGCCCGCCGCCCAGATCTTCCGCGCCTTTGATGCGTGCCCCTTCTGCGACACCAAGGTCGTCATCCTCGGCCAGGATCCTTATCACGGGGCCGGACAAGCGAACGGGCTCTGCTTTGCGGTCAATGCAGGCATTACGCCGCCGCCGTCGTTGCGGAATATCTTCCGAGAATTGGACGCCGATCTCGGCCGCCCCGTCTCGCGCAATCCCGATCTGACGCGTTGGGCGCAGCAAGGCGTGCTGCTACTGAATGCCACTCTTACGGTGCATGCCGAACACGCGGGGTCGCATCAGAACAAAGGCTGGGAAGCTTTCACCGATGCTGCCATCGGGGCTCTTAGCCGCGAAAGATCGGGCATCGTGTTTCTCCTGTGGGGAGCCTACGCCCGTCGCAAGGGTGACGGCATCGATCGCGGCAAGCATTTGGTGCTTGAGAGCGCGCATCCGTCGCCTCTGTCGGCCCGCAAGGGATTTTTCGGCAGTCGCCATTTCTCGAAGGCGAATGCTTACCTCGCCTCCCTTGGCGCAACCGAAATTGATTGGTAACAGCCGACACACTTCTCGCGGTCATTCTTCGGTCTTGCTTTTGGTGCCGTGTATGCCCACTTCTGCGCACCCGAAACGACACCGAGAGACACGACCATGACCACGGCGGCACTCGAAGTCGGCGCAGCGAGCATCGCCACGCCAGCGCCATTCACGCCCTCGCGTGTCGTGCCGCCGAAGCGCCCGCAGGGCCGCTTGCGCTTTGCCGTCGACTTCTTGCGCAATCCGCTCGCCTCCATTCCGCAGGCCGTCTACGAGCGGGACTTCGTCGCCTACGACAAGGGTCGCGTTCCCCTCGTCTGGATCACCGATCCCGCCTACATCAAAATGGTCACGCTCGATCGTGTGCCCGACTTCAGCAAGGCAGCGCAGAAACGCATTCTCGGCCCACTTCTCGGCAACGGAATTTTGACAGCCGAGGGTCAGGAATGGAAATGGCAGCGCCAGACCTCTGCACCCATGTTCCGCCATCAGGATCTTGCCGCTATGGTCGCGCCGATCGTGCAGGCGACCGAGAACTACGTCGCTCGGTTGTCGCTCGATCCCGCCGGCGAAGCGCGCGAAGGCAGTCACGACATGACGCGCGTGACGTTCGACGTCATCTCCGCGACACTGTTGCCCGGCGGCACGGGCGACATGGAAGCGGCGATCGAACGTTCAACCGGCAAGTTCCAGGACTCCACCGGCTGGACGTTGTTGTACGCGCTGGCCAATCTGCCACAATGGATGCCGCGTCCCGGCAAGAAGGTCGGTAGGCAAAATATCCAGATGTTGCGCGGATCGGTGCACAGTCTGATTGCGCGCCGCCGCGCGCTGGCCGCCAAGCCCGACGATCTGATGCAGCGCCTCATGGACGCCAAAAGCCCGGAGACCGGCGCGCAGATGTCCGACGAGCAACTGGTCGACAATCTGTTGACGTTCTATCTCGCCGGCCATGAGACAACCGCGAAATCGCTGACCTGGACGCTGTATCTGCTGTCACGCGCACCGGAATGGGAAACGCGTATTCTCGACGAAGTGCACCGCGTCGTCGGTGGCGGTTCGGTCAAGGCCGAGCATATCGACAAGCTCAAAATCACGCAGCAGGTCATCAAAGAGTCGATGCGTCTGTTTCCGCCTGCACCGCAGTTTGGTCGGATGGCGCTAAAGGACTGCGCTTTCGGGCCGCACCAGATCAAGGCCGGCACGCAGGTCATGATCCCGATCTACGCTATTCAGCGGCATACCAAGTATTGGACCAATCCGGATCAATTCGATCCCGCTCGCTTCGAGCCCGAGAAAGAGGCCAAGATCCCGCGTTACCAATACATGCCGTTCGGTGCCGGCCCGCGCATCTGCATCGGGATGGCGTTTGCGATGATGGAAGCGACAGCCATTCTCGCCACGCTCGTGCGTGCCGCTCGCTTCAAAGTCGATGCAACCCACAATCCCGAACCGATCTCCCGCGTCACCCTCGTTCCGAAAGGTGGCATGCCGATGCACGTTACCCGGCGGCCATGACGATGCGAAAGATCGAGGGATGACTAACTGCGTTTTACCCCGAACATCTTGCCGTCCGGCTTTTTGATAAACAAATTGGCAAGCGCGTCGTCGAGGTTTTCAGGGGTGAACTGTGGTGGCGTTCCCTCGAACTTGCACGAAGCCAGCACCTGCTCGGTAATGAATTTGGGTTGGAAATAGGCTAACGGCGCATCGTTTTCGCGGATACCCTGGAGAACACGATTGTAGATCGCGTCGGTAACCGTGAGGCTGTTTTTCTTCGCCATGCCTTCGAAAACTTTGCGGAACAGATCTTCCGGCGGTTCCACGGTTTCCAGCTTGTAGCTGATGCGGCGCTGGAAGGCCGGATCCATCAAATCGTTCGGATGCATGTTGGTGGAGAAAATGACGATTTCATCGAAGGGTATCATCACGCTCTTGCCGGTGTGCAAAGTGAGATAATCGACGCGGCTGTTTAGCGGCACGATCCAGCGGTTGAGAATGTCTTCTGGCTTGGCACGTTGACGGCCGAAATCGTCGATGAGGAATGTGCCGTTGAGCGCTTTGATATGCAGCGGTGCCTCGTAGAATTTGGAAACCGTATTATATTTGAGATCGAGCATCTCGATCGTCAATTCGCCGCCCGTCATCACGAGCGGCCGGTAGCAGGCGACCCAACGTGGATCAATGCGGCTGCGGCGTAAGGTCGATACGCCCTGTGTGGCTGGTGTCTCGGCTACGACACGATGAATGGCTGGATCGAAGACCTTCATGATCTCGCCTTCGATATTGACGCAGTGGGGGATATAAATGACGTTCTGGAAAACGTTGCCGACGATTTCGGCCACCGTTGTCTTGCCGTTGCCGGCCGGACCATAAATGAGAATCGCATTGCCTGAATTGACCGCCGGTCCAAGACGGCTGATGAAACGCTCGCTCATGACCAGGCCGTTGAACGCCTCGTCCAGCCGTTGGCGGCTCACCGTTTCGTTGGTGACGCGTTGGAGCAAGATGCGGTCCTGATAGTCCTTGAGCGACACTGGTGCCGGACCGAAATATTGGCCACGGCTCATGGCGTCGACGGCGAATTCGCGACCGGCTCGCGTGAGCGTCAGGCGTAGCTCTGTCCTGATGCCGCCGCCGCCAGCGGATGCCAGTGCCTCCACCAGCTTGCGTTCCTTGGCGTCCTGCATCAGCTGGTTGACGACGTTGGTGGACAGTTTCAGCGCCTCGGCCATCTGCGATGGTGATTCGAGGTTTTCCGCGAACATCCCCTTGATCGCCAATTCGAGCAGGAACACCGGATCGATACCGGTGGCAGCCGGCGTCATCGGCTGCTGCGGGGCGTCGTCGAGAACCTCGTTGATCTGTTCTCTGGTCAACAAGCCGAGGGCGACGATGCTGTCGCCGAGGCGGCCACCAGAGCGGTTCTGATGCACGATGGCACGGTTGATGTCTTCCGCTGAAACCAGCTTCTTGGCCAATAGGATATTGCCGATGTTCATGCTGCGCACCCTTGCTTGCCAATTGCGGCGATCGCCTCCCGATACTGGTATCGCGGCCGGATGAACAGGTGGCCGCCGCCAGTGTCGTCTGCAGTCGTAAGGCGACCATTAGACGGTTCGCTGTTCACAGCATTCACGGGTTGCGTCAAGCGCGCCACCCGTGAAGCCGGGGACAAGTCAGCCCAGGGCCGCATCGCACTTCGCGACCAATCGCGTCGCGCTAGCGTCGTCAAGGCGGCCGAGGGGTGCGCGCATGCGCAGCCACGCGCGATCCTTGACGCGGTGCGCAATCAAGGTCTTGATCGCCGCTAGTACCGGGAAGGCGATGATAGCATCGACCAGCGCATTGATCTTCGCGTCGTCTTTGCCTTCGTGAGCCAGCGCCCGCATGCGCCGAGCCTCTAAATTGGCCATCCCGCAAATCGCGCCCTGACCGCCTTTGCGCACGATCGCTGCCAGATGCCGCTCGTCACCGATCAGGATCGCCAGCTCGCCATGCTTGGCAACCAGCGCTTCCGAATGCGCGAGATCGCCACCGGAATCCTTCACGCCGCGCACGATTTTGGGGAACGCAATCTTCAGTCGACCGATCACGTCCAACGACAGCGGCACCGCCGTCACGCTTGGCAGGTGATACAGGATCACGTCGCGGGCCGAGCCGCCGAGACTCGTAAAAAGTTCCGCGTGCCATTGAAACACGCCCTCGTCGCTGAGGCCTTTGGCGTAAAACGGAGGCGCTATCAGCAGATGTCGGCACCCCGCCTTCAATGCCTGCCGACATTGTTGGGCTGCGTCTCCCACCGACGATGCCATGATCCCGACGCCAATCTCGCGTCCCATGTCGAATCCCGCCCCCTTGAACGCACCGATGGCGCGCACCCGTTCTTCCAGGCTGACGGAGAATCCTTCTCCGGTCGTGCCGAACAGCGTGATGCTGTCGGCACCGTCAGCCCGGCAACGCTTCGCGTGGGCTATCAGTCTGGGCGTGTCGATCGCGTGGTTTTCGTCGAATGGCGTCGAGATGGCGCAGCTGAGGCCAAAGCGTGGTCTGCTCATTGAAAAGCCCCTCGAAAATGCCGCTACCTTCAGCCATCCTTGAGGCCGCCCGCTGACAACCCTGCGACGATCTCGCGTTGTGCGATGACCGTAACCAGCAGCACAGGTAGCGTCACCAGCAACGCCGCAGCCGCCAACGGCCCCCACGACAGTTGCTCGAACGTAAGCATGTTGTAAACCGCCGACGGCAGCGTACGCGTATTTTTCCCGCCCAAGACCACCGAAAAGATGAAGTTATTCCACGAAAATATGAAAGCGAGAATGCCGCCGACCACGATGCCCGGCCGCGCCAGTGGCAGTGCGATGTGGCGAAAGCTTTGCCAACTCGTCGCGCCATCCACCAGCGCGGCATCTTCCAACTCCTGCGGGACACCCTCGAAGTAGCCGATCATGATCCACACGATGATCGGCACGGTGATCACAAGATGCGTTATGACGAGCGCCCAGATCGTGCCCACCAGATTGAGCACCTGGAATAGCAGAAACAGCGGGATGAGATACGAGAGCGCCGGCGTCATGCGCGCGATGAGGATGAGAATGGCGGTACGATGCGCTTTGGCTCGCGCGATCCCGTAACCGGCTGGTACCCCTACCAGCAAGCCCACCAGAACCGCGCCGCCGGTCACCAGCACAGAGTTCCAGAAATACTGCAGCATCTTGTTTTTATCGAACACGTCGACGTAGTTGGCCAGCGTCGGCGGCTGCGGAATAAAGACAGGTGGAAACGCGACGTTGTCGATATCGTTCTTCAGCGACAGCGACAGCATCCACAAAAACACCAGGATCGCGGGCGACACCAGAAACAACACCGAGATCCATAAGCCCAGCCGCGATCCCCATGATCGCCGCACGCCGACCGCCCCGAACATCGATTGCGAAACGAGAGGATCAGCCATGTCGGGTACGTCGCGGAGTAGTTGTCATCACATCCATTTCGACCTCTGGCGCAGATACAGCAGGAGCAGGGACAGGGCGATGATGATGATGAAGAAGATTACCACCACAGCCGATGCGTAGCCGATATTGTAGAACTGGAACGCTTGTAGATAGAGAAAGTAATTGAGTGTTTCGGAGGCCGTCCCCGGCCCGCCTTGGCTTATCACCGCAATAGTGTCGAACACCTTGAGACTATCGATTGTGCGGATCACCAGGGCGATCATCACGTACGGCAGGATAAGCGGCCAGGTAATGAACCGGAACATCTGCCAACCGCTCGCGCCATCGATCAGCGCGCTGTCGTAAGGATCGGTCGGAAGTGCGGCCAGACCGCCGAGCACAATCAACATCACAAGCGGTGTCCAATGCCACACCTCCACCATAACCAGCGTCGGGATGACGGTATTGGGATGGTACACCCACAGCTGCGGCGGGATGCCGACGAGTGATAGCAGGTAATTCAGCACACCCAGTTGCGGGTGAAACATCATCGTCCAGACCAACGCGACTGCGACCGGCGTTGCCATCATCGGCATGACGAAAATTGTGCGTAGCGTGCCGCGAAACGGAAAGTTGCGGTGAAACATCATCGCCGCCCAGATTCCCAGCACAATGGGAATGATGACCGCCAGCAGCGTGAACCAGAACGTGCGACCGACCGATTCCAGAAAACGCGTGTCGCTCGCGAGCCGAACATAGTTCGCGAACCCGACGAACGCGTGATCGCCTCCCACTTTCCAGTCATGAAGGCTCATCCACAGCGTGAATGCCCACGGAAACACGATCACGGCACCGATCAGCAACGTGCCCGGCAGCGAGAACGCCCAGTAATGACGCGAAAAAGTGTAGTCCTTGGTTGTGGGGCGTTTTGCGACTTGCGGCGCGGGCAACCTAGCGGCGGTATTCGTCATGATTTATCCGCTGACGGTCAATAGCGCTTGATGAGGCGGCAGTGCGGGCCAACGGGCAGTGGCGAAGCGGCAGCCGATTGCAGCCACCGCACCGTGCCCATCTCACCCCTGTTCGCTTTTTTCCAAGATCGGCTTGAAGGCTTCGGTGGCCTTGGCGAGTTCCGCCTTGGCGTTGCCGCCCGACAGAAGGTTGGTCAGCGCGACCCCGAAGGTGTCGCGGAACTCGGTCACCGGAATGATGACGGGTAATCCGGGCCGGCCGATCTTGGCTGAGCCGGCGAGGCATTCGAAATATTGCTCGCCGAATTTCGAACCGACTTTGGCCTCCGGGTTGGTCAGTGCCGAGGTGCGACCCGGTGCACCTGCGCCCGCTTTCATCATCGCCAGCTGGTTTTTTTTGTTGGCCATGAATTGCGCGTAATACCACGCCGCGCCCTTTTTGGTTGACGTGCGCGAAATGCCCAGGCCATCCGCGAACGTCGCAGAGTGGTAGCCCTTCGGACCGGCTGGCGTGATGCCGTAGCCGACCTTGCCGACAATTTTAGACTTGGTTGGATCTTCGAGCGGCGTGGCGAACCCGATGCCGTCGAGCCACATGGCAGCACGTCCTTGTGCAAACGTCGTCTGGCATTCGTTCCAGTTGAACCCGATGGTGCCCGGCGGTGCAAACTCCTTGTTCAGTCGCGCGTACATCTCGGCAGCCCACACTGTTTCCGGTGTCTCGGTCAGCAGCTTGCCGTCAGCGGTCACCGTTTCCTGACCCTGCCCCAGCAACCACGACGTCCAAACGGGGATATTTGCGTTCTTCAGGCCGCGAGAAACAAAGCCGTACGTGCCTTTGGCTGGATCGTTAAGCTTCTGTGCGGCAGCGACTAGCTCATCCATCGTCTTTGGATAGGCGACGCCTTTCTGCTCGAAAAGTTCCTTGTTGTAATAGACCATCCAGTAGTCGACGAAGTGAGGTAGCGTGGTCAGCGAACCATCGGCTTGTGTCGCATAGTTCAGGCCAGCCGTATTGAAGTCGGTAAAGTCGAACTCGGGATTGGTCTGCGACGCGTCGGCTATCATCGGACGCAGATCTTCGAGCCAGTTGCCCTTCTTCGACAGGCGTTTCTGGACGTGCAGGGCGAGCATCGACACGTCGAACGTCGGCTTGCCCGACGTGAATTCGATCATCGCCTTCTGGCGCTGCTGCTGTTCTGGGACCTGCTCGGAAGACACTTCGATGCCGGTGAGCGCGGTAAACTCTTTTTCGTGCGCTTGCAGCAGATCCGAGCGGGGATTCTTTACCAGCAGCACGTCGAGCTTGGTGCCGGTGTAACGCTTCCAATCGAAGCTTGATTGGCCGAGCGCCGCGCGATTGATCATTGGTGCGCCAAGCGCCGTCAACGCAAGTGCACTCGCACCGGATTTCAAAATCTGACGGCGCGAGCCGCGCAAGATATCGGGCATGTGTGTCCTCCCAATGGACCGACGATCCGCCCTTTGCTTGTCGTCCGCGCGGCGGGTTGGAAGGAGGCTCGCCTATTCCCTCGGCTTTTGCAATGACTGCACGATAGGAACGCGGCTGACGGGCTTCGTAGCGGAAACCAGCCACTTGCGTTCCTCCGCGCTGAGCTCGCTGCCGAGGGTCGCAAGGACGCGCGCGTGATAGGTGTTGAGCCAGGCGACTTCCGCTTGCGTCAGCTGATCGGGCTCGATGCAGCGATGATCGATCGGTGCGAGGGTCAAGCACTCGAAGCCGAGCATCGGGCGGTCACCGCCCTTGATCGGTGACGGCTCTGTGACGACCTCGAGGTTCTCGATGCGGATGCCGAACGCGCCCTGCTTGTAAAATCCCGGCTCGTTGGAAATGATCATGCCGGGCTCGAGCGCCGCCATACCGCGCTTCGAGATCGACTGCGGACCTTCGTGCACCGACAGGAAGCTGCCCACGCCATGACCGGTGCCGTGATCGAAATCGAGGCCGGCCTGCCAGAGATGGTAGCGCGCTAAAGTATCGAGTTGCACGCCCCGGGTGCCCACGGGAAACCGCGCAGTGGCGATGGCGATGTGGCCCTTCAAAACCTGCGTGAACCGCAGCCGCATCTCTTGGCTCGGCGTGCCAATGGCGACCGTGCGTGTAATGTCCGTCGTGCCGTCCTGATACTGGCCGCCACTGTCGATGACGATCATTTCGCCTTGTTGCAGTAGTCGATTGCTGTCCTTGGATACTCGATAGTGCGGCAGCGCGCCGTTCGGCCCCGACCCAGCGATCGTACCGAACGACAGATCTTTGAGCTGCCCTGTCGCCGACCGGAAGGCTTCAAGCCGCTCAACGACCCTGATTTCATCGAGCGAGTTACTTTGCGACTCGCCATCGAGCCAGCTCAGGAACCTCACCATGGCGACACCGTCGCGGATATGGGCTGCCCGCGTGCCGTCGAGCTCGGCCTTGTTTTTCTTGGCCTTCGGCAAAATGCACGGGTCTGAGGCGTGATCGGCATTCGACCCGAGTGTGTTGACGATCCAAGCAGATGCGGTCGCCGGATCGACGCGCACTTTGCGGTCCTTTTCAGCCTTGAGTTCGCGCAGCCGCGTCCCCAGCTCTTCGACTGGCGAAAGCTTCGCGACCGAAGTGAGGTGCTTCTTGCTGTCGACCGTCAGTTTGGCGGGATCGACGAACACCTCCGGCTTGCCCTTGACCGGCACGATCGCAAAAGCGAGCACGACCGGGTTGTGGGCGATATCGCTACCGCGAATATTGAACAGCCACGAAATACTGTCGGATAACGTCAACACGACAGCCTGCTGCTGATCGGCTTTCAGCTGGCGCTGGATATCGACGATTTTGATTTCTGCCGCTACCCCCGCCAGCGCTGTCGGCTGCACGCTGATCGCCCCAATCGGCGGCGCGGGTCGGCTGCGTCCCCAAGCCTTGTCGACGAGGTTTGTGGAAAGCGCTTTCAACGTAAAGCCGTGCTTCTCGGCTTCAGGCTTCAACGCTGTGATTGCTTGTGCCGTGTGCAGGCGCGGGTCGTAACCCAATGTGCCGCCGTTTGGCAGTTTTGCGGCAAGCCATTCAAGCCAGGGTTTTTCGGTGCTGTCGATAACCTCGAAGGTGCCGCTGTGTACCTGGGCCTTGGCCTGCAACGTATAGCGTCCGTCGGTCGAGACCGCTGCGACCTTCACGCCGATGATCGCAAGTCCCGCCGAACCTGAGAAGCCGGTTAGCCACTTGAGCCGTTCCGCTGACGGCGGCACATATTCACCCTGAAACTCGTCGCTCCTCGGCACAAGCAGCGCTTGCACGCCCACCTCGCTCATCAGCGTGCGTACGGATTTTACGCGCGGGGGGCCAAGCGCGGGGTCGGAGGAGGTTTCGAAGGTCTGAAGCATGAGGCTTTCTTAGGGGGACTTGCCCGATTTCGCAAACTGTGAGGTGGACCCTCCCCAGATTTCCTGGGCGTTGCTGGCCACGCGGAAAGCCTTGCCGCACGAAAATGTGCGTATGCACAAAGCGCATTGCTGCGGCGCAGCATTTGCTCTGGTGGCCGGTGACGAACGCGCTTATCTGACCTTAACAGGGGTCTAAAAGAGCCGTAAAAATCTAAAATCGAGATCATCATGAGCGTTTCCTCCTATTTTGCTGGCGGCTTCGCCGTCACTTCCGAAAAGACCGCCTCCGGGGCCGCTAAAAACGGCGGCGCGGGGTTCTTGGCTCGTGTTTTGGCGGCCATCGCGACGGCACGCGAGGCGCAGGCCAATCGTGAAGCCAATCGCTATCTGGCGCGTCAGCCCGACCGGTTGCTGCGCGATATCGGCTTGGATGAGCGTGAAATCGCCGACCTGCGTCGTCAGTACGACCTCTGAGAGCGATGTCGCATCATAGATCGCTTTTTTGCGGCGCAAAACTAATGTAACATTCTGTCTATGACGATCTGGCAGCGTATCACGGGACTGGCGACGGCTCATGGCGACGGCAAAGGTGCCGTAACTCCGGCTGGGTCGACGCTCGTTTCAACGCAAGGTCAGCACAGTGCCGCGTTTACGATGGCAGTGATCGCGTTGGGTGCCAAAATGGCTAAAGCAGACGGGGTCGTTTCTCCCGTCGAGGTCGAAGCGTTTCATCAGGTGTTCAAGACACCGCCCGAGGAAGCCGATCATGTGCGGCAAGTCTTCGAGCTTGCGCAGCGCGATATTGCGGGCTTCGACACCTATGCGGGCCAGGTCCGCGTTCTACTGGGCGGCAATGCGCAGTTGCTCCGTGACGTGCTCGAAAGCTTGTTCCACATCGCCACGGCCGACCGCGCGCTGCACCCCGGAGAACATGACTTCCTGAAGGTCGTGGCCGAGCGTTTCGGCCTCAGCGACAGTACGTTCCGTCACGTCCGCGCCCAGTTCGTAGCCGACGAGTCTGCACCGTATGACGTCATGGGCCTAGACCCGTCAGTCACGGATATCGAACTCAAAGCACGGCATCGCAAACTGGTGCGCGAGAATCATCCCGATCTGTTGACCGGACGCGGGGTTGCGCCCGAAGCCGTCGCATTTGCCAATCGCAGGCTCGCGGCGATCAACAGTGCGTATGCCACGCTGGCGAAAGAGCGCGGGCTGTGATGTCTTCGGCGCAGGCCACGCCCCATTCTTTTTCGCCGGATAGTGCGCTGGTCGACGACGTCGTCCCCGCCGCAAACGTCGAACCGCGCAAGGGTGGATTGCGCGCCGATCTTTTGCTGCTGCACTACACCGGCATGCGTTCGGCGGCGGCGGCGGTGGCTTGGCTGGCGCGCGCCGACAGCCGTGTGTCGTGCCATTACGTCATCGACACCGATGGCCGGATTACCCAACAGGTCCCGGAGGCCTTGCGCGCATGGCACGCAGGAGTTTCGTGCTGGTCCGGCGAAATCGATATCAATTCGTGCTCGATCGGGATCGAGATTCAAAATCCCGGCCATGAACTGGGATATCACGATTTTCCTGTCGCGCAGATGGCGGCCGTCGCCGCACTTTCACGCGAAATTATCGATCGCCATCGCATCGTACCACACCGCGTTCTCGCCCATTCCGACGTAGCGCCCAACCGCAAGATTGATCCCGGCGAGAAGTTCGATTGGCGCTTTCTGGCAAGCTCGGGCGTGGGATTGTGGGTGCCGCCGTCGCCGGTGCGTGAGAACGATGTCGGGCTAGATCGGACAGCACCCATGGCAAGCATTCGTGCCGCGCAGATCCAGTTTGCTCGCTATGGTTACGACGTCGATGCCACCGGCGTGCTCGACGCTAAAACGGTCACCGCCGTGACGGCCTTTCAACGTCATTTTCGAACGCAGCGCATCGACGGCTGCATCGACTTGTCGACACTTGCCACCCTTGAACGGTTGCAGGCGGCCTCCATCGCGCCAAGTGCAGCGGGTTAGCTGGCCGCTCAGTGGGGTTTGATTTTCACGGCCTTTTTCGTGGTGCGTGGACGCTCGACCAGCCTTCAGTTAGGATTTTCCTTTCTCATGGAGATCGTCGGTCATGACCATTCTCACCGGCCTGTCGGGCAACGAAATGTATTGCCTGAACCTCAAGGGGTTCCGCCCCGGCGAACTTGTGATCGGTAACAGCGTCCACTCGCTTGGGTTCATCGGCGGCATGAGCGCCGGGTTCCAGACCGTTTTCGGCGGCGAAGTGCAGCAAGTCACCGACATCATCTCGGAAGGCCGCCACGAAGCGCAAACACGGCTCGAAGCCGAAGCCACCAAACATGGCGCCCAGGCCATCACAGGCGTCACGAGCGAATTGCGTACGATGCAGGGCAACACCGAATTCCTGTCGGTCGGCTCGTGCGTGCATTCGGACGCAGGCGGCGGCCGGGTCGCCTCGACCAACGGCGGCGGCCAACAATTCTACTGTATGCTCGATGCTGGTTATACGCCCCGGCGCATGGTCATGGGCAACGTCGCCTACTCCGTCGGCATCGCCGGTGGTCTGCTCGGCACGCTCAAAAGTCTGCAGCGTGGCGAAATTCGAGAATTCAGCGACATCTTCAACCAGACCCGTCATGTGGCGCTTTTGCGCATCGCCAAGGAGGCCCGTGACGCGGGTGCCAACGCCGTGGTCGGCATCGAAACACGCATCATGCCGTTCAAGGGCGTGCACGAAATGCTTATGCTCGGCACGGCGGCCAGCCATCCTGCGCTACCGCCTTCGGCGAGCGGCATGCCGGTCACCAGCGATCTCACGGCTGAAGAGATGTGGAATCTCGCGTCACTAGGCTACATACCGCTGAAACTCGTACTGGGTACGGCGGTCTATGCACTCGGTGTCGTCGGCGGCGTAAAGGCCATGTTCAAGAGTTTCAGCCGCGGCGAGATCTCCGATCTCACGTCGCTGATCTACGACGCGCGCGAGCACGCCATCGGCCTTATTCGAAAAGAGGCCGAAGACATTGGTGCCGACGACGTGGTGGGGATAAAAACCCACATCCACGAGATCGGCAACCTGATCGAATTCATGGCGATTGGCACGGCCGTGAAAAAACTGCCGGGCGCAAAGCCCCTGAGTGACAGTCTGCCAGCGCAAGCGATCATCAAGGATAAGGACACCTGGATCACCGAAAGCGATTTCGGCTTCGCCAGCGTAGGGAACGGGGAGTGAGTCGTGTGATCATGTGCGGGAGCTGAACCATTTTCCGATTGCATAAGGTCCCGCGCCGCATACCGCCAAAATTATCAGGCCGCCGGCGAGGCCCAAGTTCTTTTCGAAATGCAGAAGCTGATTGACATCGCTGAATTTGGTATGAAACACGACCGCAGTGACGAGACAAAATCCGGCCAGCACGAGTGCCGCAATTCGGCTGAATGCGCCGAGCGCGATGAGCGCGCCGCACACCAACTCGGCGGCGATGGCAGGCGGCAGTAACCTGTCTGACACGCCGTAAGCGCGCGCAAAGGCTTCCGCGCCGGCAAAGTTGCCGAGCTTGATGATGCTTTCATGCAGGAAGATGGTTGCAAGCAAGAGCCGGCCGACGAGCAGTCCGGCCGGTTCCAACCGCGAGATCAGGGTCGAGCGGATCACGTTGCAGTTTCCCCTGATTCAGTTGGTTTTGGCCGGCGCGATGCCCGCAATCGCCTTCTCAAGATCTTCGCGTTCCTCGCATCCACTCGGACAAAGGTTTACGAGTTTGGCTAGATTGGCCTTGGCCTTGTCGATCTGTCCCAACTCGACGTACATCTCACCTTGGTATTCAAGCGCACCTTTGTGTACGGGATCAAAGTCGAGTGCCTTCGCATAGAAAGTAGCGGCCTGCTTCATGTCACCACTTTTACGCAGGCTGAAGCCCAAGAGATTGTAGACGTCGGCGTGTTGGTGGGTGGCAAGGAGAGGGGTCAGCTCGGCAATCGCACCGGCAAAGTCCTTTGCTTTGATCTTGGCGCGGGTGGATGTCAGGTCGGGCGCATCTTTCGAAATGATCGTATCGACGGCGAACGCCGCGGGCGACAACAACAGGACCGCGCCGAGCGTCAGAAGGCCGAGAGTGATTGTGTTGGGATTTCGCATGAATGTGTATCCTGTGCTTGTGTCGACTGAGTAAACTAGCCGGTCTCACTTCCATGAATGACCCTTGAGGCCGGCTGCTCATTGCTTCACGTCAGATCACGCCTTGTTGAGCGTTAGCGCATAGTCCGCGCCGTCTTTGGCGATCATGCCGACGCCGGGGAATGGGAAGTGAAAACCGGCGACCATCATCTTGTCCGCGATCAACTGATCCATCAATGCTCGGCGTGATGCTTCCGCAACAGCGCCGTCCTGGTCGTAAGCCCCGCGCCAGCCGGGATGGGCGACGTTGAGTGCTGGCACATACATCGTGTCATTGGAAAGCATCAGGCTCTCCTTGTCCGACGACAATAAGAAGGCCCGATGACCAGGAGTGTGGCCCGGTGTCATGACGAACGTCATGCCAGGTGCGACTTCGGCGGGACCGCTGACTTGTTTCATGTTCTTCCAGGCAGGGAACGTAGCCTGGATGCGGCGGGCAAGGCCTTTGCGCGCTTCCGGGAGCTTGTCGATCACGGTCGGGTCTGTCCAGAACTTGTACTCGACGTCGGAAACGACAATCTCCGCATTGGGATAGATTTGCTTGTTGGTGTCCTTTTCCATCAGCCCGAAGATGTGGTCTGGGTGGAAGTGGGAGATCAGCACGATATCGATCTTGGCCGGATCTATGCCGGCGGCCAGCATGTTGGCGGCGATATTGCCGGACGCCCACCCGGGAGCATACCCGCCGGTGCCGCTATCGCACAGGATCGTCTTGCCGCCGTTCTTGACGACAGTGACAGTGCCCGAGATAGACACGAAATCAGGTGACAAACCGGCCTTGACCATAGCCGCCTTGGTATCTTCAACGGACGCGTTGGAGATGAAGTTTGGATCATGCGGTTTTTCGAAGATGCCGTCGTAGAGCGCGGTCACCTCGGCAGTGCCGACCTTGTAGGTTATGAAGCCTTTGGTGGGGGCTGGCGTGCGCTGAGCGAAAGCGTCGTCGACAAGAAGGCGCGACGACAGTCCAAACGAGGTCGCAAGACCGGCACCGACCAACAGGTTGCGACGGGACAACTCGATCATAAGGGTGTTCCTTTACGGACGATTGGGTACGCGACGCCGTGACTGCACATGCGGTCGAACGGCGTGTGAAAGTATGATCCGGTGCAGGCGGCGTTTATTCCGGCTTCGTCTAAAAATGACGTATCTCATTGGGCGGGCGTCGTATTCGGCAGCCACAGCCGGCCATTGCGGAATAAAATCGGACGCCGCAGAGTCGTAGAGAAATCGGAGTCACGACAGGGAGGCAAGCAGCTATGTCATGAAATACCCTGCGTCGCCCGAACGCGCTAGGTTCGAACAGCTGGCGATAGTGCATATGGACGCCGCCTATCGTTTGGCGTTTGCGATCCTGCGCGCGCGCCCAGACGCCGAAGACGCGGTGCAGGATGCGTATCTGCGGGCCTATCGTGCTTTGCATCAGCTCGAAGGCACCGACATCAAGCCTTGGTTGCTCACGATCGTTCGCAACGTCTGTTATCGCCGACTGCAACAGCGGCGAGGCGCGGGCAACGTCATCTCGCTGGACGAAGTGATGGAGTCGCGATCGGCGGTCGCGACCGATCCCGGGCTCACGTCGCACCTGCCGTCTCCAGAACAGGCTGCAGTGAGTACCTCTGAGCAAGCGCTGCTCGCCGAGGCAATCGGCGCGCTCACTCCGGTATTCCGTGAGGTGATCGTGCTGCGCGAGCTCGAGGAACTGTCGTACCGGGAGATCGCCGACATTATCGGTGCACCTGTTGGTACGGTCATGTCGCGTCTTGCGCGGGCGCGTGCAGATTTGCGCACTCGAATGCTACGCTTAATGGATCGGGACGACTGTCATGCAGTGCGATGATATCTGCGACATGCTTGCGGCCTATCAGGACGATGAACTATCCCGCGACCAGCGCCAGGCAGTGACGCTGCATCTGGAGTCATGCCGTGCCTGCAGCGAGGTGCTGACCGACAATCGACGCATTAGCGGCCTGGTGCGCCGGGACGCGGACATGTCGGCTCCGCCGACTTTGAGGGGGCGTATCGGCAAGTCGCTTGATCGCGCCGACTTGGAGGCTGCCTCCGGCAAGTCAGCAGACTCTTGGAAGGTTGGGCGAGGAACGAGATTTTCAGCTCGCGGTGAAACACTCGGCTTGGCTCGTTGGATTGCGGCGCTTGCGGCCGTGTGTCTCGTTTCGATCCTCGCGACCTGGCAGGTGATGGGCACCGCAATCCACACCGACGGCATCGCTCGTGACGTTCTCAACGCCCATTTGCGTTCGCTTCTGCAGGACAGTCCTGTGCAGGTGGCGACATCGGATCAGCATACCGTGCGGCCATGGTTCGCCGGCCGCAGCGATTTCGCCCCGCTGGTCAAGGATCTCTCCGCCGACGGCTTCGCGTTGGTGGGTGGCCGGCTCGACTATGTCGCCGATCGTCGGGTGAGCGCGCTCGTCTACAAGCGCCGCCTGCACCTCGTCAACGTCTTCATGTGGGCGGCGGCGGCGGCGAACGACAGCGCGCCGGTTGCCTCCACCCGCAACGGCTACAGCCTGCTTACGTGGAACCAAAATGGGGCGACGTACTGGGCTGTCTCAGATCTCAATCTGGAGGAATTGCGAACCTTGCAACGCCTGTTGTAGCAGTTAAAAAATGTCGTTTCAGCACAGGCATGAAAATGCCGGACCCGCGTGTCGGGCCCGGCCGTGTAGGATCAGAACTTTCTATCGGCTTCAGGTCAACCCGCCGCCTTCACTTCGTCGGTGATCTTTTTGGCGGCGTCGGCGAGGTTGTCGGCACCCGTAATCTTGAGGCCGCTCTCGGCCATGATCTTCTTGCCGAGTTCGACGTTGGTGCCTTCAAGGCGCACGACCAGCGGCACCTTCACACCCAGCTCGCGCGCGGCAGCGACGACGCCTTCCGCAATGATATCGCAGCGCATGATGCCGCCGAAGATGTTGACGAGGATGCCTTTCACGTTCGGGTCGTTCAAGATGATCTTGAACGCGGCAGACACTTTCTCCTTGGTCGCCGAACCGCCGACGTCGAGGAAGTTCGCGGGCTCCAGGCCGTAGAGCTTGATGATGTCCATGGTCGCCATGGCGAGGCCGGCACCGTTGACGAGGCAGCCGATCTGGCCGTCGAGTTTTACGTAGGAGAGGTCGTATTTGGAGGCTTCGATCTCCGACGGATCCTCTTCGGCGAGATCGCGCAGAGCGACGATATCCTTGTGGCGGAAGAGGGCGTTGCCGTCGAAATCCATCTTGCCGTCGAGGCAGATCAAGTCGCCGTCTTTGGTGACGACCAGCGGGTTGATCTCGAGCATCGACATGTCTTTTTCGACGACCATGCGATAAAGATTGCCGATCAGGTCGACGCACTGCTGAACCTGCGGCCCCTTGAGGCCGAGTGCGAATGCGACCTTGCGACCGTACATTGGGAAATAGCCCGCAGCCGGATCAATTGACATGGTGTGGATCTTGTCGGGTGTATCGTGCGCCACCTTCTCGATGTCCATGCCGCCTTCGGTCGAGACGATGAACGCGACGCGGCTCGATTCGCGATCGATGATCGCGGATAGATACAACTCGCGTTCGATCTGCGAGCCGTCTTCGATGTACAGGCGCTGCACTTTTTTGCCTTCGGGACCGGTCTGCACGGTCACCAAAGTGCTGCCGAGCATTTCGCCGGCAAATTTCTTCACTTCGTCGATCGAGCGGGCGAGACGCACACCGCCGCCGGTCCCGGCCGATGCTTCCTTGAACTTGCCTTTGCCGCGTCCGCCGGCATGGATCTGCGACTTCACCACCCACACCGGACCCGGCAGGTACTGCGCTGCTTTGACAGCTTCATCCACCGTGAATGCGGCCATGCCCTTGGGCGTCGGCACACCGTAGGCGCGATAGAGTTCCTTGGCCTGATATTCATGGATGTTCATGGCGTGTTCCCGAGGTCGCGGTAAGCGTCGAAGATGCGGGAACGGATAGCCGGAACTCGCCACCGGCACAACCCTGCGAAAGGTGGGCAGCACTGTTCGGGAGAAAGTTGCGCGAACAAATGCTGTAGCGGTTTTGGCGATTGCAATTGCATGGCCCGCGCAGACGAAATTCCGTTGTGGTTGAAAGAGCCGGCGTAATCTCGCGCATCGGCCCGATGCGATCAAACGCCATCGTTCAGGCGGATGCGATAGAGAAAGCGCATCCGATCGCCACGACGCATGCGGGGTGCCGGATCGGTCAGATGTCGCGTTGCGGCGCGAATCGGACCGGAGCTGATGCTGCGATCTGCCGATTGCATCAGGTTGCCAACATGGGGCGCCGATAGCGTCACCAAGCGCTCCAGCTGCCGCTCGCGAATGCCTGACTGGGCGAGGTGCCGCACGGTCGCCATCAGGTAATCGAGGTTGTCGCCGGACAGCCCGCGCGCGCCGCGGATCTGGTGCGCCTGAACCTGCAGTGGTAACGCCCCCGTATAGCTGGGATGGCACCGCTCGACGACATACGCCAACGCCGTCACGATGCGATGACTGCCGTCCCGCAGCAGCACCGGCACCTGCTTTTCGAGGTAAACTCCGCTGACGAGTTCGCGCTTGCGAAGGTAGGCGACGACGTCATGGCCCTGTTCGGCAGTCACTCTGTAGGCTACGCCCTCGCACGCACCGCCCCGATCAAGCCCGAGGACCAGCCCGGGACGCTGCTCGTTGCCACGATGATGGGTCGATGAGATGCAGAACGCCCGGTGGTAGCCATCCAGTCGCGCGCCAGCCCGCTCGGCGAAGGGAAACCCGGGCCGCCACATCAGCGAGCCGTAACCGAAGATCCAGCGGTCATGCTCAATTGTTGCTTTCACTTCGTTACCCTGTCTGCCAGCGGGAGCGATTTGCGCGCTGTTTGCGTTCTTTCCAGCATGCGCTGCACCGCGACATACTGTTGCCAAGCTTACGGCGTGAGCCTAACTAAATCGGCAAACACTTTGGACGTAATCAGCGCGGTTTGTATTTCCCCAAACGGTCGTCGACGAGGACTTCATGCGTTTCAATCCCTCAATTGCCGCATCGCTGTGCATGGTATCATCTGTATTGGCGACCGGGGCAGTCTCGACTTTGGCGGTGTCGGCTGCGGCAAATTCAGGGCCCATCGTCATGGTGCCCCATCGCGCTGTGTATGATCTGATCTTAGGAAATACGCGGTCAGGATCGCAGGTGACGGAAGTACAGGGGCGCATGGTGTTCGAGATCACCGGCTCCGCCTGCGAGGGTTACACGCAGAACATGCGCTTCGTGACAAAGATGGCCAGCGCCGAGGGCCAGCCTTCGGTTACGGATCTGCGCTCCAACACTTTCGAAGACGGTAATGCAACGGCCTTTCGCTTTAGTAGTTCGCAACTGCGTGACCAGAAACCAAGCGAAGCGGCGGTGGGTGACGCCAAGCGTGCCAACCGCGACGGCGATCTCGCTGTAGAATTGACCAAGCCCGAGAAGAAGAAGCTGGTGCTCGGCAACAAGGTTTATTTGCCCGTGCAGCATTCGATCGCACTGGTCGAGGCAGGGCGCAGCGGTCAGACGCGCCTCAAAGCCGATCTTTACGACGGGTCGGAGCAGGGCGACAAAGTCTATGAAACGACTTCCAGTATCGGGGCGGAAGTGCTGCCTGGGGGTAATAAAAAGCTGCCTGAAGTCAAGAATGCCGAGCCTCTGAACACGCTGTCGGCGTGGCCGGTTTCGATCAGCTATTACGAAAAAGATTCAGACACCAAGGATGCCGCGCCATCGTACGAGATGGGCTTTCTGTTTTACGAGAACGGCGTCTCCCGCAAGCTGGTCATCGACTATGGCGATTTCTCGATCAAAGGTGATCTCAAGGAAATCACGTTTCTGGATCAATCTCCGGCGGCGAAATGCACACAGGCAAAGCAGTAGACGAAACCGCCACTGTGAGGCGCGGCACCGTCGACGCGAAGTTGCCGATTACGCTATAGCGACACGTTTTGGTGCTTCCGAAACGCGAGTCTGTGAGTAAGCATCCGGGCAAAACCGCAGGTCAGGCTGCGACGGCTGGGGTGATCGCATCCTGCGCGGCTTTCCAGTTCCACGGCAGCAGTTCGCTGACGCGCTTGGCCGGATGATCGGCGATGCGGGCGAGAACGTCGGCGAGCCAGCGTTCGGCATCGATATCGTTGAGCTTGCAGGTCTCGATCAGCGTGTAAATTGCTGCGGCGCGTTGGCCGCCGGCATCGCTGCCGCAGAAGGTCCAGTTGCGGCGACCGACGGCAATGCCGCGCACCGCACGCTCCGCTGCATTGTTCGACATGCAGATGCGGCCATCGTCGAGGAACCGCGCGAACGCGGGCCAACGTTTGATGCTGTAGTCTATGGCTTTCGCGACTGGGTTTTTCGACGAGAGTTTTCGCCGCTCTTCGCGTAGCCATTTTTCCAACGCGTTGACGAGCGGTTTTGATCGCGCCCGCCGTACGGCACGACGGCGATCCGGCGACTGCCCGTTGATCTCGCGTTCGATCGCGAAAACCTCGTCGATGCGGCGCACCGCTTCAAGGGCCAACGGCGCTTTCTGCAACTCCGCCAACTCGAAAAACTTGCGGCGTCCGTGCGCCCAGCACGCGGCTTCATAGATGCGGCCCGGCGTGCGGCCTTCGGCATAGAGCGCGTTGTAGCCGGAGTACGCGTCTGCCTGCAGCAGGCCGCTGTAGGTGGCCAGATGCTTTTGCGGGTGC
>JANYHG010000160.1 GCA_025359165.1 Hyphomicrobiaceae bacterium
GACATTGGTGCATCGGACATTGGTGCGTTTCCTCTCAATCGCTGCCAACCACGCAGGTAAGACCAGCGCGCCACCCGACGCGCCGGACGCCCCTCATGCCCGATCCGGCGGAGAGCGCCAAGGGAAAACGTAACGCTTCGCGTCACCCGTTTTTCGGCTGCAGATGCCTCAGTTCGTAAATGGCCGTGTGCAGGACCTGGGCGACGACGCGATCATCGGCCACCACGATGGCGTCCAACTCGACGGAACGATGGCCATTGTGCTCGAAATTGCGCACCACGCGGGCGCGCGCCGACACCATCTCGCCGACGCGGGCCGTCGAGAAATTCTGCAACGTGCTGGCTGTGTGAATCCACGGTGCCAACACTACGTTCTCGACGAGGATTGCATTGCACAACCGCAATAACTGGCCGGGATGGGCAACGCCATTGCGGGCGTAGATGTCGTGTCGCTCGCGGACATCGCGGAGGTAGTCGTGCAAGCGCTGTTCAGAGAGCAGAGCTGGCTTGGTGCCCAGCCAGGTGTCTGTCGCAAGGCTTGTCGCGTCGGCTGGCGGACGCGACTTGGGCGGGAGATGCCCCGGATACTCAAGCAGCGATGGCCGAGGAGGAGGCGACTTCAGCACAGCTCGTCCAGTGGCGCATCGTATGCCGTCGCTTTCCAGTTCGAGGGCAAGGGTGTCATCGTCGTCAGTCCCCAAGACCGTAGCTGTGCGTCCATCATACAGCGGCTTGCGGAAGCTTGCTTCCATCCAACCGGTTTCGAGCCACTGCCCGCCCCATTTGGCCACCGCCGGATGCGTCATGTAGGCGAACACCTCGACGCCGGGAACGAGCCCCCCTGTGAAACCAAGCTTCTGCGCAACGGAGTCGTCGTGAATTTTGTTCTCCGACGCCTGCGAAAGATTATAGGCCTCGACGCTGTAGTGCGATGTCGTCATTTCAATTCATCCTCGGCCATCGATCGACACATTCCCCGCCGCCGAGTTTTCAAGCTATAATCTTGGCGTGCAAGCGCAAAGCGCACGAGAAGCCGGGGAGATATATGCATGTTGTCCAGACGCACGCTGCAAAAAGTCGTGGCCGCCGCCCTACTCTCTTCCCCGGCAGCTTCTCACGCTCAAGAGGCCCGTCCCGAAATCCGCATCGGTGTGACTGTGGCGCTGACCGGACCTGCCGCAGCACTCGGCATTCCGATCAAGAACTCGGTGGCGCTGATGCCCGAAACGATGGGCGGTGTGCCGGTCAAGTACATCGTGCTCGACGATGCCGCCGATCCGACCACCGCGACGACCAACGTGCGCCGCCTCATCAGTGAGGACAAAGTCGACGTCCTCTTCGGCTCTTCCAATACGCCACCGACGATGGCCGTCGCCAACGTTGCCATGGAGGTCGGCATACCGCATTTCGGCATGGGTCCGATTCCGATCCTGCCTGGCCGCGAGAAGTGGACCGTGATCATGCCGCAGCCGGTTGCGCTGATGGCGAAAGCACTGTTCGACCATATGGCCGCCAACAAGGTCAAAACGGTCGGCATGATCGGCTTTGCAGACAGTTGGGGCGATCTATGGTTGAAGTCGTTCAAGGATATCGCTGAGCCGATGGGCCTGAAACTCGTCGCCGAAGAACGCTACGCGCGCGCCGATACGTCGGTTGCCGCGCAGTCGCTGAAGATCCTCGCCGCCGCACCCGATGCCGTGCTCGTCGCAGGTTCAGGCACCGGTGCCGCGCTACCGCAAATCGCACTGCGTGAGCGCGGCTATGGTGGACCGCTCTATCATACGCACGGTGCCGCTTCGAAGGACTTCATCCGCATCGCCGGCAAATCTGCAGAGGGTGTCATCATGGCATCAGGTCCGGTCATGTCGCCGGAAACGCAGCCGGACTCCTCGCTCACCAAGGTGCCCGGTCTCGCCTACGTGGCAGCTTATGAGGCCAAGTACGGCCAGGACACTCGCACGCAGTTCGGCGCGCACCTGAACGACGCCGTCAAACTCATGGAACGTATCGTGCCCGTAGCGCTGAAGGACGCCAAACCCGGCACCGCGGAATTCCGCGAGGCCCTTCGCGCCGCATTGCTCACCGAAAGGGAGATCGCGACCAGCCAGGGCGTTTACAATATCACCGAGAAGGATCGATATGGCGTCGATGAGCGCGCGCGTATCTTGCTTACCGTAAAAGACGGAAATTTCACGTTGATCAAGTAGCACAAAAAATATGTGCGAGGGCGTTGCACTCGCACTCCCATGAAAGGGCTCGCCCTTTCGAAAACCGTTTTGAAATTGTGATCATGGTGCCGAACAAAAGCCGCGAGAAATTGGACCTTGGGCCGTTGCCGAGCTTGCTGGGCTACGCGCTGCGAAGAGCGCAGCTGGCTGTGTTCGCCGATTTCAATGCAGCATGTGAGAAGCTACAATTGCGTCCGGCGCAGTTCAGCGCGCTGCTGCTCATCGAAGCCAATCTCGGGTGTAAACAGTCCGATGCTGCAGAAGCCCTCGGCATCATGCAGCCGAACTTCGTCGCCCTGATGGACGAACTCGAACGGCGCGATCTCGCCCGCCGTGCGCCCGGAAAAACCGACCGGCGCGCTTATGCACTGGAACTTACCGACGCCGGAGGCACGCTCCTTGAGCGCGCTCGCACCGTGGTGTCCGAACACGACGCACGTATCACTCGCGGTTTGTCGGCCTCCGAGACGGCGCTCCTGCTGCAGTTGCTGGCCCGCGTCGAACAGAATGCGACGCCGCAGGTCGCGCCGTAAAATTCGCCGCGGCCGCAGCGATCTCGCGTTATTTCGGTGCCAGTATCATGATCATCTGGCGGCCTTCGAAGCGCGGCTCCGATTCCACCTTGGCGATCGTCTCGACGTCGGATTTCACGCGCTTCAACACATCCATGCCGAGTGACGTATGCGCCATCTCGCGCCCCTTGAAGCGCAACGTAATTTTGACCTTGTCGCCTTCCTCGAAGAAGCGCTTAACCGAACGCAGCTTGACGTCGTAATCGTGATCATCGATGCCGGGACGCATCTTGATCTCTTTCAATTCGACGACCTTCTGCCGCTTCCGGGCTTCAGCCACCTTCTTCTGTTCCTGGAATTTGAATTTGCCGTAATCCATGATCTTGCACACGGGCGGCGCGGCATCAGGCGAGATCTCGACGAGATCGAGGCCAAGCTCATGCGCCTTAACGCGCGCGTCGATCGTCGTCACGACGCCGACATTGGTGCCCGTCTCGTCGATCAGGCGAATTTCACGCACGCGGATGTGCTCATTGATCCGCGGGCCGGCTGGTTCGCGCTCTGGCGCGGCTTTCATTGGACGGCGTATGTTGCATTCTCCATCGGTTGTTGCAGAGGTTATGTCGAATCTTTAGATGCTTATCTAGTGTCCGGCAAAGTCGGTGGCCTGCAACCGACTGTGCTCGGCGCATTGCGTATGATCTAGGACCACAACTCCAACACCTCAACCCCACTCGCCTACGCGCGCGGGGTACTAATGTGGCCAAAAAACGCCAGACTCGCGCCCCTGTCAAGTTGAATACACACCGCGCGCAAGCATCGAACAGCAATAAATTGCGCTTACGTAAACTGCAACTCGATAAACGCCTTAAGCTACCGGCACCGGCTCGGCCCACAAGTCGTATTCGTCGGCGTGGACGGCGATGACCGGCACGAGATCGCCGACCTTGACGCCCTCGGCACCATTTAAAAAGACGCTTCCGTCGATTTCGGGCGCGTCCCACGGCGAGCGGCCGATGGCACCCTCGTCGTCGACTTCGTCGATCAGCACCTGAAACTGCTTGCCGACCCGCGCCGCCATCAAATCGAACGAAACCTTTTGTTGTGCGGCCATGAAACGATGCCAGCGCTCTTCTTTGACTTCCTCCGGCACATGGCCGTCGATGGTATTGGCGGTCGCACCCGCCACCGGCTCGTACTTGAAGCAGCCCGCACGCGCGATCTTTGCTTCGCCGACAAAATCCAGCAATTGACGGAAGTCGTCCTCGGTCTCGCCGGGAAAGCCGACGATGAACGTCGAGCGCAGCGCCAAGTCAGGACAAATGTTGCGCCACGACGCGATGCGTTTCAGCACCTTGTCGTTCGAGGCCGGCCGCTTCATCGCCTTCAACACACCGGGGCTTGCGTGCTGAAACGGAATGTCGAGATAGGGCAGGATTTTGCCTTCCGCCATGAGCGGTATCACCTCGTCGACATGCGGGTAGGGGTAGACATAATGCATGCGCACCCACACGCCCAGTCGGCCAAGCTCGCTCGCGAGATCGTAGAACTTCGCGCGGATGTCGCGGCCCTTCCACGGGCTCGCCGCGTATTTGAGATCGACGCCGTAAGCACTGGTATCTTGGCTGATGACGAGCAATTCCTTGACGCCCGCCCGCACCAGACGCTCGGCTTCCGCGATCACCTGATTGGCGGGCCGGCTGACAAGATCGCCGCGAATGCTCGGAATGATGCAGAACGAGCAGCGGTTGTTACAGCCCTCGGAGATCTTCAGATAGGCATAGTGCCGTGGGGTCAGGCGCAAGCCGGCTTCCGGCACCAGATCTACGAACGGATCGTGCAAGGGTGGCACCGCATCGTGCACTGCCGACACGACCGCTTCGTATTGATGCGGTCCCGTCACCGCCAGCACCGCCGGATGCGCTTTCATTATGCGCTCTTTTTCGACGCCCAGGCAGCCGGTGACAATGACCTTACCATTCTTGGCGATCGCTTCGCCGATGGCTTCAAGGCTTTCCGCCTTGGCGCTGTCGAGGAATCCGCAGGTATTGACGATCACCACGTCGGCACCGGCGTAGTCGGCGGAGAGTTCATACCCTTCCGAGCGCAGTTGCGTGACGATCCGCTCGCTGTCGACCAGGGCTTTCGGGCAGCCCAGCGAAACCAAGCCGATGCGCGGTGCCGCGCCGGTCTTGGCAGCCGTCCGTCGCGCTTTCGGTGACCCCTTGGCAGGCGCAGCCTTACCAGCTCGCAGAGTGGGTTCCGCGGCAGCGACGGTCGGGGTCAAGAGGGGAGATTTGCTCATGGCCGCGCTTGTAGCGGTCCTGCGAGCGCGATGCAAACGATCCGCCCCGGCCAACCGCCAGCGGAACCATAATCGATCGCCCCTTGTTTTCGCTGCGGCCAACAAGGAGAGCGGTCATGACCAACGAGCAAATTCAGGAAGGCTTCGGTGTGTTTGCCGGTGACGGCGAGACGGCGTTCGGAGCGGTCCGGAAGGTGCAGACGACCCCGACGCCAAGCCTTGTCGTCTACGTGGAAAACGCCGGCGACTTCGTCATCGGTGCTGACGCCGTCGTATCGGTGCATCTTCAGAAAGTGATCGTCGACCCGTCCAGGCTCGACCCGCAGCTGCGTACCGCGATCGGTCACGCCCACGATGCCGAAGATCCAGCAATCTGATGCTGACAGCGCTACTTGTCGAGCTGCGGCAGCGGCTTGACGCTATCGTTGGGAGACTGTGCTTCCATCGTAATCAGCGTCATCGATACCAGATCGTAATATCCGATGATGCCGATGATATCCATGATGCCACGCTCGCCGAACGCGTCGAACGCCGCTTTGTAGGCTGCGTTGGAGACTTTCTTGTCGCGATAAAGCTGCGTTGCCAGATCGTAGAGGGCGGTTTCGTCAGGCTTCATACCATCGGGACGTTTGCCGAGCGACAGCGCGTCCGCCACTTTCGGATCGAGGCCACCCTTGATCGCCAGCGGATAGTGCGCAAACCACTCGTACTGTGCCGTCCACTGGCGCGCAGTTATGAGGATCGCCATCTCGCTCAAGCGCGGCGACAGCGACGTGTTCCAACGTAGATAGTCCGACAGGTTCGACAGCCGTTTCGCCAGTTCCGGGCTTTGGATATAGGCGCGATACGGTGGGTTGGCGTACTTCGCATTGCGCGGCGGCGCGCTGATGGCGTCCGCCCACGCTTTCTGTTCTGCGGTCAGTTTATCAGGTGCTGGCGCTGCGAAACGAGATGTTTCCTGCGCCAACGCCGGCGTCGACAGCCCCAACACCACCATCGCTGTTCTCCACAAATACCACATGATTTTTCCAGTCACTTAATAACTGAGGAATCGGGAGCTGCGCTCCCGAATGGGATATGGGGCGAAGCCGCGGAGCGATTACAGCCCCAACAGCTTCTTGGCGGTACCGCCGCAGATCGCCGCCGTGACCGTTGCATCAAAGCCGGTGTCGACGACATGCCCGATCGGATCATAGTCCGCCATGTCGAACGGATAGTCGGTGCCCATCATGATCTGATCCACGCCGAACACGCGCACCAATTCCGCCAACTGGTGCGGCGTGAACACGACGGTGTCGAAGAAGACGCGCTTGAGGTAGGTCGTCGGCGCGTGCGGCAACTTCGCGTTGACGTCCGAACGCGCGCCCCAGGCGTGATCGATGCGGCCGGAGTAGGCGGCGAGATAGCCACCACCGTGGACGGCAAGGATTTTGAGCTTCGGGTGCCGTTCGAGGATGCCGTCGAAGATCAGATAGTGAAGGGCCACGGTCGTTTCCAACGGATTGCCGATTACGTTGGAGAAATAGAACCGCGTAAAGCGATCGCCGTGCGTGAAGCCATTGGGATGGATGACCACCAATGCGCCGAGTTCTTCGGCGCGCTTCCAGAACGGCGCGAACAACGGGTCGGACAATTCCTTGCCCGCGATCGTCGTCAGGATCTGCACGCCCTTCATGGCGAGCGGGCCCATGCAGCGCTCGAGTTCCTTCACGGCCTCGGCTGCATCCATCATGGGCAGCGCGCCGAACGGAATGAAACGATCTGGGCGCTGTGCGCAATATTCGGCAATGCCGTCGTTGAGCACCTTCGTCGCTTTGACCGAAATGTCGATCGGCACGGTGTAATAGCATTGCGGCGGCGGCGGCAGCACGACCTGCATGTCGAGGCCCATCGCATCGAGATCGGCGAGTCGGTTGGCGAGCGGGCGGCGCGCCGCGATATCGGCTTCCTGCTTGAGATTGAGCGCCGCCGTCTCGGCGTTGGCGAAATGGGCGAGCGGCACGGTGCGCAGGTCGAGATGCGGCTTGACGATCTCGGCGGCAGCGCCGACGCCGACGTGAGCGTGGATATCGATGGTCATGCTTTTCGGCCGCGTCTCGCGTCCGGGTTTGCCGTGCTTGCGCGCCGCAGTCGGGGTGTATTTGTTCCACTGCGTTTTGGTGAAATCAGTCATGTTTGATGTATCCTCGAGGTGAAGGGTCGTGTTGGTCGTTGGGTGTCAGTGCACACCCAGGTTCTGGGTGATTGCGGGGTGATCCATCGTCAGCGTTGCGGCCGCGCCCTGATAGGCGACGCTGCCAGAATTGAGAATGGCGATGTCATCGGCGATTTCGAGAGCGAGCTTGATGTTCTGCTCGACCAGAACGATGGACAGTCCCTCGTTCTTGAGGTTGACGATAGTGCGTCCGACCTCGGCAACGATCTGCGGTGCGAGCCCCTCGGATGGTTCGTCCATCAGCAGCAGCCGCGGATTGCCCATCAGGGCGCGACCGATCGCCAGCATCTGCTGCTCGCCGCCCGAGAGCGAGCCGGCATACTGCGCGCGACGTTCGCCGAGGCGGGGAAACGTTTCGAACACGCGCGCCATCGTCCACGGGCGCAAACTTCCGGCGCGGACTTTCTGCGCGGCGACCACGAGGTTCTCGCGCACCGTAAGGCTGCGGAAGATGCGACGCCCTTGCGGCACCAGGGCCACGCCATGGGCGGAGATCCGCTCGGGTGCCAAGCCACCGATGGTCTTTCCGAACAGCGTCACCGCGCCGCGTTTGGGCTGCAGCAGGCCGACAACCGTACTCATGCATGTCGACTTGCCGGCGCCGTTGCGTCCCAGCAACCCAAGCAATCGACCTTCGCCACACACCAGACCGACGCCATGCAACACATGGCTGTCGCCGTAGTAGGCGTGGACGCCATCGAGACGGAGCGCATCAGCTGCCAAGATACACCTCCCGCGTACGCGGATCGGCGACGACATCCGCGCGCGTTCCCTGCACGACCACCTCGCCGAAATTCAACAACGTGATGCGGTCGGCGAATTCCAACGCGACATCCATATCGTGCTCGATCATCACCATCGTGAGATCGCGCGGCAACGACATCAGCAGCTTTTGCACGCCCTTGCGCTCTTCGACAGACAGCCCCGCGAACGGTTCGTCGAGCAGCATCACCTTCGGTGCCTGCACGAGAGCCATGGCGATTTCGACGCGCCGCCGCTCACCGTACGACGTTTCCGAAAGCGACCGGTCGGCGACGTGGTCGAGGCCGACGCGCTGCAGCGCACCCATCGCCCGCGTTTCGAGATCGGCCTGACCGTCGAGACGCGAGAACGGATTCCAGCGCCGCGCCGACAATCCTAGCGCGGCCAGCGTGACATTACGCAAGATCGTATCGCGACCGAACAGCGTGATGATCTGATAGGTGCGGGCGAGCCCCATGTGCGCCCGCTGCCGCGCCGGAACGCGGGTGATGTCGCGCCCATTGAGCAGGACGGTGCCGGCATCGGGAAAAAAGTCGCCGGTGATCTGATTGAACAAGGTGGTCTTGCCCGCACCGTTCGGCCCGAGGATCAGATGCCGCTCGCCGGGCGCGACCTCAAGATCGACACCGCGCGTCACCTTGAGGCCGCCGAAGGCCTTGGTCAGTCCCTTGACGACGAGAGCACTCATGACGACGCCTCGCCACGAACCGTTATCACCGCTTTGGCCGGACGCATCCCGCGCCAGGCGACGCCGATCAACCGGCGCACGCCCGGCACCAGACCTTCCGGCATGAAACTGATGATCAAGACAAAGATGATTCCGAGCACCATGTTCCAGCGCTCGACATAGGCGCTCACCACGTTCTTCATGATCACCACGATCGCCGCACCCGCGATGGGACCGAGAATAGTCGCCGTGCCGCCCGATATCACCATCAGCAGCGCCTCTGCCGACGTCTGCAACGCTGCGATCTGCGGGCTGATGAATTGGTTATAGTAGAGGAACAGCAAACCTGCGACAGCCGTCCAGAAGCCCGACAGAAGAAACGCCAAGAACCGGATCAGCCATACGTTGTAGCCGAGTGCCGTCATTCGTCGCGGCTGATCGCGCGTGCCGCGGAGTGCTGCACCCAGCGGCGAGCGCACGAACACCAGCATGCTCGCGACAGCGGCCAGAAACACCAGCAACGCGAGGTAATAAAAGGCGGGTGCCGACGTCAGATCGAGGCCGAACGGCTGCGGTCGCGTCTTGAAGTTGATGCCGTTGTCGCCGTTGGTCAGGCTCGCCCAGCGGTAGGCGATTCCCCAGAGGATCTGGCCGAGCGCCAGAGTGATCATCAAAAACCCGATGCCGGTGGCGCGCAGTGCGAGCACTGCGAAGACGGCCGCCGTGGCGACCGTCATCGCAATCGCGGCCACGGCACCAACAAGGTGGCTGTGTCCCGCCGTCACCAGGATTGCTGCAGTGTAGCCGGACACCGCAAACAGCGCCGCATGACCGAGCGACGTCAGTCCGGCCCAGCCCACGAGCACGTTCAGACCCAGCGCGAACACCGCCCAGTACAAAATCTGGCTGGCGACGTTGATGTAATAAGTATTGCCGAGCCAGAGCGGCAACGTCGCCAGCAGCAACAGCGCGACCGCACTGGCGACCAGGGTGGAGAGCGATCGCGTCACAGCGCTACTCTCCCGAACAAACCTTGCGGCCGCAGCACCAGCACCAGCACCATCGGCACGAACAGGATCACGTAAGCGAGATCGGGAAACATTGCCTGACCGAAATTGTAGAGAAAGCCGATGATGAAGCTGCCGAGTAATGCGCCCGGCAAACTGCCCGCACCACCGAGGATGACCACGATCAGCGCCAGCGGCAGCATCTCCGCGTCCAGCCCCGGATAGATCGACAGATAAGGCGAGCCGACCACGCCCGCGAAGGCCGCCAGCGCGGCACCGAGGCAGAAAACCAGCGTGAACAACTGCGACACCTTGATGCCGACGACGCGCGCGATCGGCGCATCGTCGACCCCGGCACGGATCATTGCGCCGATGCGGGTCTTATCGATCAAAAGCCACAGCGCGATCGCCATGGCGATGGCGACGCCGACAATGGCCAGCCGATAGATGGGAAATACCAGCCCCGATCGAATGATCGCACCGCGCAGATCGGGCGGCGTCGACGGCTGGATCGGATCACCGGTCCAGACCATCAGACACGCATCGGCGATGATGAAAGACAGACCAAGCGTCAGCAGCACCTGCGCCAACTCCTGTCCCGCCAGACGCCGCAACAAAAAGCGCTCCACCAGACCGCCGAGCACCGCCATCGACGCAGCACTCGCCAAGGCCGCCGGCCAGAAGCCGAAGCCCTTGGCCAGAAACGTCGAGCCCATGTAGGCACCGAGCATGAAGAATGACCCGTGCATCAAATTCGGGATGCGCATCAATCCGAAAATCAGCGAAAACCCCGCCGAAAGCAGGAACAACAGCCCACCCAACGTGATCGAATTGATGGCGAGTACCAGCCAAAGGTTCATAGGCTGATCTCGCCGTACGGGGCGTTTTTCTTCTGCATCGACGCGAACTGGCCCGTTGTCGTGAGTGACGGCAATCTGTGCGGAGCAGCACCGATCCGTGGTGAAGCGGTGATGACGAAGGATCTGCAAGTGTCGCAGGGACCCGCTGACGAGCAGCGGGTCGCACGCCTCAGTTCTCGAGATTTTTCGCGGGTGGGTAGTCGCGTGAATACACGGGGTTCTTCAAGAACTCGTCTTCCGGATAGGTCCAGAACTGGCTGACGTTCGGATAGGTCTTGACGACGGTGTTGACCAGCTGACCGTTTTTCTTCTCGCACTTGCGCACGAACACCGCACCGACAGCGTTGCCACGCGCATCGATCGTGAACGCGCCGCGCGGGCTCTCCTCGAGTTTGATCTTGTGCAGTGCCTCGGCGAATGCCGTGCCGTCAGTCGATTTGTCGCCGGCGATCGCCAACGCGCTTTCGACGCACATGCCGCCGATGTACATGCCGGACGCATAGCCGCCCGGCAGCGAGTTGTAGTCCTTGGCCATGGCGGCGACGAGCCGCTTGTTGCTTTCGGATTCGAATGCCGACGAGTAGCTTGAGCCAGACAACACGCCCAACGCTTCGTCGCCGAGGCTCTTGAGCAATGCATCGTCCATGAATGTCCAGCCCCCCATCAGCGGCGTCTTGGCGGCCAAGCCGAGATCGGCATAGGCGCGCATGAACTTGACCGGATTGGAGCCGGCAAAGCCCGAGAACACCATGTCGACGTTGCCGATCTGCGCGATGAAGGGCGTGTAGTCCGGCGTCACCAACGGCGGCCAGAGTTTTTTCACGACCTTGCCGCCGCCCTCTTCGAAGACGCGTTGGAAGCCGGCCATCTGCTCGTGGCCGAAGGCGAAATCTTCCGAAATGGTCGCCGCCCGCTTCAACTTCAGTTCTTTGAGCGCATAGTCGGCCATCACGTGACAGCACTGCGCCGACGTGGTCGTCGGACGAATGATGTAAGGATTTGCCTTGCGCTGCGTCACGTCTTCGGCGGCGGCAACGGCGATCAACGGCGTCTTGGTCTGCAGAATATAATCGGTGATGGCGAGCAATTCGAATGCCGCCAGCGGCCCCAGGATCACATTGACCTTGTCGCGCTCGACGAGTTCCTGCGCTTTGGTCTTCGCGCCAGCCGGATTGCCGCCGGTATCGGCGACGACCAATTCGACCTTGCGACCGCCGAGCGTATTATTCTTTTCCTTGAGGAACGTCAGCAGGCCCTGTTCCATCTGGATACCGCCTTGCGCGAGCGGCCCGGTCTTGACGGTCATCAAGCCGATTTTAAACGGCGCACCCTGCGCCAGCGCGGGGCTGGCGATCTTGGCCGACACGCCGAGCGATGCACCGGCGGCAGCCATACCCTTGAGTACGGTTCTACGTTGGATGGTCATGTGAGTCCTCCCTTTAGTTCCGATGTTTTTCTGGTGCGTTTCCGGACCACGGTTGATCCGCGGATCATTTTGCGTCGTTCGTATCGTCGTCAGAAGCACGCTAACGCATCTCACGGCTGCTTCGCACTTTAATTGCAGCGAGAGTAGGCCGACGCCCGCCGCGCTGGAAATAACTCTTCTTGCTTTGCTGGATCACAATTCATGATACCGGCCTTGCGGCACTTTGCGCGCTGTGGTCGGTCTCCTTCGCGATACTGTTGCGTTTGGTCACCTCCGCGACGATGCTGAACGACAACCTGTTATTTCAAATCACGCGAGGCCGATCATGCAGTTCTTCAACTTCTGGCGTTCGCTCGCGAGCTTTCGTGTGCGCATCGCGTTGAACCTCAAGGGCATCGCCACCGACGATCAGGTCGTCGACCTGATGGCCGGCCACCAGATGCGCCCGGAGTTCAAAGCCGTGAACCCGCAGATGGCTCTGCCGGCTCTGGTGCTCGACGACGGTACGGTGCTGTCCCAGTCGATGGCGATCATGGAATATCTTGACGAAATCCAGCCCCAGCCGGCGCTGTTGCCGAGCGATCCCATCGGCCGCGCCCGTGTCCGCGCGCTGGCGCAAATCCCGGTGTCGGACGGTCATCCGCTCGTCGTTCCGCGTGTCCGTCATTATCTCGAGCACACGCTGCACATCGACGAAGCGCAGCGCACGGCCTGGTCGCGCCACTGGATGGGGACGGCGCTGGCTGCGATGGAGGGGCATCTGGCCAAGGACGCGGCGACCGGGCAGTTCTGTCACGGCGATCACGTGTCGGTGGCCGACATCTGCCTCGCCAGCCAGGTGGTCGGCCTCGGATTCTTCGGTGGATCCGTCGAGAACATGCCGACCGTGGCCCGGATCCATGCTCGCTGCATGCAGATCGATGCTTTCGCCAACGCCCACCCGCTGAAGCAGCCGGGCGCGCCCAAAGGCTGATGGCGTTCAGGCCTTTATTTTAACTGCGGTGGCCCGTTTTGGCGCGTGGCTTGGAAGGCGGCCGGGGCGGCTGCGTCAGACGGGCCGAGGCGGGCGGCGGCGCATCCCACCGGGCGTTGAGTCGCACCGCCTCCGCTTCCAGCATCGCCAGGATCGTCTCTGCGGCTTTCGACATCGGCCGCCGTGACGGTTCAATCAGCACCAGATCCAGCAGCAACGGCGGATCGCAAAGCGGATTGACCTTCAGTCTGGGATCGTCGACCGCCATCATGATGCCTGGCAAAATAGTCCGCCAATCCGAGCGCGCCACGAAATCCAGCGTGCCCATCATCGCGTCCATCTCGATGACCCGCGCGATCTCGACGCCGTTGGAGCCGCAATACGTTTCGATCGACTGCCTGCGCGTGTTGACCTTGCTCGGCAGCACCAGCTTGAGCGACCGCACGGCACCCAGCGACACCGGCACCATGTGAGCGACGTCCGCGTCGAGTGCCGACACCAGAACTTCCGGCGTACGCAAGAACAGGCGGCTCTTGAGACCGGGCAAGCCGGCAAACGCGGGGACGATCGCGAAATCGAGTTCCCCCGAGCGGACTTGCTGCGTCAACGGCGCGCTGTAGCCCTCGACGATGCGCACGACGGTGTTGGGATGCGCGCCGGCATAGGCCGACAGTACCGGCGCGAGCAGACAACGCGTCATGGTCGGCATCAACCCGATGACGATCTGGCCGTCCAGTCCGCCAGCGAAAGGCTTGACCGTGTTGGTGGCGGTTGCATGTGCACGCAGCACGTCGATACAGCGCTGATAATAGCTGTCGCCGGCGGGCGTGGGAGCCACCTGCCCCTTGTCGCGGCTGAACAGGTTCACGCCGAGGCCATGCTCCAGCTTGCGGATATGCTGCGAGACACCCGATTGCGTCGCGTGCTCGCGCTGCGCGGCCGCCGTGAACGACCGCTCCTCGTAGGCCGCCACGAACAGCCTGATATCGCGCAGACTGCCGGCCATCGCTACGTATCCCACCTTGAGCCGCATCGCATTTCTTGATGACGACAATGCGATCATATTATTTGAACTACTAGGGGGCCGTGCATATTTATTTAATAAGCTCCGCGTTTCAGGCTCGAGGAAAACTGCGATGGCATCGGCACATGCGATATCCCATATGACGACCAGCCGAGGCGCGACGTGTCGCGACTCGACAACTCGAGATTTGATGTCCCAAAGCAGCGACAAGCAGCCAGTTTGGAACGATTCACGTATGGACACAAAACTTCTACGCCGTGCCATGGGTCGCTTCGCGACCGGCGTCACCGTGGTGACGACACGTACGCCCGACGGCAAGTTCGAGGGCGTCACCGCGAACTCGTTCAGCACCGTCTCGCTCGACCCGCCATTGGTGCTGTGGAGCCTCGGCCGCACGTCTGCGTCATTCAACAGCTTTCATACCGCTTCGCATTTCACCATCAACGTGCTGGGGCTGCATCAGATAGCACTGAGCCAGCATTTCTCGACACCGAGGCTCGACAAGCTGTCAGGCATCGAGCACCGCATCGGTCATGGCGGGTGCCCGGTGCTGTCGGGCACGATCGCGCATTTCGAATGCAAGACCGAGTCGGTCGTCGACGGCGGCGATCATGTGATCTTTATTGGTCGCGTGCTCGACGCCAGTTTCCACGACGGCGAACCGCTGGTCTTTGCGAAAGGTGCCTATCATCGCGCCGTCTCACTGGTCGAGGAAGTCGCATCATGATCCGCTGCGCGATCGTCGGCCTCGGCTGGTGGGGCAAGCACATGATCCGGCGGATGAAGAGTTCGGCTACCGTGAAAATCGTGGTGGCCGTCGATCTCAACCCGGAGCTCGCTGCCTTCGCCCGTGATCAGGGCGTGGACTTCACCTCCGACTTCGACGCCACGCTGAAGCGTGCCGATATCGATGCGGTAATCCTGTGCACGCCGCATTCGAAACATACCGAGCAGGTGCTCGCCATTGCAGCCGCCGGCAAACACGTGTTCTGCGAAAAGCCGCTGGCACTGACCAGGAAAGACGCGGAGCGCAGCGTCGCCGCCTGTCGCGCTGCCGGCGTGCAGCTGGGCATCGGCCACGAACGGCGCTATGAGCCAGCACTCGCCGAGGTGCGCCGTCTGGTGCAGTCGGGCGCGCTCGGCACCATCATGCATGCGGAAGCCAATTTCAGTCACGACAAGCTCGCCAATGTGCCCACAGGCGACTGGCGCACCTCGCCGAAAGATGCACCCGCCGCCGGCATGACCGCCATGGGCATCCACCTGACCGACGGCTTCATCGACATGCTCGGCCCCGTATCGGAGGTCTATGCCGCCACCACCAGCCGTGTCGCCTACAAAGACAATGGCGACGTCATCTCGGTGCATCTGCGGTTCCAGTCGGGCGCGACAGCATATCTCAACGCGATCCTCGTGACGCCGCTCTATATCGGGCTCACGGTATTCGGTGATGCCGCCTGGGTGGAAGTTCGCAACCACTCGCACCCCGATACACCCGGCCCGGTTTCGCTGGTGCTACAGCATCGCGACGGCCGTCGTGAATCCCGCGAATTCGCCTGGACCGATACCGTGCGCGAAAACCTCGAAGCCTTCGCTGCGGCCTGCGAGGGCAAGGGCGACTATCCCTTCACGGACGCCCAAAAGATCAACAACATCGCCACCCTGGAAGCGATTTGCCGATCCGTGGCAGAGAATATGCCGGTGAAGGTGGGTCTCGCGTAAACTCGCACGAAGGCAGCGGCGTAACCGACACCGCGTTCCCTCGCTGCACCTCGCCAAACTCGATCCCTCCTAAACATCGAGCACATCGAGCGCGACCAACAGCGGCATGTTCGGTGGTCGTGACATTGGGTCGCGCAACGAGCTTGACAAAGCCGCAAAACCGAACGTTCGCTTACAAAACACCCCTAGTCTAGCTTGCATAGGCTGGACAAACGATCGATTGGTCGATCGGTGAAAATCAACTTCTTTCTCACAGCGAGGTTGGCGATGCAGATGCCGTACCGACATTTCATCATCCTGCTGACGCTCGGCGCGGGTGCGGTCTTTGCTACCACCACATCAGCAGATGCGGGCCAACCGTGGTCGTGCCAGTGCAAGGGTGCGTCCAAGCGGTTCATCGCTTCGACGCACGCGTGCGAATGGAGCCAGCCTAAGAACACAAGTGTCCGGCTCGCCCGGCAGCTGACGCCGTGCACACGTGCCGAGTTCGTCGCCTGGAACCGCAAAGCCTGCCGTTCGGAAGGCTGCACACTACCGCGCTCGATGATGCGGTGATGCTCGCTGCGCGAATAAGGCTATCGACCCTCATGCTGGAAGCATGGTCTTTGCCGTGCTCCATTCGGGAGCGCAGCTCGCGAATCCTCAGCTTTTTACGCGCTGCGCAGAATACTCTTGCCGGCGTACCTAGCGATGTCGCCGAGCTCTTCTTCGATACGGATGAGCTGGTTGTACTTGGCGAGACGGTCTGAGCGGGAGAGCGACCCGGTTTTGATCTGGCCGCAGTTGGTGGCGACGGCGAGATCGGCGATGGTGCTGTCCTCGGTCTCGCCCGAGCGGTGCGACATGACGGCGGTGTAGCGGGCCCGGTGCGCCATATCCACGGCGTCCAGCGTTTCCGACAGCGTGCCGATCTGGTTGACCTTGACCAGGATCGAGTTGGCGGTGTGCTCCTTGATGCCGCGCGACAGGCGCTCGGTATTGGTGACGAACAGATCGTCGCCGACGAGCTGGCACTTTTTGCCAATCAACTCGGTCAACGCTTTCCAGCCGGCCCAGTCGTCTTCGCTCATGCCGTCTTCGATCGAGATGATGGGAAAGCGCGCGACGAGATCGGCGAGATACTTGGCGTTCTGCTCGGGATCGAGCGTCTTGCCCTCGCCGGCGAGGTGATATTTGCCCGCCTTGAAGTATTCGGTCGCGGCGCAGTCGAGCGCCAGCATGACGTCGTGCCCGGGCTTGTAGCCGGCCTTCTCGATCGACTTCATGATGTAGCCGATGGCTTCGTCAGCGCTCTTGAGGTTGGGCGCGAAGCCACCTTCGTCGCCGACGTTGGTGCCGTGGCCGGCGTCCGACAGCTGCTTCTTCAGTGTGTGGAAGATTTCAGACCCGATCCGCACGGCGTCGGCGATGCTTTCGGCACCGACCGGCATGATCATGAATTCCTGAATGTCGATCGGGTTGTCGGCGTGCGCGCCGCCGTTAATGATGTTCATCATCGGCACCGGCAGCAAATGCGCGTGCGCGCCGCCGACATAACGATAGAGCGGCAGCGCGACCGCATCGGAGGCGGCGCGGGCGGTGGCCAGCGATACGCCGAGGATCGCGTTGGCGCCGAGCCGCGCTTTATTCTTGGTGCCGTCGAGCGCGATCAGCGCGTGATCGATGCGGCGCTGGTCTTCGGCCTCCATGCCGCGCAGCGCGTCAGAGATCTCGCCGTTGACCGCCTCGACCGCCTTGGTGACGCCCTTGCCCATGAAGCGCTTTTTGTCGCCATCACGCAGTTCCATCGCCTCGTGCGCGCCGGTCGACGCGCCCGACGGCACAGCCGCGCGGCCTTGGCTGCCGTCTTCGAGGATCACGTCGACCTCGACCGTCGGGTTGCCGCGACTGTCGAAAATCTGGCGGCCGATGATGTCGATGATGGCGGTCATGGGAGGCTCCGGCGGAGTCGGGGGATCAGATGCGGCGGGTTCTAGCGGAGGCAGCCGGGAAGGGGAAGGGGACCGTTCGTAGACTCGAAGTTAATCATCGAAAACGACGATGTTACAAAACGCTTTCGATCAAGTTTCGACATGTTACACTCCGCGCCAAGACTATAATTTTGCTTCGACCACGCAGGTGACGACATTGCGAAACTTCCGCCAAGTTGCCAGGCGCGCCGTATTTGAAACGATGTGTGCAGCAACCAAGCTGCGGCTCGGCGCAAGCGCGCCTCAGCCACCGCATCCCAAGAGCAGGTTGTGCCACGTAGCGCGTGGCGAACTGGCTGGAACGCTGCTCGCTCATCCTGTCAACCACTTTACTCCCGCGTTTGCGCTCGGCCGGTTCGAGCCACACATGAGGAACATCGTCCAATCCAGTCTCTCGCCAGGCCAAGTCGTCTACGATGTCGGTGCGAACGTCGGCTATCACGCCCTGATGTTTGCCCATTATGTCGGACCGCACGGCCACGTTGTCGCCTTCGAGCCAAACCCCATCGATGGCGCAATCTTACGTTGGAATGTCACCGTCAATCGAGCGACCAACGTCAAAGTCGTCGAGTCCGCCGTTTCCGACGCGTCCGGGACGGTATCTTTCGCCACTTTCGATGAACCCGGTATTCATCGTATCGCCGGTACGAACGAGCCGACGGACGCGAAATTCATCACTGTGACGAGCGTCACCCTCGATGAATGGGTTTACACGAATGGCGAAATGGCTCCGTCTCTCGTGAAGATCGACGTGGAGGGAGGCGAGTATCGTGTTCTCCGAGGCGCGGCCAAAGTTCTCCATGAGCATCGGCCGGTCGTCGTCGTCGAAGTCTGGCCGCAAACCAGCGAAGCGTTGCGTCAGTTCATGAAGGACTGCAATTATCTGGTCAAAGAAGAACATAAGATCGGCGCAAGCGGCCTCACCGACACGGTCTTCGTTCCTGTCACCTGAAGAGCGCATGTGTCGTGATGCTAAGGCGACGCTACTGAATTGCGGTGGTGGAAAGGTTGCGGGCGCATAACAAACATCTCGATACCGGCGTTGCGGGCAGCTATGAACTCCGCATGACATCGCCAGTGACATCGCCAGAAGACTTCGAGATCTATTTGTCGGCTTTTCCGGGCCTCGAGTCCGTACTGTGTGCGGAAGCCCACGCGCTCGGCTTCAAGCCGGCGAAGGCGGTGGCAGGTGGCGTCACGGTCCGCGGCGGCTGGCCGGAGGTGTGGCGCGCAAACCTGATGCTGCGTGGCGCCGGCCGCGTCGTCGCCCCGATCGGTGAATTTCGTGCGATGCATCTGGCACAGCTCGATAAGCGTGCTCGCAAAGTGGCGTGGGGCGACGTGCTGCG
>JANYHG010000188.1 GCA_025359165.1 Hyphomicrobiaceae bacterium
CGTAGCTGGACGGTTTTTCAGCGCCTGGCTGTGGCAGCGGACGATGCTCAGACGTTGGGCGTGTGGCTCGCGGCAGGGGACGCTGATTTTGTCGGCATCCTCAACGGGACCACGCGCCTGCACGACGAATTGCGTCGGCGAAAGGTGGAAAGCCATCTGCGGATCTACGGCGGCGGACATACCTGGGAGCTGTGGAGTATGGCGATCGAGCCAGCCCTGACATGGCTGTCGCCGCGCCTGAAGGCCTCCTGCAATGCCACGCCTCGATGACTGTCAAAGTCTGCGCGTGATGTCGCGCCAGGCATCCGCCAGTGTCGAGCGATGCTGCGGTGCTGCGATCGCGATGAGGCGCTCGCCGCGTTCGACGACGGTGCAGCCCCGTAAATCCGCAGCGCCGTGCTCCGTGACGACCACGTCGATGTCGGTGCGCGGCAGAGTAACGAGGCCTGCCAACTCCGGCACGATGCGGGAGGCGGCGTCGCGACCCGCCGTTGACGGCAAGGCGACGATGCTGACGCCGCCCTCGGACAGAGCGGCACCACGCGCAAAGTCCGGAGCGCCGCCGCAGCCGCTGACCATGCGACCGCCGAGCATTTCCAGATTGGCTTGTCCGAACAGGTCGACGCTCAATGCCGAGTTGACCGCCACCAGCCGCGGAAGCGTCGCCAGCACGGCTGCCGAGTGCGTGATCTCGCATCCACGCACGGCGAAGTCGGAGCGGTCTGCCAGCCAGTCGTAATAGCCGACCGAGCCGAGTTGCAGGCAGCAGGTGTGCGTAAAAGTCCGATCGAGGCTGCCGGCATCGGCCAGCGTCCGCGCACCATCCGACAACATGCCGGAAAACAATTTCAGGCCGCGCCGGTCGGTCAGCCGTGCCATCAGCGCGTCGGGCACTTTGCCGAGGCCGATCTGGAGCGTGGCATCGTCCTGGACAAAGTCGGCGAGCCGGGTGGCGATCGCCTCGGCTTCAATCGACGGTGCGCCGACGTCGTAACTGCGCAGCGGTGCCGCAATTTCCGTGGTGTACTCGAAGCTATCGAACGGCAGCGCAGCGGAGTTCGCCACGCGAGGCATGCGCGGATTGACGACGGCGAACAGTCGGCGCGATTTCCTCGCGGCCATCAGCGTGAACTCTACCGCCGGACCCAGCGAGCAGCGTCCCTCGGCGTCGGGTGGCGCAACGTGCACGATGCACGTGTCGAAGGTGAGATTGTCCTGCAAATGACGGCCGAACGCGCTGTAGCTCATCGGCAGATGCCGGTACGCGCCGGTCGCCTGCGCGCCTGAATGTGCGGGCTGCGCGAACATGCTCGTATAGCGCGTATTGGCAGGAAAGCGCGTCGGCACAGGATTGACGCCCGGCACGTAGCTGGCGGTGATATCGAGCGCGGGCATGTGCCCGGCAAACAGCGCGTCCGTCAGTCCCGCCGGTTCGCCCGTCGATCCCGGCAGATAAATGTGCTCACCGGGCGACAACTGCGCCGCCAGCGCCGGTAATGACGCGACGTGCTTCGGCCTCGCGCCGCTGTTACTCGATCGTTCGGACATGCGATACTCGTGTTTTTTCTCGCCGCCACCCGTCAGTACGACTTGGGCAGATCGAGAACTTTTTCGGCGATGAAGCTCAAGATGAGCTGTTCGGTCACCGGCGCGATGCGGGTGATCATGACTTCGCGCAGCAGGCGCTCGACGTGATATTCCTTGGCGTAGCCGAAGCCGCCGTGCGTCAGCACAGCTTGCAGACACGCTTCATAACCCGCGCGCGCGCCAAGAAACTTCGCCGAGTTGGCTTCGGCGCCGCAGGGCTTTCCAGTGTCGTAGAGCCGCGCCGCTTGCATCGCCATCAGGTTGGCCGCTTCGAGGTACATCCATTTTTCCGCCAGCGGATGCTGAATGCCCTGGTTCTGCCCGATCGGCCGATCGAACACGATGCGCTCCCGGGCATAGCCGGCCGCCCGCCGCAAAGCATCCTGCCCCATGCCGACCGCCTCCATCGCGATCAGGATGCGCTCTGGATTGAGACTGTCGAGAATGTAGCTGAAGCCTTTGCCCTCGGCCCCGATGCGGTGTGCGTCGGGAATGAACAACTGGTCGATGAAGATGGCGTTGCTGTCGACGGCTTTGCGGCCCATCTTCGGAATGCGCCGGACCTCGATTTTGCTGCGGTCGAGATCGGTATAGAAAATCGTGATGCCGTCGGTTGGTCGCGCGCAGTCCTCGTAGCGTGTCGTGCGGGTCAGCAGCATGATCTTGTTGGCGACCTGCGCAGTGGATGTCCAGACCTTTTGGCCCGACACCACGTAGCCGCCATCGACCCGCTTCGCGAACGTCTTGATGCGCGTGGTGTTCAAGCCGGCATCCGGCTCGGTGAAACCGAAGCAGCATTGATCGCTGCCCGCTACCAGGCGCGGTAGCCATTCGGATTTTTGCTGTGGCGTGCCATGGACGACGATCGGGTGCGGTCCGAACAGGTTGACGTGCACTGCCGACGCGGCGCCCATGCCGCCGCCATGGCTCGCCACTTCGCGCATCATCAGTGCAGCTTCCGTGACGCCCAGCCCGGAGCCGCCGTGCTCTGTCGGCATGGTTATTCCAAGCCAGCCGGCGTCGGCCATGGCACGATGAAAGGCACGTGGGAACTCACCGCTTTCGTCGAGGTCGAGCCAGTACCCATCGTCGAACCGCGTGACGACGCCGCGTACGCCCTCGACGACGAGACGGTGGCTGTCGTCGAGTTCGCTGCCGTCGCCGTTCAGAAAACTCATCGCCCGCTCCACTCAATATAATCGACTTCCGCGAGGCTATCGCTTTTTTCGACCGGCGTGAATGCGCTCGGCGCGATCGAACGCTTACTTGCGCCTATGCATCGGCAACACATTAAGGCTCGCACAGCGCACCGATTGCTTTGCCGTGCGCGCTGCGCCAACGTGGCCGTCCGCCGCCTGGTTCGGGATGTCGCGTAGGGTGTTCGAAGTGATATTGGCTGTAATTCACGCAACTTTGCTGATCGTGGCGATCGGCATGGCGGTGCTTGTTCTGATGCTGCTGGTCGAGGTGTCGGCCTCGCTTCGCAGTCGCCGCGTCGCGTCCGTTGCTAATGACGATAGTTTGCAAGCCTCTCGTGCATCGTGTCCGTTCGTCGTGGTCATGCCGGCGCATGACGAGTGCGGCACGATCGAGCGTACGCTGGCGGCGACGCTGCCACAGATGGGCAAGTACGGTCGCGTGTTGGTCGTCGCCGACAACTGCACCGACGCGACAGCCGCCGTCAGCGCGACTGCGGGTGCCGAGGTGATCGAGCGTCACGATCTCACGAAGCGCGGCAAAGGCTACGCGCTCGATTTCGCCATGCGCCACCTCGCGGCACGCTCGCCCGACGTCGTGATCATTCTCGATGCTGACTGCACTCCGACGCCGGGTACGATCGACCGGTTGGTCGTTGCCTGCAAAACCTCTCACTCGCCGCTGCAGGCGCGCTACGAAATGGAGCCTCCCGAAGCGAGTGCAAGCATCAAGGTCCGGATCGGTGCCTTCGCCTGGCGGGTCAAGAATATCGTGCGGCCGACGGGACTTTCGAACCTCGGCTTGCCGTGTCTGCTGATGGGCACCGGCATGGCGTTCCCGTGGGACGTCATCGCCAAAAGCCATCTCGAAACAGGTCATCTGGTCGAAGATATGGTGTTGGGCCTCGAGTTGACGGAACAGGGCCACGCCCCGCGCTTCCTCCCCGACGCGTGTGTACAAAGCGCCATCCCGCCGAGTGTCGAGGGACAGACGTCGCAGCGTGCGCGCTGGGAAACCGGGCACCTGCAGGTCATCGGACGGCTGGTGCCGCGTTTTCTTTGGCGCGGTCTCGCGTCGGCAAATTTGGCGCTCGCGGCGTTAGCGCTGCACGCGGCCGTGCCGCCGCTGGCCTTTCTGGCGCTCATGCTTGGTGGCACGACGGTGATGGCGGCGCTCGTGGCCTTGGCCGGTGGTTCGGCAACGGCTTTGTGGCTGTCACTGGCAACCTGTTGTGCGGCGTCGGCGGCGCTGACGCTCTGCTGGCGGTCGTGCGGACGCGATCTCATCCCGGCGGATCAACTCATCCTGCTGCCGGGTTATGTGCTGTCGAAGGTGGCGATGTATGCCCGCGCACTGACGGGTCAAAAGCTGCACTGGGTGCGTTCCAAGCGCGACTGACCTCTGCGGCCACCTCCAGCCCACAACAGCTTAACCCGTCAGTTTCGCCATCGTCGCTTCATCGACTTCGACGTTCGAAAAAACCTGCTGCACGTCGTCGTCTTCTTCGAGGGCACCAAGCAGCTTGAGGATCGTCTCCGCCTTGTCGTGGTCGACCGGCGTCGTCAGATTGGGTTTCCAGACTGCTTTCACCGATGTCGGTGAACCGAACCGCGCTTCTAATGCCCCAGCCGTCGATCCCAGCGTATCGAAACTGCAGGTGACGAGGTGCCCATCTGAATCTGTCTCCACGTCGTCGGCACCAGCGTCGATGCCCGCCTCCAGCATCGCGTCCGCGTTCGCGGCATCGGCCTTGAACGTGATTTCGCCGACGTGCTGGAACATGTGGCTGACCTGTCCTGTCGTGCCGAGATTGCCGCCGTATTTGGTGAACCAGGCCCGCACCGCGCCGCCAGTGCGGTTGCGGTTGTCGGTCAGTGCTTCCACGATGATGGCGACGCCACCCGGCCCATAGCCCTCGTATCGCACGGCATCGTAGTTTTCACCGTCGTTGCCCAACGCCTTCTTGATCGCGCGCTCGATGTTGTCCTTGGGCATGTTCTCGGCGCGCGCGCCTTGGATGGCCAGCCGCAGCCGCGGGTTCATTTCCGGGTCGGGTGTTCCCGATTTGGCCGCGACGGTAATTTCGCGCGCGAACTTGGCAAACATGCGCGCTTTCTGCGCGTCCTGTTTGCCCTTGCGGTGCATGATATTCTTGAACTGTGAATGGCCAGCCATGTCGGGTCTCGTTGGGAGCTCGCGGTGGAGCAGCGGCGTTGGCGGCGTTATAGGCAAGCCGTTAACGGAAATCCAGCGCTCGCGCCAACGGTCCGACCGCCGCTCGCGCCGACGCCCTAGCACCAATGGTGGCCATGCAATCGGCACTGAACGATCGAGCAATTAACCTCTTGTTAACCAGCAGCACCTAGCCTGCAACGACATGAGTGCTGATCCGGTGTGTTCGGGCGCTGCCCAGGCCCTGATACCGTGCTGCTCCGTTCGGAGCGCAGGATGAGCACCAGCTTGCAGAGAGGCGGCGCGGCCGGCTTTCTGAGTACGCAGACGCGGAGAGTGCACAACTCGACGCGACATTAATGCCAGACCCGTCACGTTGCCCAACGTCTAGGTCCAGAACTGCGGCTCGGCTGGTGCCAGAACACCGCCGAGCCGCAATGGTGCCACGGCCCGCGCCAGTCCCGAGCTATCGTCGACGTCGATACACAGGCCCGACAACGTCGCTGGCCCCTCCGCAGGCTCGAATCGGGCGCGCGGAATACGCGTCAGAAAACGATTGACCGGCTCCTCGATGTCCATGCCGAGCACCGAATGATAGTCGCCGCACATCCCACCGTCGGACATATAGGCTGTGCCGTGCGGGAGAACGCGATGATCCGCCGTGGGTACATGCGTGTGCGTGCCTACGACACCGGTCACGCGGCCATCGAGGAAATGACCGAGCGCCTCTTTCTCACTGGTCGCTTCGGCGTGAAAGTCGACGAAGATGACGTCGGCCCCTTCGCCGAGTTTGCATGCGGTGGTCGCCGCATCGATGGCGCGGAAGGGACAGTCGAGTTCGGTCATGAAGACGCGTCCCATCGCATTGATGACGAGCACTTCGGCACCGTTCTTCGCCTTGAACAGGCCTGCCCCGGCACCCGGCGTGCCCTTGGGAAAATTGATCGGCCGGATCAGCTGCGGCTGCCGTGCGATGAACACCAGCGCTTCTTTCTGATCGAACGCGTGGTTGCCGAGGGTGACGCAATCGGCACCGGCAGTCAGTAATTCGTTGGTGATGCTTTCGGTGATGCCGAAGCCGCCGGCTGCATTTTCGCCGTTCACGACGACGAAATCGAGTTTGTACCTGGCGATCAGCTTCGGCAGCGTTTCGATCACGACCTTGCGGCCGGACCGTCCTACCACGTCTCCAAGAAACAGAAAGCGCATGCCGAGAGGCGTCCTAAGTTGCGGCTTGACGAGCCCCCGACGGCGTCAAAATCCAATCCAGGCGTTGGTCATAATCGAGATGCGGCACCGCGTCGACCCTTTGTTCATCGAACGCCAGTCCGATCGTTACGACGGATTTGATCTGGCGCAACGCGTTGATCGAACGGTCGTAGTAGCCGCCACCGTAGCCGAGCCGAAAGCCGCGATCGTCGAAGGCGAGCAACGCCGTCAACAGCACATCCGGCTGCAGTGCGGGTTGGTCGGGAGCGGGTTCGCGAATGCCCCACACCGCCGCGACGAGCCGATCTCCCGGTGCATAGGCGCGGAACTGCAGCGGTTGCCCCTTGCCCATCATCACCGGGAGCGCGAGCCGGTAGCCGCTGGCCCGCAGCCGCGCCATCAGCGGCAGCGGCGAGATCTCCTCGCCGATCGGCATGAAGCCGCCGATGATCGCACCTGCCGCTGGCGGCTGGGGTAGAAAATCCAGAGCGTGGGCCGCGATCGCCTGGCTGGCCGCCTGCCTGAATTCAGGGCTCAAGTGGGCGCGGTTGGCTTTCGCGGCAATGCGTAGCGCAGTTTTCTCGAGCGTCGTGCTGCTATTGGCCATCGTTCGCGCCTTTCTGCCGGCTGGTTTGCCCCTGCGCCGTCTCTGCCATCGCCGCAATTGGCACGAGCATTTCAAGTTACTCCGTCCCGACAGCCTGACGATAGAGGTCGGGTTGCAAACAATACCAACACGTTTGGCAGACGGTGGCGATATGTGCTGAAAGATTGAGGAAGGCACGCGGGCAACAGGCCATAGCCGATCTATTCGGACGGGTCGCGTACGAGGTCGTCTGAAAAGCAGGGAGATGATGATGCTGATCGATTCGCAGGTACACGCGTACGAGCGCAATCGCGTCGGGCGACCGTGGGTCGGCACGCTGGCAGGTCCCGATGAGGTGACTGGCGAGCAGATGGTGGCCGTCATGGACGCTGCCACTGTCGATGGTGCCATACTCGTTTCGCCGTATTCGATGTATCGCTACGATGCGAGCTATGCGGTCGAGGTGCACACTAAGTATCCGGGTCGCTTCGCGTTGATGAAGCCGGTCGATCCCGCCGATCCGGCGGTTGGGGACATCATCGCAGACTGGAAAAAGACGCCGGGAGCTGTCGGCGTACGCATGCTGCTGTTGCGCAGCGGGCTATCTTCTGATGCTGCAGATCCCGGTCTCAATCGAGTGCTCGCCACTGCAGGCAAACTGTCGATCCCGGTCAACCTGCACATTGCCGGACGGCTCGATCAAGGTATCGAACTGATCCGCCGGCATCCGAATACCCAGATCATCGTCGACCACCTCGGCTTGGTACAACCGCACGAGCCACCTGTCTTGACGGCCCCTTGGGCCGAATTGCCTCAGGTTTTGACGCTCGCGGCGTTCGAGAACGTCGCGATGAAGATCAGCGGTGCCTGCACGCTGTCGCAGCAAACTTACCCGTTCGCCGATATCTGGGAGCCGGTGTGCCGCATGATCGACGCGTTCGGTGTTGATCGCTGCATGTGGGGCACCGACTGGACACGCGCGGTAAAGTTCCTGACGTTCGCGCAGGGTGTTGACGCCTTTCGCGATACCGATCGCCTGTCAGCAAGTGACAAAGCCGAGCTGATGGGGGGCACGCTCAGCCGAATTTACCGGTGGAGGCCGATCGCGGGTGAAGCGTGATCCCTTAGCGTGATCCCTTAGCGTGATCCAAAGGGCAGGCATGGCCGCGCGTTACTTCACGGTCATGCCGGCGAGTTTGGCGGCTTCGCGCATGTCTTCGTAATCGCGCTTGATGAAGGCACCGAACCCGGCTGACGTCATCTGTTCTGATGTGGCGATCTCGGAGCCGAGGTTGATGAGCTTCTCGGTTGCCGGCGCGCCAGGGGCCAGTGCAGCCGTGATTGCACTGCGCAGTTTCTCGAGGATGGCGGGTGGCGTTTTGGCGGGGGCGACAAGACCGACGAAACTCTGCGCCAGAAAACCCTTGATGCCCTGCTCGTCGAAGGTGGCGACATCGGGCGCGAGCTTGGATCGACCCGTCGCGGCGATACCAATGATGCGCACTTGCCCCGCCTTGTGCAGTTCGAACGCCGTTGAGAGCTCGGTCAAGCCGCCGTCGACATTGCCCGAGAGAACGTCAGGCAGCAGCGCGCCGCCGCTCTTGTAGGGCACGTGCGTGAGATCGGCACCGGTCACCTTTTTGATGCGCTCGAACGTCATGTGGGTCGCACTGCCGACGCCGCTCGAGCCGAGGTTGACGGGTCGTGTCTTGGCGAGTTGGAGCAACTCGGCAATCGTTTTCACATTCAGCTTGGGGCTGACGATCGGCACGTGCGGCACATAACTGGTGAGCATGACCGGCACAAAATCGACCAGGGGATCGTACGTCAGATTCGGATTGAAGAATGGATTGACGGTCATCGGGCCGTTGGACGCGACGAGCAGCGTGTAACCATCGGGCGCCGCGCGTGCGGCGAACTCGGCGCCGACGCCGCCGCCGGCACCGGCACGGTTATCGACGATGACGGGTTGCCCGATGGCGCGGGACAAGACATCGGCCACGACGCGTCCGACGATGTCGGCATTGCCGCCAGCCGCGAACGGTACGATGAACCGGATGGTGCGTTGCGGATACTCTTGCGCCCAAGCGCGGTCGACGCGCACGCCGAAGGCACCGATCGCGCCGAGCGAACTGATGACGGATCTGCGCGAGATGTGCATGGTTTCCCCCGGGAATGCCGCTCCTTCATCGTTCGGCGGCTGCCTGCACTTTATCCCGCCCCCCGCGCGCAAGCCAGTTTCTTTGGCTACGCGTTCCCTTGGCTACGCGTTCCCTCGGCTACGCGACGGCTGACACAAGTTCGGCCCAGTACAACCTGATCGGATTGTCGACCAGCAGTTTGCGCTGCAGTTCGGCGGTCGGCGCGATGTGGGGGATGAAATCGACCAGCAGCCCATCGTCGGGCATGTGATTTTTCAGGTTGGGGTGCGGCCAGTCTGTGCCCCACAGCACGCGATCTGGAAACGTTTCGACGATGCGGCGTGCAAACGGGACGACGTCGCGATAGGCGTTGCCTTCGCCATGCAGCGCCGGGGGCCCGGCGACCGACAGACGTTCCGGGCAACTGACTTTCGACCAGACATTCGGGTGCTGGCGCATGAACGCTTCAAATAGCTTGAATTCATGGCCATCGAGCGGCTTGGTGACATCGGGGCGGCCCATGTGGTCGACGACGACGATGGTCGGCAGCGTCGTGAAGAAGTCCCATAATTCCGGCAGATCGACGGCTTCGAAATAGATGACGACGTGCCATCCGAGCTTTGCGATACGCGCGGCGATCGCCATCAAATCATCTTTCGGCGTGAAGTCGACGAGCCGGCGCACGAAATTGAAGCGCACCCCGCGCACGCCAGCTGTATGCATCGCCTGAAGATCGGCGTCGGTGATGCCGCGCTCGATGGTTGCGATACCACGCGCGCGTCCCCCTGATGGTCTCAGACAATCCAGCATCGCGCTGTTGTCTGCGCCATGGCAGGTCGCCTGCACGACGACGTTGCGCGTAAACCCGAGGCGATCACGCAGTGCAAAAAGTTGGGTTTTCGATGCGTCGCACGGCGTGTATTTGCGTCCCGGCGCGAAGGGGAATTCGCGGCCCGGTCCAAACACGTGGCAGTGCGCATCGACGCTGCCGGGCGGCGCCTGAAAGCGTGGCTTCGATGGTTCTGCGCACCAATCGAGCCACCCCGGCGTTTTGTCGAATGGCGAATTCATTGCTGTTTTTTCGCGGCGCGGGCGAGAATGCGATCCGCCTCGACGCGCCAGTCGCTGCTGCGCGCGAACCCAGTCTCGCTCTTCGCGCCGAACACGCCGGCATCTGCGAGATCGGCGATCCAGGCCTGCCGCGCAGCCGTGCCGTCGGATGACCATGGCTTGAGGCCGATCTCGCGCACGGTCTCGGCGACTTCGCGCACTTCCTCGCTGCGGCGGCGGCCATGCTCGATCACACGTTGGAAGAAGTAGGCACCCTGCTTTTCCCAATCGACGCCCGGAAAGGTTTCGGCCAGCGACGCCAATACCTCGTCCTCGACGCCGTAGGCGCGGGCCGTGGTGAAGCTCTCGATCACCATCGCCTCGAGGCCTTTGATCATGACGCTGCGGCACATCTTGGTCGCCGACGCCACGCCCAACTTTTCGCTCGCCACTTTTGCGTCGAAGCCGATCGCGTTGAGATGCGGCATCAACTCGGCGGCCCCGCTGCCGCCGAGCAGCAACGGCACCCGGATGCGATAGGGGGGGATCGACGTCATCACCGCGCCCTCGACGAAGCGTCCGCCCGCAGCGTCGACCAGCTTGGCCGCGCGTTGTTTGGCACCCGGCGAGGCCGAGTTGAAATCCAGAAACCACGTCCCCGGCTTGACGGCGGGAGCGCACGCTTCAGCCACGGCGACGTCCTGGTTCGCGGTCACAGCCGATACGATCAGGTCGGCGCTGTCGGCGAGTTCGGCGTGCGATGCAGCCAGCGCCACGCCGTATTGCCCGGCGTGCGCGCGCAGCACGGATGCCTCAGCGCCGCCAAGTTTGAGATCGTAGGCGCTGACCGCGATATCTTGTTTGCGCAAGTCCTCGGCGAGGATACGGCCAACCTCGCCATACCCGACCAGACCGACACGCCACGCCGCAGGATGTATTTTCATGATCGACTTTCGTTACCCACCGACACGCGCGTGTCGGTGGGTATGTTTGCTTGTGTCAGCGATCCGTTAGTTACGCCAGACAGCAGCCGTGGACTGGTCGTCGTCGCTGCCGTCGTAGGCTTGGCACTCGTGACGGCCGACGACCATGTGGTGCACTTCGTCGGGACCATCGGCCAGACGCAGCGTGCGCTGCTTGGCGTACATGCGCGACAGCGGCGACCATTGCGACACGCCGGTCGCGCCGTGCATCTGCATCGCCTGATCGATGATCTGGCACACCCGCTCCGGCACTTGCGCCTTGACCATGTGCACCCAGATGCGGGCTTCGCGGTTGCCCATCACGTCCATCGCTTTGGCAGCCTTCAGCACCATCAGGCGCATGGATTCGATATCGATGCGCGCCCGCGAGATGATCTCCATGTTGCCACCGAGCTTGACCAATGGCCGGCCGAACGCTTCGCGTGAAAGACCACGGCGAACCATCAGATCCAGTGCTCTTTCGGCCTGACCGATCGAGCGCATGCAGTGATGGATGCGGCCGGGGCCGAGGCGCAACTGCGAAATTTCGAAGCCGCGGCCCTCGCCAAGCAGGATGTTCTCCTTGGGCACCCGGACGTTGTCGAACTTGATGTGCATGTGGCCGTGCGGTGCGTCGTCGTCGCCGAACACGCTCATCGGGCCGACGATCTTCACACCCTTGGTGTCGATGGGCACCAGGATCTGCGACTGCTGCTTGTTGGGCGCGGCGTTCGGGCTGGTTTTGACCATGGTGATCATGATCTTGCAGCGGGGATCGCCGGCACCCGAGATGTAGAACTTCTCGCCGTTCATGACCCACTCGTTGCCTTCCAGCACCGCAGTCATCGAGATGTTCTTGGCGTCGGACGATGCCATGTGCGGCTCGGTCATGGCGAAGGCGGACCGGATCTCGCCGGCCAGCAGCGGCTTCAGCCACTTCTCCTTCTGGGCGGGTGTGCCGACGCGCTCGATCACTTCCATGTTGCCGGTGTCGGGAGCGGAGCAGTTCATGGTTTCCGACGCCAGCGAGTTCTTACCGAGCTCGGCGGCGATGTAGGCGTAATCCAGATTCTTGAGGCCTTCGCCGGTGTGCGCGTCAGGCAGGAAGAAATTCCACAGGCCTTCTTTCTTGGCTTTGTCCTTGGCTTTCTGCAGGCATTCGAGCTGACCCGGCGCGTAGCTGAAGCGCTCCTTGCGGTTCTCGCCGAGCTTGTGGAATTCCTTCGACATCGGCTCGACCGTGTCTTTGATGAACGCCTTTACCTGCTCATAGAGCGGCAGCGCCTTCTCGCTCATGCGGAGATCGTTGAGTTCGTCGGTCGGGTTGAAACCGAAGCTCGATTTCGGCTTCGCAGCGCTGGACGTCGATTTTTTTGTCATGGCGTTTCCTGTGTGAGGTTGATCGAAATATCGAGGGTGGCTGTTGTAGAAACCGGGCGTTCAAGACGCAGCGACGATGCCGCCGTCGCTGGCGATGACTTGGCCGACAACATACTCCCCCGCCCGCGAGCAAAGGAAGATGGCGAGGCCTGCGATGTCTTCCGGGCTGCCGACACGACCGCTCGGATTGCGCGCGCCGACGCTGGCCCAATCCACATTTTCCGTGGCACCGCCGAAGCCGACGCCGGTGCTCAGCATCCATGTCGGATAGGGGCCGGGTGCGATGGCGTTACAGAGAATGCGCTCGCGGGCGAGTTGCGAGGCAAGGAAGCGCGTCAGATGGTGCACGGCAGCCTTGGACGGGCCGTACGAGGGCGTGTCGAAGGCTGCCGTCTTCAGCCCGTCGATCGAGCCGATGTTGACGACGCGGGCGGGGCTCGCGGCGCTTGCAGCTTTGCGTAACAGCGGCAGCAGCTTCTGCGTCAGGAAGAACACCGCCTTGACGTTGGTGTCCATCACCTTGTCCCAGCCGGCTTCTGGGAAGCTGTCGATCGGCGCGCCCCAGGCCGCACCCGCGTTATTGATCAGAATATCCAGTTTCGGCTCGTGCTGGGCCAGATCTGCCGCCAGCTTTTCGACGCCCACCATCGTGGAGAGATCGGCAGGCAGAGCGATGCAGGTGCCGCCATATTGCCCGGCGAGGCGGGCGGCGGTCTCGTTGCAGGTCACCTGCTTGCGCGAGGAGATGTAAACCTTGGCCCCGTTGGCCAGGAAGCCGGCCGCGATCATCTCGCCGATGCCACGTGATCCGCCGGTCACCAAGGCGACTTTACCCTTCACCGAGAACAGTTCGTTGAAATTCGCCTTCATGGCAGCCCCTCGAGTTCGGCCGCCACTGGCAGCTCCGCAGATATGTTAGGACGTTCACGCGAAAGCTTCTAGAGCCTCGTCGATGGCGGCCAGGCTAGTCCAGGTACAAACCACGACGGAAGTCCAATATCCATCATGGCCGCGCGGGCGGCCATCCACGACAGCGTGCAACAAACTGCTGTTCAACAGAATCGAAAGTGTTCAGCGGGGATGGATGCTCCCGCTACATTCAGCTGGCGGAAGCTTGTCGTGGATGGCCGCCTGCGCGGCCACGACGAAACTACGTCACGTTGCAACAACTTCTACGGTGCAAACCGATCTTGCAATCGCCCAGGACGTCTAAACGTAAGCTTCCAGAGCTTCGTCGATGGCGCGTTCGATGTCGACTGCGCTGGTGCAATGGCTGACGTGCGTCGCGAAGGTGCGATACTGCAGCATGCAGCTATCGCCGGTGCCCCAACGGCCCGGAGGTTCGGGACACAGCCAGATGACCCGTTTGGCCCGCTCGCTCATTTCACGAAACAGATCGAGCCTTGGATCTGTCTGGTTGGAGCGACCATCGCCAAGGATCAGCACCGTCGTGCGGCGATCGATGAGATCCCAATGCCGGTCGGCGAGATCCGCAAACGCTTGTCCATAGTCGGTCGAGCCACTGCCGTATTCCTGCAGGATGAAAGCCATCGCATCGTCGAACGGCAGGGTGTCGAGAGGTGCCGCGATGTCGTAGAGCTGGCTCGAAAATGCAAACGTCGACAGATCGGTGATCGTGTCACGCAGCGCGTACAGGAACAGCAGCAGGAAATGTGCTTGTTGCGAAACGGACGCCGACACGTCGCAGATGGCGACGATGCGCGGCTTGTCGCGCCGCTTGTACTTCAGTACCAGATTGAAGGGGATGAAATCGTGGCTGGCGTTGGCCCGCAGCGTGCCGCGCAGATCGAGTTTGCCGCGTGACGTGATGCGCCGTCGCCGCGAATGTTTCGTCGCCAGCCGCTTGGCCATCCGCGCCACGGCGATCTTCATGCGTTCGAGGTCCGCCGATCCCATCCGCCCGAGCGCGCGGTTGACCGCGACATCCGACAGAAAACTTTCAGTGGCCGGCTTGCCGAACAGCTGGAAGCGTTGGTCGACGCGCACGCGCACATGACGTTGCAACGCGTCGCGGGCAGCCGCGAGATCGGTGGCTTCCTGGTGCGTCTGTGGTGATGGCGACAGCAACAGGTCGCGCAGGCGTGCTTCCAGCGGCGCGATCCCCATCTGCTGCATGGTCTGGCGGACATAGTACGGAATTTGCGATGGAAACCTGATGTCGTCGACCCCGGCGCTCTCGGCAGCTTGCGCGATTTCCGCCATCAGCTGGTCGGCGTTGCCGCCCCCTGCGCCGCGCACGAGCGACATCAGTTGCTCGACTTCGGACGCACCAGCTTTGTCTGTGGCGCTGTCGTCGTCAGGGTCTGGCGACGACGTCGCGTCGGCTGTCGCTGGCGCGCTGAAAAACAGATCGAAGACGCGGTCGTGGATCGCCTTCTCGGGCAGCGTTTTGGCCAGCACCAGCGAGAATGCGGTTTTCAGTTCCGACTTGTCGCCGTACCCGATCATCGCGAGCACCCGCGCCGCGTCGATCGCCTCGCCCGTCGAGACCTCGGCACCGGCTGCCCGCAAGGCACGAATGAAACTGCTGAGCGTGCGGTCCATCAGGTTCGTTCGCGCGCGCGGCGTGAGAGATCCGGCAGGCGATCTTGCACCGCCAGGATGTCGCTCTGGCGTTTGAGCAGCACGTTGAGCGTGTCGCGGACCATGGCCTCGTCGAGTTGGCTGGCGTGCATCAGGATCAGCGTACGGGCCCAGTCGACCGACTCGGCGATCGACGGCGGCTTGCGGATGTTTTCGGCGCGGAGGGCCTGCACGAACGCCACCATCTGCGCCAGCAATGTTTCCGAAATGGCTGGCACGCGTGCGCGTACGACGCGGGTTTCGAGCGCCGCATCGGGAAAGCCGATGTGCAGATGAAGGCAGCGGCGCTTGAGCGCATCGCCGAGTTCGCGCGTGTCGTTCGACGTCAGGATCACCAGCGGCGGTACCTGCGCCTGGATGGTGCCGATTTCGGGTATGGTCACCTGATAGTCGGCGAGCACTTCCAGCAACAGCGCCTCGAACGCTTCGTCGGACTTATCGACCTCGTCGATCAGCAGCACGCTGCCGGCACCCTGTTCCATGGCCTGCAGCAACGGTCGCGCCTCGAGAAAATCGCGCGAGAAGAATAAATCCTGGAAGCTTTTAAGTTTGCCGAAGGCTTGATCCATCGTGTCGGTGCTGCCGACGACGTGGCCGATCTTGTCTTTGAGAATTTGTGTGTATAGCAGTTGCTTGCCGTACTTCCATTCGTACAGCGCCTTGCTGTCGTCGAGGCCTTCGTAGCACTGCAGGCGCAGCAGCGCGAACTGCAACGCCTTGGCCGCCGAGATCGCCAGATCGGTTTTACCGACGCCCGCCGGGCCTTCGATCAACACGGGCTTGCGCAGGTGGTGGGCGAGATAGAGTGCCGTCGAGATTGGCTTCGTCGAGATATAGCCGACGGTTTCGAGCGCCGCCGTGATGGCATCGATCGACGCGAGCGCGTCGGTTGCGGGTAAAGGTTTTGTTTTCTGCATCGATCCACGCCGAATTGGGGTCAGTCACTTACCGCACCACTGCTACAGGAAGATCGCCGACGGGGCTAGAACGAGGAGCTAGAACGGTCATGCCAAGTCATTAGACCGCGTCCCCCCAATCGAGCGCTTTGGCTGCCTTGTAGGCGGGCTTGTCGCGACGCGGCACGCGGCGGGTCGCGAGCCCTGCGGGGGTGCACAAGGCCAGGTCGACGAAGCCTTTTTCGACTGTCTGAGGACGGATCAAACGGGCGACCGGTGACGGCGCGAATGGCGTTCTGACGGCGGAGACGAAGGCGAAGCGCTCGTCCTCGAACGGCACCGACGCATCTTTGAGACCCATGTGCGCCGCAGTCCGCTGCAATCGCACCGAAAAATGGCACCAATCGCCCGCAGCCAACGGACAGGGCGCTGCATGGGGGCACGGCGCGACGATCGTCAGCCCGGCAGCGATCAGCGCAGCGCGGGCGGCCAGGATGCGCGCATAGCCGGCGGGTGTGCCGGGTTCGACGATGACGATCGTCTGCGCAACGTGCGGCGCAATTCCCGCCACTACCTCTGCAATCTGTGCCTGCGGCTGCTCGGCGAGCACATAACTCAACGTGACGAGATCGGCGTCGATTGACGGCGCAGCGAGGATCGCCAGATCGGTCGCTTTGAGATGACACGTCATGCCTGCCGTCGCGAGCATCTGCGCCGCGATCTCGGCCAGCGCCGCGTTCGGTTCGACGAGGTGCGCGGC
>JANYHG010000201.1 GCA_025359165.1 Hyphomicrobiaceae bacterium
TCGCCGCCATGCACCGCGATTGCGCGCCCGCCGCTTTTGCGCACCACTGCCATCGACGGCACGTCCGTATCGCCGTCGCCGAAATAGATCATGTTGGAGAACGGAATCGGCCGCTCGGCCTCCGGCATGTGATGATTGATACTCTCGCCCAGGCTCTCGATGCCCTTGTTGATGCGGAACAGATACTGCGTCTTGCCGGTGTCCGTGATCACGCGCTTCGGATACGGCAGGTCATAAGCGTCGAACCAGTATTCCGACGCGAACACGTTGTGAAATTTCCGATAGATCGGCGTCCCCTCGACGATCTCTGTAAGGCCCGATGAAATGAGGTAATGGCGCAAAGTCACGCCCTGGCCCTCGGTGACTTTACGCACATAATCGGCGGTGGCATCGAACCACTCCATGACGCCGGGATAGAATTCCACGGACGCGCCTTGCGCCACCAGATCGGTGCGGTCGATGCGCACGCCCTTGGCTTTGGCCTTTTTGTAAAGCAGATGCATGTATGTGATCAGCGGATCGGCACCTTGCTCGCGCGCGATCTTGTTGCTTTCCGCCCAGAACGCTTCCGGGTTCTCGCCGATCTTCGGCAGGAACGCATATTCCTGCATCGGTCGCGGACACAACGTGCCGTCGAAGTCGTAGATCAGCGCGATCGTCTTCTTGCTAAACCTCTGCGCTGAGGCCGTCTCCGCCATTTTAGCGGCAGCGCCGAGTTTTGCCCCAGCCTGAGTGCTGTTCTTCGAGGGAGTCTGCTTGCCAACCTTTACCGCAGCGCTTTTGCCTAAAGTCTCGGCCTGCGTCCGCGATGCCGTCTTGCCCGTCTTCGATCGCTGCACCATTGCCCTGCTCCGCACCATCTTTATGCTCACGCCATCAGTGATTCCGGTGGCAGCACCAAGGCGGCAACAACTTTGCCGACAGCTTTGCATACAGTCGCAGCAGCAAATTTGACAGCGCGCGCTACGTCGGGTCAAACCAGCCCATGACGGAGAGTTCTGACACCGTAACGCCGAGAGGCCAGTTCATCACCTTCGAGGGTGGCGAAGGCACGGGTAAATCGACTCAGGTCGCCCATCTCGCGGTGCGTCTGCGCGCGGCCGGCTTGACCGTGACCTTGACCCGAGAACCAGGCGGCTCCGCCTTCGCCGAACGTCTGCGGGCGATCATACTCGACCAAACCGTCGCGCCGACATCGCCCCTCGCGCAAGCGCTGTCGTTCTACGCCGCCCGCGCCGATCATCTCGACGTCATCATCCGGCCCGCGTTGGCGACAAACCAATGGGTGCTCTGCGATCGCTTCGCCGACAGCACGCGAGTTTATCAAGGCGCCGCCGGCGGCCTCGATCAGGCCGCGCTGGGCGCGCTCGATACGCTCGTCGTCGGCGATACGCAGCCCGCGCTGACCATCTTGCTCGATCTCGATCCGAAAGTCGGCCTCGCCCGCGCCGATCGACGCCGCCAAACCGCTGCCACTCCGGGGGCGTTTCTACGCGCCGACACCTTTGAAGGTCGCCATCTCGAATTCCATCAGCGCCTTCGCGACGGTTTCCTCGCGCTTGCCAAGAGCGAGCCCCATCGCATCGCCATATTCGACGCCTTCCAGAACGAACTCGTCTTGGCCGATCAGATTTGGCGTCACGTCTCCGCGCGCTTCCGATTGGCAGCCAGCTGATGGCCCGTAAACCCGCACTGCAGGAAATCGAAGCCACGCCCGAGGCCGACCGCCTCGAGGGCTTTCCGCATCCGCGACACACGCGGGCAGTCATCGGCCACGATGCTACGCAACAGATGCTGCTCGAACGCGTGCGCTCCAACCGGCTGCACCACGGCTGGCTGATTACTGGCCCCGAAGGGATCGGCAAAGCCACGTTGGCCTATGCCTTCACCCGCCATTTGCTGGCCAAGTCTGGCGAACGCGATCCGAGCGCCACCACGCTTGCGGTGCCGGAGACGTCCGTCGCCTATCGTCAGGTGACCGCGCTTTCGCATCCCGATTTGCTCTTGTTGCGCCGTCCCTGGGATCAGAAAGCCAAGCGCCACACCGCCTCGATCCCGATCGACGAAGTGCGTCGCTTACGCATGTTCCTTGGCCACAAGGCCGAAGGTGACGCCTGGCGCGTCGTGCTCGTCGACACCGCCGATGATCTCGCCGCCGCCGCCGCCAACGCTCTCCTCAAGTCACTCGAAGAGCCACCGCCACGCACCGTCTTCATTCTGTTGTCGTCGGAGCCGGGCCGGCTGCTGCCGACGATCCGCTCGCGCTGCCGCCTGCTCAACCTTTCGCCCCTCGCCCCCGACGACCTCCAGGCTGCGGTCAGCCAGGCCCTTACGACCAGCGAAAGCGGCAATCCGCCCTCACCGGGCGAGTGGCCACGGCTGATCGAACTTTCCCAAGGCAGCGTCCGCCGCGCTCTCGCCGCCACCTCGACCGGCGGCCTGAAAATTTACGAACGCGTGCTCGCCACCGTCACCGCTCTTCCCAAGATCGACTGGGCCGCCGTCCATACGCTGTCCGACGAGATGGCGGGCGCTGCCGCCGAACAGAAGTTTGAACAGTTCTACGAATTTCTGTTGGATCTGCTTGCCCGTTTGGTCCGCGCCGAGGCAACCGGGTCCGGCACGCCTGCCGATCTCGCCCTCGCCCGCCGATTGATGAGCGATGGCCGCCTGCCCGCTTTCGCCGCCGCATGGTCCGACACTGCGGCGGCAAAATCAGAAGCGATGGCCCTCAACCTCGACCGCAAGGGCCTGATCATGGACACCATCGCTCGTCTCGCCACGGCCGCAGGCGGCTAGCCACGACCAAGCCGTCGCATTCCCGGCGGCGCTCTATAGCCCTTATATTGTCACGACGATCACATTGACAGGACTCTCACCCAAAGCTTGCACCCCATGACTACATCCAAAACCGCCACGCCGCCCCCCGAGCGGGTTCTCAGCCCAGAAGCGCAGCGCGCTCTGGCCGAAGCCGCCGAACGTCGCCGTCTCGAAACCGAACAAGGTGCGCCCGACAAACCTCGCGAACTCGGTGGCCAGGCCGGTCCCGATCCCACGCGCTTCGGCGATTGGGAAAAAGGCGGCATTGTCTCGGATTTTTAAGCCAGCGTCTCGAATAGGGATTCCGTTCCGTTTCGATACGAGTATCAGACGCAGCACTGATGCCGATCCATCCGTTTACAGCTTTTTAAGCACGCCTATCGCTCCCCGCTGCCCCAACCCTTTTCGGCATCCGGGTTGCAACTCCGAGGTCAATGGCATCGCCTTTGATCTACGGAGACACAAATGTTGCAAAGCTTTTCACCATCGCCCTTGGCTCGCCGGCTCGCATCAAATGAGCAAGGATCGCTAGCGATCGTGTTCGCGCTCACTTTGTCTGTTGTCATCATGTTCACGGCCTGCGCGATCGACTACGGCCGTGCCACCTGGGCCCGCACCCGGCTCACCGGTGCCGTCGATGCGACGACCCTTTTCGCGGCCAAGGAACTCCGCATCTCCGGCACCGCTATCAGCGCGCTTGCGCCCCTCGCCCGCACGTTCTTCGACCACAATATGGCCGCCGCTGCCAAGACCATCGCCATCACCGGCTTCGATCTTGCCCTGACCGCCGACGGCACAGGCGTGACGGTAGCGGTCAAGGCCCAGGTCCCCACCATGTTTGCGCTCGTTGCCGGCATCAAGACCATACAGGTCCCGCAAACCGCCACTGCCATCTTCAACGAGCAGTCGCAGAACGTCGAAGTGGGTTTGCAACTCGACGTCACCGGCTCGATGAGCGACACCATCAACGGCACCCGCAAGATCGACAGCCTCAAGTCCGCCAGTAACTCTCTGCTCGACATTCTGCTGCCGAAATCCGGCAACGGCGGTGCCAAGTTTCGCGTCGGCATTGCCCCCTTCTCGGCAGGCGTTAACGCCGGTGGCTACGCCAGTGTCGTGGCTGGCAGCGCGGCTCCGGGTGGCTGCGTCTTCGAGCGTCGCACCTCGTTCAACGACGCCACCGACGTCCTGCCCGCCGGCCTTGACAGCCTCAAAACCGTCAAGGATCTCGGCCCCAAGGCCAACGCCATAGCACCCGCCTGCCCCGCCAAGGCGACCGTCACGGCACTGACCAGCGATCGCGCGAAGCTCCAGCCGACCATCGATGCGCTTGCCCCCGGCGGCTGGACTTCGGGCCACCTTGGCACCACTTGGGCCTGGGGCCTGCTGTCGCCGCAATGGGCGAAAGTCTGGCCCGCCGCGAGCGCACCTGCAGCGTACGGTGATACCACCACCCGCAAGATCGCCATCCTCATGACCGACGGCATCTACAATACGGTCGGTGGCACCAACGACGGCACTGAGTTGGGCGGCGCGTTCGGTGTCGACAGCCGCGCCCGCGCCGTAGCGCTGTGTGACGGCATGAAGACCAAGGGCATCACGGTCTACACCGTCGGCTTCATCAAGGCAGGTGACAACGCCGCAGCGGCCGACACGCTGAAAACCTGCGCCAACGATGAGAGCCACTTCTACAAGGCCGAGAACGGCGACGAACTCGACGCCGCTTTCCGCGACATCGCCCAGAAGATCTCAGCTCTCCGGCTCTCCAGGTAATCGCCAGCGCCACTGGCCCGACGCTTGCATTAAATGAATTGAAACTGACCTGCTGACTGCCTGAAAGCAACTGCCATGGGGTGCGGACCAACCGCACCCCATTTTTTTTAATTTCCGGCTGGAGACGCTTTCCCGAAACGAGCAGCGCGCGCCCGTATCGGTCACCAACTCAACTGCCGCCCTTTTCGTGGATGTCGGCGAAGAAGAAGTCCTTCCAGCTCTCCATCCGGTTTTTAACGACCCCGGTCTTGTACAAAAATTGCCCCATCGTCGCCACGCGCTCGGGGCTCGACGAGAACTTCGTTCCTGGATCGGTCAGGCCCTGCAGCACTTCCGCTATGTTGACCTTCGATTTCACGTTCGCCGCGTAGTTCTCGGCGGCCCCTTTCGGATCTTTCCGCACGATCTCGAGAGCTTCCTCGTAGGCGGTCAGAAACACCTTGTACGCTTTCGGATTCTCGTCGTGGAAGCGCGTGGTGGCCCAGATCATGTTGAGCGTCATCGGCCCATCGGTGATGTCGAGCGAACTCGCGACCTGCGTCAGCTTCGCATCTTTCTGCTGATCGTATTGGTAAGGCGGGCCCGAGAAATGCGCATTCAGTTCGCTCTTGCCGCTGCCCAGCAATAAAAACGCGTCCGGATGCGCCATCGTGACCGTCAGCGGATCGAATTTGGCCCAGTTGGCCTCCCCGAAAAGCTTTGCTGCCGCCATCTGCAGCAACACCGCCTGCATCGACGATTTCGCCGCCGGCACCGCGATGCGATCCTGCTCGCCCAGATCCTTCAGCGATTTGACGCCGGCGCGCGACGAGAACAGATAGAACGCCAACGAGTTGATGGCCGCCACGCCCTTCACTTCGATCGGACCTTTGCCCCGCGTCTTGTCCCAGATGATGATGCCGCCTGACGTGCCGCCGCACACCACGTCGAGCTGTCCCGCAAGCAATCCGTCATTCATCGCCGGACCGCTCGCGAAACTGCCGAACTCGCTCTTGATGTCGAGTCCCGCAGCCTTGCCGTGCTTCTCGATCAGCGCGCGCTCTTTGACGACGTACAGTGGCGTATAGCTGAGGCTCGGTTGCACCCCGATGCGAATGACGTTCGTCTCGGCGCGCGCCGGTCGCCATGGCGCAACGACCGCCAATGCCGACCCCGCGATCATGACGTGACGTCTGTTGAGCTTGTGCATGGTCATGGGCATGTCTTCCCGTTTGCTTCCGTCGGCGTCTCCGCGCGTATCGCAAGTGTGACACGCCCCCCACAAACCGCAACCACCCACGATCCTAGTGTCCGTCATCCCGGCGCAGGCCGGGACCCACGACACCGTCCGTTCGTTCACAGCAGTCGACACACCAGAGATGCCACTAACTTGCTTCAGCTGCCGTCGACACGCGATCACGCCTGTTTGCAGCACAGCATGGATGGCTTAATGTGCCCGGCAGCAAATATTGCGACTCGCGAAGAAGGCCCCCTCACCTGTCTTTCGGACATCCTCTCCCCAAGGGGAGAGCACCACCCTCAGATATATGAGGAGTTGCCTTCTCCCCTTGGGGAGAAGGTGGCCGAAGGCCGGATGAGGGTGTTTTTCGCGCGTCGTTGACTCCCTTTCATAGCAGCCCGAGCGAGACACATCGTGCACGACATCCGAGCTATCCGTGACAATCCCGCAGCGTTCGACGCAGGCATGCACCGTCGCGGCCTTGGCGATCAGTTTTCGTCGGTCGCTATCATCAAGCTCGACGAAGACAAGCGCCGTGTTTCCACCCGCGCCCAGGACGCGCAAGCCCGCCGCAACGCCGCCTCGAAAGAAATCGGTGCCGCCAAGAAAGCCAAAGACGATGCGCTCGCCGCAAAGCTGATGGCCGAAGTTGCAGCGCTGAAAGATCAGCTTGCGCTCGACGAAGCCGAAGCCGCCAAACTTGAAAAGCAGCTCGGTGATCTGCTCGCCGTAATTCCCAACATCCCGCTCGCCGAAGTTCCCGACGGCGACGACGAAGGCGGCAACGTCGTGGTTCGGACCTGGGGCGATCCAACCAAATCGCTCGTCGAACACCGGCCCAACAAACCCAAGCAACATTTTGAATTGGGTGAAGCGCTCGGAATGATGGACTTCGAAAGCGCCGCCAAAGTCTCCGGCGCACGCTTCGTTTTTCTCAAGGGCCCCCTCGCCCGCCTCGAACGCGCTCTTGCTCAGTTCATGCTCGACACCCACACCGCCGCCGAGAACGCCGGCATCGGCGGCTACACCGAAGTCAACCCACCCGTCCTAGTCAAACGCAACGCAGCCTACGGCACAGGCAATCTTCCAAAATTTGAAGAGGACCTGTTCAAAGCATCCAAGATTATGACGGCGATCGAGGAAAAAGGCCCAATTGCGGATGCACTTCTTCGTCGATTTGCATTGATCGCCAACAACTCGAAGGATGTCGTTGCCAATGATATCGCCAAACTGACTTGCGATCTTTATGAGGTTTTGGCGCGCGAGGAGTTCTACCTAACCCCCACCGCCGAAGTCTCCCTCACCAACCTCGCCCGCGAACAGATCGTCGACGAAGCGGCACTGCCGCAACGCTACACAGCCTGCACGCCATGCTTCCGCTCCGAGGCTGGCGCGGCAGGTCGCGACACGCGCGGCATGATCCGCCAGCACCAGTTCCTCAAGGTCGAGATGGTCTCGATCACTACCCCCGAAACGTCGCTTGCCGAACACGAACGCATGACCAGGGCCGCCGAGAATATCCTGCAACTGCTTGAGCTGCCCTACCGCACCATGCTGCTCTGCACTGGCGACATGGGCTTCGCCAGCCAGAAGACGTACGACCTTGAAGTCTGGCTGCCCGGCCAGGACACCTACCGCGAAATTTCCTCGTGCTCGGTGTGCGGCGATTTCCAGGCCCGCCGTATGGACGCCCGCTATCGCAGCAAGGCCGATGGCAAGCCGCACTTCGTCCACACGCTGAACGGCTCCGGCTTAGCCGTCGGACGCACGCTCGTCGCCGTACTCGAAAACTACCAGCAAGCCGACGGCAGCATCCTCGTCCCCGCAGTCCTCAAACCCTACATGGGCGGCATCGACAGAATTGCGAAGGGCTGACCTTGCTTTCGTCATCCCGGCGAAGGCCGGGACCCACGGCAGGTTTCAGCGTGCTCCCACGACGTCCGCCGGTCCAACGAGAATTTCGCCGCTGTTGCGGTCGTACAGATCGATCCATTCCGGATTGAATGAGTGTATCAAGCGAATCTTCCAGGCGCGATGCCAGTCCTTGATCCGTTTTTCTCTCGTGATCGCAGCCTCCATGCTGTCATGCATTTCGTAATAGATAAGCGAATGGACGCAATGCTTTTTGCTGAACCCTTCGAAAATCCCGTTCACGTGTTTCGACATACGATCGTGCAGATTGCTCGTCACGCCGCAATACAGCACCCCGTCACGCTTGCTTGCCAACAAGTAGACGCACGGCGTTTTGCGGTGACGATTGTAAGCGTCGGGCACAGTATGAAATCCCCTTGTCGTAGGTCCCGGCCTTCGCCGGGATGACGGAAAAGATTGGCTCGCATAGATTCAAGTTAGTTACAGCATTTTTGCCATCCGAACGCATCGCAGGATTTTGATCGAGCAATTTACGAGGTACCATTTTTCGGGTCGCCACTTCCCCCCGGTTCGTCATCCCGGCGCAGGCCGGGACCCCCGACACGTCAGATTGCTCATGTAGGCGATTTTACGGAAAAAATTGGCTCGCGTAGTTTCAAGCTAATTTCAGCATTTTTACCAATCCGAACGCACCGCAAGATTTTCATCGAGCAATTTACGAGGTACCATTTTTCAGGTCGCCACTTCCCCCCGTTCGTCATCCCGGCGCAGGCCGGGACCCACGACACGTCAGATTGCTTGCGATAGGCGATTTTACGCTCGGCATCGTCTCATCCCTACATCCGGCTCGGCAGCCACGTCGCCAGTGCTGGGAACCCGATCAGGATCAGCAGTCGGATGAAGTCGGTGATGATGAAGGGGATCACGCCGCGGAAGATGGTCGAAAACTTGACGTCGTCGACCACGCTCTTGATGACGAACACGATCATGCCCACCGGCGGGTGAATCAATCCCAACTCCACCGTCATGACGATGATCACGCCGAACCAGATTGGATCGAACCCGAGCGCCTTGATCACCGGAAAGACGATCGGCACGGTAAGGATCACCATCGCCATTGCATCCATCAGGCAGCCGAGGATCAGGTACATCAGCATGATCAGCGCCAGCACCCCGTAGGAACCGAGGCCCAGGCCGACCAGAAACTCCGTCAGTTTCTGCGGCACCTGCGTAATGGTCAGGAAGTAGCCGAAGATCAGCGCGCCGATCAGCACCGTGAAAACTGCTGCCGCCGTGCGCGTCGCCTGCAGCAGCGAGTGGCGGATCTCGGCGCGCCCCAGCCGCCCGCGTGCGACACCGATCAGGAACGCGCCACCCGCGCCGACACCGCCGGCCTCGGTGGGCGTGAAGAAGCCTCCGTACAGCCCGCCGATCACGAACACGAACAGCAGCAGCGGTGCCCAGACGTCTTTAAGGGCGGTCAGCCGCTCCCCCCACGTCGCCTTGACGCCGGACGGCAGGAAGTCGGGCTTGTACCACCCGATCAACATGATCGTGATCAGGTACATCGTAACTGCCAGCAGGCCCGGCACGATACCGGCAATGAACAGCTTGCCGATGTCCTGTTCGGTGATCACGCCGTACACGGCCAGCACCGTCGACGGTGGAAACATCGCGCCTAAGGTGCCGCCCGCCGCGATCACCCCGGTCGCAAAGCTCTGCGGATACTTGTGCCGGCGCATTTCCGGATAAGCCACCGTCGAGAACGTCGCCGCTGTCGCAACCGACGAACCCGAAATCGCCGCGAATCCCCCGCAGGCGAGAATGGTCGCAAAGCCCAGTCCGCCGCGTAGATGTCCCATCAGCGCATGCGCCGCCCGGAATAATTCGCGGCTCATGCCGGACGCCGTGACGAACGCACCCATCAGCAAAAACATCGGGATGACGCCGAACTGATAGTCGGTGACGGTGCGCATGGAGCTTTGCCCGATCAGCTTCAGCGCCGGCGTCCAGCCATTCAGCACGCCGAAGCCGCACACACCCACAAGACCCATCGCCATGCCCACCGGCACCCGCAACAGCATCAGCACGAACAGCGTAACAAATCCCAGAATGGCAACGGTATCAGTGGTCATCGCGTGCGCCCCGAGGTACGAGCAGTCGATACAAATCTGCGCACGCGCAAAGGCCACCGCAGGCACTTGCTCACGTTATTCACTTGCAGCGTCCGCATGGGCGGCATCCATCTTGGCCGGATTGAAAATCAGCCGCCACGTGCGGATCGTGATCAGGATGACCGCCGACACGTCGCCCAGCCATGCCACGGCGAAGAACGGCCATGTCGGCAGATGCAGATCGAATGTGAGCACGTTGTCGAGGTAGGTGGTCCACACCTTGTCGAACAGCATGCGCGTCTGCACACCCACGACCAGCAACAACACCAGCGTCGCGAACACGTCGATGATCCGTTGCCAGCGCTTGTTGACCGCAGACCACAACAGATCCACCGAAATATGCGCGCCGCGATAGCTGGTCGCCGCGATCCCCCAGAAGATGAGAATGCCCAGCAACAAGCGTCCGAAATCGTAGGCGTCCGGAATCTGTATCCGGCAGCACGCACGCAGCAGCACCGAGATGAAGATGTCCGCCGCCACGATGCCGACGAACACGGCCGCGATCAGCTCGATTCCGTCGATGAATCTGTCCATCGCATTTTTCGCGGGCGGCGGCGCGGTGGATGCCGGCCGTGGAGCCGGTATCGCCGGAGTGTGATCGGTCATTGACGGGCTCGCAGAAACGGACGGCACGGTTAGGTCGGTTCGACCCGCACCAACTATCGAACGACTGCGGACGTATCGCCAGCCCCTGTTACCGCGTGAGCACACAGGAATGCCTTTTGCTGTCTGGCCCTCACGCCGACGCCACGTCGAAAGAACTCCCTCGTAGCGTGACGAAAAAGCTTGCTACCGAAAGGTCACGTCAAATAACTAGGGGTTGTGTGTGGCAGGTCATGGCCGGTGGGACGGTCGTGGCGCGGGGCAAATGCGGTGGGGATCGAGTTCGGCACCGCTGATGCGGTCGGCAGCGATGCGTCTTCGGTGCAGCAGGCTATCGCCGTGCGACCTTGGCTAGCCGATTACGCCTTCGTCATTCGAGACATGGCCGATATCGAAGCGTTGCTCGACGCAGAGGTATTGGCCGTTAAAACCGGCGTCGATCTGCTGTCTGCTCTTTTTATCGCCGATCGCATCAGTCAGTTTCGTTACACGGCAGCCCTCGCGCGTACGCTTCAGATTGTCCATGCCGGCTACGACTTCGAGGTCGAAGTGCGGGCAGCGGCACCGCGATCCGAGGCGCACGTCTATGCGGGTTCCTATCGCTGCCAGCCCGCGCGCATCATCTGCGCCACCGCAGCCCACCCGGGCGTCGTTTCGACCGCCGTTTCCGCCGCTGGTCGCATGCGTTATCCTACGGTGCTCGCCACCGGCCGCGCGGTGCAATCCGCCCTCGAACGCGCCGACGCGACCACCAATTTGCGAACGGCAACGCTTGCACTGAAGCGTCGGCAGCCGATCATGTCGGCCGGCCGAGCGGGACCCTCCTGGCAGCCGCTGGGTCTGGCCGTTGTCATCGGCTTGCTGATCGGTGCGGCGGTTTCCCATCCGCATGGCACTCTCGCATTTCTGACTGTCATGCTGACTGTCCCCTTCGTGGGCAGCCTGCTGGTGCGGCTCTGTGCGCTCGCTGGCCTGTTCCGCCGGTCGTCGACAGAGCTGCCGACAGCCCGGGTTCTCGATCATGACTTGCCGGTCTATTCGATCATGGTCGCACTCTACGACGAGGCCGACGTTCTGCCGAGCTTGATCGCGGCGCTAACAGAGCTCGACTACCCCGCGACAAAACTCGATTGCCTGTTGGCCATTGAAGACAGCGATATCGCCACCAAAGCAGCCCTGCTCGCCATCGATCTGCCGTCGTTCATGCGCGTCGTCGTCGTGCCGGACGGCGAGCCCCGCACGAAGCCCCGCGCGCTCAATTATGCGCTGGCGCTCGCGCGCGGAACTTACGTCGTCATCTACGATGCGGAGGATCGGCCGGAGCGGGATCAACTGCGCCGTGCGCTGGCAACCTTCCAGGCAGCTTCGCGGCGCTCTGCCGGCCACCCGCCGCTGGCTTGTGTGCAGGCGTGTCTGAACATTTTCAACGCCCGCCAAAGCTGGCTTACACGGCAATTTACCGTTGAGTACTCCGCACTATTTGACAGTATTCTGCCGGCGCTCCAGCGCCTGCGTTTGCCGATGCCGCTGGGCGGCACGTCCAATCATTTTACGCGCGCCATTCTGGTCCAGCTCGACGGGTGGGACCCCTACAACGTGACCGAGGACGCCGATCTGGGTATTCGCATCGCGCGGTCAGGCTATTGCACGGCCATGGTTTCCTCGACCACGTGGGAGGAGGCACCAGCGACGTTTCAGCTGTGGCTGCGTCAGCGCACGCGCTGGCTCAAAGGCTGGATGCAGACCTACCTCGTACATACCCGCCAACCGTTCGTGCTTCAGCGCGAACTCGGATTTGCCCGCACGCTCGGCTTCCACCTGTATCTCGGCGGTTTGATCCTCTCGGCTCTCGTGCATCCGCTGTTCTATCTCGCTGTTGTTGTCGACGCCGTTCTCGACATCGGCCCCGCAAGCTTCGGTGCCACGCTCGGCCCCATTCTATGGTGGCTGTCTGCCGGCAATCTGATCGCCGGGTACTTGGCCGCGATCGTGATCGGCGCTGTCGCGGCCCGCCGTCGCGGGCATCATCTCACCCTCGCGGCCGCGCTGATGCCGGTATACTGGATGCTCATCTCACTTGCCGCCTATCGCGCTCTCTGGCAGCTCTACCGCGATCCATACCTCTGGGAAAAAACCCCGCACGGCCTCGCCGAAGAAGACGATCGCCACGTTTAACCCATGACAGGGAGCGACAACGGAGCCTTTGGTCCTGTCACACGAGACGCGCTAGGTTGCTCCGGATCACACCACCTTCGGCGCAACAATTTCTGCGACCGAAACAACGAGGCACACCATGCGCATCTTGCTCACCAACGACGACGGCATCGACGCGCCAGGCTTGAAAGTGCTGCGTAAAATCGCTGCTGAACTCTCCGACGACGTCTGGGTCGTTGCCCCCGAAACCAACAAATCTGGTGCCGGTCACTCGCTGTCGCTGCACGAACCCTTGCGCATGCGGCAGGTCGACGATCGCTCGTTCGCGGTGCGCGGCACTCCGACCGACAGCGTTATCATGGGCGTGCGCCACGTGCTCAAAGACATCGGTCGGCCTGATCTGGTACTGTCAGGCGTCAATCGTGGCGGCAATCTTGCCGAAGACGTCACCTATTCCGGCACCATCGCCGGCGCGTTCGAAGGCACCACCATCGGCATCCGGTCGATTGCCCTATCGCAGGCGTTCGGCATCGAATCGCGCGACCGCCTGCAGTGGGAAACCGCCGAAGCGCATGGCGCTGCGACCGTTCGTTCATTGCTTGCTTTCGAATGGCCGACGGGGGTCCTGATGAACGTCAATTTTCCGGACACTGCGCCAGACGCCGTCAAAGGTCGCCTGGCGACCCGGCAGGGCAAACGCGATCTCAACCTGCTGGGCGTCGATGCGCGCCGCGATCCCTGGTCGGAAGAATACTATTGGCTATCCTTTGAGCGTCGCCGCTCGGTCACGACCGAAGGCTCGGACCTTTGGGCCATCTACAACGGATATATCTCCGTCACCGCCCTGTCGATGAACCTCACTGATACCGCGACGAACGAGAAAGTTGCCGCCGCACTGTCGAAAACGGCATAACACTGTCACCGTTGATGTCGTTGCCGAGGAACCTGCCGATGCAAGATGTAGTGTTTATTCCGGGCTTACTCTGCACGTCGGAACTGTATGCGCCGCAACTGAAGGCGCTGCGCGACGTCGCTCGCTGTCACGTCGCCGACCACACCGTCGCTGCGTCCATGGCCGACATCGCCACCGTCATCTTGCGCCATGCGCCTAAAACGTTTGCGCTGTGCGGGCTGTCGATGGGCGGTTACATCGCCTTCGAAATCATGCGCCAGGCACCTGAGCGCGTGACGCGGCTGGCGCTCCTCGATACCGCCGCCAAGTCCGACACGCCTGAGCGCACCGCGAATCGCAGGCAACAGGTCGCTGCCGTCGAAAAAGTGGGCTTCGGCTCGCTCGCGCCGATTCTCATGCCGTTGTTGATCCACCCACGCCGACTGACGGATGCGCCGCTCGTCGCCACCATCGATCGCATGACGGCCATGACCGGCATCACCCACTTCGCCCGCCAGCAGCAGGCTATCGGCGGCCGCGCCGACAGCCGCCCCGGGCTCGGTGCGATCAGGGTGCCGACGCTCGTGCTCGTCGGTCGAGAAGATGCGCTCACGCCGGTGGCTGACGCCGAAGACATCGCGCGCGGCATTCCCGGCAGTACGCTGGTTACCGTCGAGGACTGCGGACATATTTCGACGCTTGAACAGCCAGAGGCGGTCAATCGCGAGTTGCTGCAATGGCTGGTGACCTGACGATGGCGACTGCCTCCATCTCTACTTTGCCGGAACGCAGCGTTGTCGCGGTAAAGGGCCCGGATGCCCGCTCCTGGCTCGACAATCTCGTCAGCGCCGACCTGACCGCACTTGACGCGCAACCGGTGATCCTCAGCGCGTTGCTGTCACCACAGGGCAAAATTCTGTTCGAGTTTTTTGTGTTCGCTTCTGCCGACGGCGTGCTTCTCGACACGTCTAGCGCGACCGCTGACGCCCTCATCAAGCGGCTCCAACTCTACAAACTGCGCGCCAGGATCGAGCTATCTGATGTGACGTCAGACTGGGGTGTGGTTTGGGGGCAGGGCACTGCGCCTACCGAGATCGAGAATGCCGTAGCCGGACCAGATCCGCGTGCGGGCGGAGCTCTGTGGCGCGGCGTCTTTCGGCGACCGAGCGAACACGCTCAGCTCGACGGCCCCTATCTCGCCGAACGCGTCCGCCTGGGCATTGCGGAAGCACCGTTCGACTATGCGCTGGGCGACATTTTTCCACACGAAGCCAATTACGATCAGAGCGGCGGCGCATCATTCACCAAGGGCTGCTACGTCGGTCAGGAAGTCGTCAGCCGGATGCAGAACAAGACCGTCGTGCGCAAGCGCGTCGTGCGCATCACGGCAGCGCAGCCACTTGTCACGGGCGCATCGATCACGACAGGCAGTGCCGTCATCGGCAGCGTCGGCAGCAGCGTTGGCACGGCGGCGTTGGCACTTCTGCGCCTCGACCGCGTCGCCGAGGCAATGGACAAAGGCGCAGTCATCGAATGCGACGGCCACGCCGTCGTCGTCGACACTGTCGCCATGGACCGCTATCGCCGATCCGTTGCTGATCGTCAGGTGATCGACCTATGACCGTCCAAGAAACCCGCTGTACCTGGCCGGGTATCGAGCATCCGGAATACACCCTGTATCACGACACGGAATGGGGCGTGCCGACCGGCGACAGCCAGAAGCTGTTCGAGAAACTGATCCTCGAAGGTTTTCAATCGGGTCTGTCGTGGTTGACGATCCTGCGCAAGCGCGAAACCTTTCGGGCTGCTTTCGACCAGTTCGATGCCGCCAAGATCGTCCGCTACACCGACACCGATCGCGCCCGCCTGATGGCCGATGCCGGCATCATTCGCAATCGCCTCAAGATCGAAGCCACGATCGACAATGCCAAGGCGTTTTTGAAGCTGCAGGAGACGCGCGATCTGGGCGTCGTGTTGTGGGATGTTTTCGACGGCAAGCCGCAGGTCAACAGGCACGCCGCGCACGGCGATGTGCCGCCGGTCACCGAAGCCTCGACCAAAATCTCGAAACTGCTCAAAGCCGAGGGTTTTCGCTTCGTCGGCCCCACCACCGTGCAGGCGTTTCTGCAGGCCATGGGGTTCGTCAACGACCACTTGGTCGGCTGCCATCGCCATGCCGCCTGCGCCAAACTGCAAAAAGCCTTCAAGGCGCCGCGCTGACGCGCTAATCCGGCACGCCGGTGGCAACAAACAAGCTGGCGTGGCCTGCCGTGCTGCGGATAGTATGCCGCCACAAGCAGAAACGACTTTGGAGGGAACACGTATGAAATTCACGTTCACGCGCCGGCGTGCGCTGGCGGCGGCATCGCTGGCAGTTGCCGGATTGGCGGCGGCTGTCGCGCCCGCATCAGCCCAGACCACCGAGCCACTCAAGATCGGCTTCGCCATGTCGCTGACCGGTCCCCTCGGCGCGAACGGCAAGTCCGCGCTGTTGGCGATGAAGATCTGGGAAGAAGACACCAATGCCAAGGGTGGTCTGCTCGGCCGCAAAGTCCAACTCGTCAACTACGACGATCAGTCAAATCCTTCGACCGTGCCGGGCATCTACACCAAATTGTTGGACGTCGACAAAGTCGACCTGATCATGGGCGGTTACGCCACCAACATGCTCGCGCCCGCCATGCCTGTCGCGATGCAGCGCAAGAAGGTGCTGATCGGTCTCTATGGTCTCGACGTCAACCAGAAGTTCAAATACGACCGCTATTTCGCCATGGCCCCGAATGGGCCCGATACTCCGCAGTCGCTGTCCAAGCCATACTACGACACCGTCATGGCCATGGACCCCAAACCCAAGAACATCGCGATCGTCGCGGCCGATGCCGAGTTCTCGCGTAACGCTGCCACCGGGGCCCGCGACAACGCCAAGGCGCTTGGCTTGAACATCGTCTACGACAAGAGCTATCCGCCCGCCACGACCGACTTCGCGCCGATCCTGCGCGCCGTCATGGCCACCAACCCCGATGTGATCTACGTCGGCTCTTATCCGCTCGACAGCGTCGGCATGGTGCTGGCGGCCAAGGAAATGGACATTAAGGTACGCGCATTCGGCGGCGCGATGGTCGGCCTGCAGGCGTCGGTCTTCAAGACCAAGCTCGGCGAAGCTTTGAACGGCGTGCTGAACTACGACTACTGGTTGCCGGCCCCCAGCTTTATGACGCCAGCCGTCGAAGCACTGCTCACAAAATATCAGTCGCGCGCCGCAGCCGAAGGCGTCGATCCGCTCGGCTACTACATGGCACCGTTCGCTTATGCCTATATCGATCTGTTAGGTCAGGCCGTCACCGCCACCAAGAGCGTCGACGACACCAAGATCGCCGAATACCTCCATTCCGCCCAGCACGCCACGTTCGTTGGCCCGGTCAAGTTCAATGCCGGCGGCGAATGGGAGAAAGATCGGCAACTGCTGGTTCAGTTCCAGGGCGTCAAGGGCAACGGCCTCGATCAGTTCAAAGGCATGTCCGCACAGCCTGTCCTCGCACCGGCTTCCGACGCCACCGGCAAATACATCGAGTTCAACAAAGCTCGCTGATTCCGGGAAACACGACACCGTCTGCGCCGCGCCATGCGGCGCAGACCAGTTTAGTGCTCGCCGCGAATGCAATGTCATCCTTAGGCCTTCTGCCCACGCGCGGTAGGATGACACCCGAAGATATCGAGCCGCCTGAACCATCGCCACGAGCCCGATCAATGTTCACCACCTTTTTCATGGAATTGAAGTCCGCCAAGGTGCCTGTCACCTTGAAGGAGTATCTGACGCTGCTCGAGGCGATGGATACCGACGTCACCGACGGCAAGGTGGAAAACTTCTACTATCTGTCCCGCGCCACGCTGGTGAAAGACGAGCGTCATCTCGACAAATTCGATCAGGTCTTCGGCCACGTCTTCCAGGGCCTCGATCTGATGAGCGAGACCGTCAACGCGGAAATCCCGGAGGAGTGGTTGCGCTCAGTCAGCCAGTTGCATCTGTCGGACGAAGACAAGGCCAAGATCGAAGCGCTCGGCGGCTGGGACAAGATCATGGAGGAGCTTAAAAAGCGCCTCGAAGAACAGAAAGGTCGCCATCAAGGCGGCAACAAATGGATCGGGACCGGCGGTAAGTCACCTTACGGTGCCGACGGTTACAACCCCGCTGGCGTCCGCATCGGCCAGAAGACCAATCGCAACAACCGCGCCATCAAGGTATGGGACAAGCGCGAGTTCAAGGATTTCGACGACAACATCGAGCTGGGCACGCGCAACATCAAGGTTGCGCTTCGCCGCCTCCGCAAGTTTGCCCGCGAGGGCGCGCTGGAAGAACTTGATCTCGACGGCACCATCAAGGGCACCGCGCACAAGGGCTATCTCGACATTCATTTGCGTGCAGAGCGCCGCAACACCGTCAAGGTGCTGATGTTCTTCGATGTCGGTGGTTCCATGGACTATCACATCAAGGGCGTCGAGGAGTTGTTCTCTGCCGCCCGCGCCGAGTTCAAGCATCTCGAATTCTTCTACTTCCACAATTGCCCCTACGAGCGTGTGTGGAAGGACAACGCGCGCCGCTGGAGCGAGACGACCGCCACCTGGGACGTCCTGCACAAATATCCTGCCGACTACAAAGTCATCTTCGTCGGCGATGCCTCGATGAGTCCTTACGAAATTTCGGTTGCCGGCGGGTCGGTCGAGCACATGAACGAGGAAGCCGGCTCGGTCTGGATGAAGCGCATCACCGACATTTACGAACATGCCGTCTGGCTCAATCCCATCCCCGAGGACACTTGGGCGTGGACGCCTAGCACCAAAATGCTGCGCGACATGATGGAGGGTCGAATGTTCCCACTTACCCTCGGCGGCCTCGAACGCGCCATGAAAGAACTGATGCGCTGAGCCGCGTCGGACATTCGCGGTTTTTACGACGACCGCGTCATCACCCTGCCCAACGCGCCTATCACTTCGTCGAGATGATCGACGATAGCGTCGGGCATTAGTTCGGCGATCGGCACCGTCGAATAGCCGAAGCTCGTCAGGATGATCGGCACGCCGGCGGCGCGTGCAGCACCCAGATCAGCCTTGCTGTCGCCGATCATGACCGCGTCACGCGCGCTCACGCCGACGGGATCGATGCACGCGTGGATCATGTCGGGGAACGGTTTGCGGGGCCGGTCGTCTCGTGCGCCGACCACCACGTCGAGCAGATCGGCAATGCCCAACGCTTTGACGGCGATGTGCGCCACTGGTTCGGCCTTGTTGGTGCACAGGGCGGTCTTTACGCCGCGCGCGCGCAGCTCCGTCAACAGTTCGCGGGCACCCGCATACAAACCGTTACCCTCCGCCGAGACCTCCGCGTACTTGGCAAAAAAGCGTTGCATCACCAGCGCGCGCTTCTCGTCCGTCAGCGTCACCGCATGGGCTGCCGCCGCACGATTGATGGCGACCACCGCACCCTCGCCAACCAAGCGATGCACGTCGTGCGCAGTGAACGGTGGCGTCCCCATCACTTCGAATCCGGCGTTGATGGCGCGCGCGATATCTTCGGCACTATCGACCAGCGTGCCGTCCAGATCGAACACGACCGCTTTAGGAAAGTTCATGCGGAGCCCTCAAATTGAATTGGTTCGCGTTTCAGCCCCCGTTAGCCCCGGGTCAGCGCTGCGACTCCGGGCAACTCGCGCCCTTCGAGCCACTCGAGAAACGCCCCGCCCGCCGTCGACACATACGTGAAGCTTTCCGCAGCACCTGCCGCATTCAGCGCCGCCACGGTGTCGCCTCCACCGGCCACCGACACCAGCTTGCCGGCTTTGGTCATGTCGGCTGCAGCCTTGGCGAGCGCGAACGTACCCGTACCGAACGGCGCGATCTCGAACGCACCCAGCGGCCCGTTCCACAGCAACGTCTTGCAGCCCGCGATCACCTGCATCAAATGTGCGACCGATTTCGGGCCCACATCCAATATCATCGAGTGTGCAGGGCACGCGTTGATGTCGACCACCTCGGAGGCGGCACCCGCCTTGAACTCCCGCGCCACCACGCCATCAACCGGCAAAACGATCTCACAGCCCTTCGAGGCTGCCGCCGCCATGATTTCCAGCGCCGTCTTGTGGAAGTCGGGTTCGGCCAACGACTTGCCAACGGCAACGCCCTTGGCCTGCAGAAACGTATTCGCCATGCCGCCACCGATGATCAGCTTGTCGACTTTTTCCATCAAATGCATCAGCACGGGAATTTTCGTCGATACCTTGGCACCACCGACCACCGCCGCCGTGGGCCGTTGCGGCTTGTCGAGCGCGGCGCGCAAGGCACTGATTTCTTCCATCATCAATGGGCCGGCATATGACGGCAGCAGATGCGTCACGCCTTCGGTCGATGCATGCGCGCGATGCGCGCACGAAAAGGCGTCGTTGACATAGAAATCACCCAGTTTTGCCAGTTCCGCAGCGAACGCCGCGTCGTTCTTTTCCTCGCCCTGGTGAAAGCGGAGGTTTTCCAGCAATGCCACGTCGCCATCGTGCATCGCCGCCACCACCGACTGTGCTGCATCGCCGATGCAGTCCGCGCCGAACATCACGGGTTTGCCAAGGCTTTTGGCCATGGCGTCGGCGATCGGCTTCAGCGACAGGTTTGCGTCCGCACCTTTGGGCCGCCCGAAATGCGACAGTACGATCACCCTGGCACCGCGCGTCGCCAGATCGCGAAGGCCGGGAATCACGCGTTCGAGCCGTGTGGCATCGCTGACCTTGCCGTCGGCGACCGGCACATTAAGGTCGCAACGCACCAGCACGCGCTTGCCTCTGACATCCAGCTTTGCGGTCGTTTTCAGCGCGTCGAGGTTCATCGGAGGGTCCGCCAGCCGGGTCGTCGTTGATCTCCGCCCGCTTTATCGCCAAGCCACGCCCGGGGCAAGCCGCGCAACCGTCGCGTCGCCGCCGCGCGATAACAGTTTGTCTATATGTTGACGTTTGCGTTAGCGCTGCGTTTACGGTCGGAGCGCTACCTGAACGGCGTGCGAAGCTGCTGCTGATAAGACACTGCACGCACCTGACGGCGGGTTCACGCAGGAGGCGGACCCGCCGTTTCTTTCACCCCGGCAGACACGATCGGGAACCGGCTCGCAGCAATCACTCGCAGCAATCAACCAACGCCAATCGTCGTCCGATTTGCTAGACTGCGCCTCACGAATCACTGACGCAGCGGTTCGGCTGCGCAGACATCGAGGCAAGCATGGCGACCGCAAATTTAAAACCGTCGGCAGCCTCTTCTGGTCCGGCGCGCCTGCCGCCCCGCGACGAGATCGCCGCCTATCATCTGATGGACGAACGGCGGCTTGTCGGCGGTCTGATCGAGCGCGCGGTCTACACGTCAGACGAACGCAAGCGCATCGCCGAGTTGGCACGCGGCTTCGTCCATGCGGCACGCGACAATCAATCCAAACACGGCGGTATCGACGCCTTTATGCGCGAGTATGGACTCTCCAGCGAAGAGGGCGTGATCCTCATGTGCCTCGCCGAGGCGCTGCTGCGTATTCCCGACAAGGCTACCCAGGATGCGCTGATCGCCGAGAAGATCGGCGAAGGTAAGTGGGGCAAACACTTCGGTGCGTCGGACAGCCTGTTCGTCAATGCCTCGACGTTCGGATTGATGCTGACGGGAACTGTGGTCAAGCTCGGCGCCAACCGCCGGCAGGGTCCGACCAGCCTGTTGCGGCGCCTCGTCGCGCGCTCAGGTGAACCTGTGATCCGTCAGGCGCTGCGGCAAGCAATGCGCATTCTGGGCGACAATTTCGTCCT
>JANYHG010000206.1 GCA_025359165.1 Hyphomicrobiaceae bacterium
AGCGCCGGGCCAGCGCCGCCGGTATTGCGGATTTCGAACACCGGTACGCCGGCGGCCAGGAACGCCGAGTTGTGAAACATCGCTTTCATCGGCACGGTGGAGACCGAGAAGGGGATTAGCGGTGGCGAGTGACAGTGAACGATAGCCATCACGTCGGGGCGCGCGCGATAGATTTCGGCATGGATAAAGCGTTCGAGAAACATTGTGCGGCCGTTGGCCGTAATGCCGTTGCCTTCTAAGTCGTGCTCGATGATGTCGGCGGCTGTTGCGAGCGCAGGGGCAAGCGAGCGTGACATCAGGAACCGGGTCGGATCCTTGGGATGCCGCATGCTGACGTGGCCGAAGCCATCCAGGACGCCCTGATCGACCAGGATGCGACCGGCTGCGACGAGGTCGTCGACGAGTGCGGGATCGACTGGACCAGCCGAGGCCGCGACCGCCGGCGGGGGCGTCGTAGGTGCTACCGCCCCCGGAACGGCCGGCACTTGGGCCAGCGCGGCGGGTGGCGGCGCAAGAATTCCCACAACCCACGCTGCAATAACGACAGCTGCCATGACGGCTGCCGACGAGACACCTGCAATCCGTTTTAGTGCGTCAGCCATCAGGCGTTCCCCCAAGCGACATCTGGATGCCGACTCTGCCAAAGCCGACGACCGTCGCACGGTAGCGTAATCGAGGCTCGAAAATCTTCAATCGGGAAATGGCGTTTACCATGGTGCAAACCAAATTCTGGGTGACAGATAGTGCAAGCGCAAATTTTCCCATACTAAGGCGCACGCGCAACTTATTGGCGTCATCTACATTCTTTTTCTCTCCCCCTTCCGCAATTCCTCCGAGGCCCTGATGCAAACTTCGAAATTTTCACGCCGTCGCGGTGCGATTGCAGTCATTGCCTTGGCTCTGGCTGCGACAGCGCTGCCGCAAGCTGCCTCGGCGCTCCAGTGCGGCGAGGGTGGTGCAGGCTTCGACGCATGGCTTGCCGAAATCAAAGGTGTGGCGGCCAAGCAGGGCATCAGCCAGGGGGGCATCGCATCGGCGTTGGCCGGTGTCAGCTATGATCCGACCGTGATCCGCCTCGATCGCTCGCAGCATTCGTTCAAGTTGAGTTTCGAGCAATTCTATGCGCGGCGCGTCGACGGTGCGCTGCTCAATCGCGGCCGTCGCTTGATGCAACAGCACGGTGCAACCCTTGCGAAAGTCGAGCAGCGCTTCGGCGTGCCGCCGCAGATCCTGATCTCGATCTGGGGGCTCGAGACTGCCTATGGCGCGCAATCGAGCGGCAAATACAACATCATCCGCTCATTGGCGACGCTGGCACACGATTGCCGCCGCTCGGCGTTTTTCACGCCGCATCTGCTCGACGCGATCCGCATCGTCGACCGGCGCGACATGAGTCCGGCCGACATGCGGGGCGGCTGGGCCGGCGAGATCGGACAGACGCAATTCCTGCCGACGCCGTATGTCAAATATGCTGTCGATTTCGACGGCGACGGGCGGCGCGACCTGGTGCACTCGATCCCCGACCTGCTCGCGTCGACGGCGAATTTTCTGAAGGGCCACGGCTGGCAGGCGGGGCAGGGTTGGGAGCCCGGCTCGGCGAATTACCGAGTGCTCGCCGATTGGAACAAGGCGGAAGTCTATCAGCGCACGATTTCTGTCATGGCGACGAAACTGAAAAGTGGATGAAATAATCGCAGGCCGACGACGGATATTCACCTACGCGAGCGTTTTATTCGGACTGGCACGCTGCCCCACCGATTACCTTGCTGGAAATTTGCCCGGCAGGCTGAAAGGCACAGCGCGTCGAGTATCGTGTCTTCAACTTGGAGAGCTGAATGCGTAAGTCCCTGTCTATCGCCGTTGCTGCGGTTGCATTGGTGTCGAACCTGACATTCGCCGAGGCCCTGCCTGCACCACGCAACGTTGCTGCAGACGACGTCTCGGCCGTTACCCCCGTGCGCGACGGCTGCGGTATCAATCGTCATTATAGTGTGCGTCTGCGTCACTGCGTGTGGAACTGGCGCCGCTGATTTCGGCGCCGGGTCGGTTGCTCGATCCCCACTCGGCGATGTGCCGAGTGGGTTTTTTTTCGTCGAAGATACTGACCTGCTACAGTCGGCATCTGGGCAACAAAAAACCCTCAGCCATGGCCGAGGGTTTTTAAGCGACATAAATTTCGAATGCGTTAGACGCAATCTTCAGCCGCCGCAGATTTTGCAGCCGCCGGCCTTGCGCACGTCTGAGACGTGGCCGGCCAGAACTTCGGCGAGGTTTTCAGGCGCGCCAGCGATGACTTTGTCACCGACGAGGAAGTGCGGTGTTCCGCTGATCCCCATTTTCTGGGCTAACGCGCGCGTGTCGTCGATTTCTTTTTTGACCTCGGCCGAGATCATGTCCTTCTTGATGCGGACCATATCGAGGCCGGCTTTCTCCGCGACCTTCAATGCCGAGGCTTCATTGGCCTGCCCCTGGAGCCCGAGCATGGCGAGGTGGAAATCCCAGTATTTGCCCTGCATCTTGGCTGCCAGTGCAATCTTCGAGGCCTCTTCCGAGCCTTTTGACAATATCGGGAATTCTTTCAGAACGACGCGCACGTTTTTATCGTCTTGGACGAGAGCGGCAAGATCGGGGAGTGCTTTTTTGCAATAGCCGCAGTTGTAGTCGAAGAATTCGACCACGGTGATGTCGCCTTTGGGATTGCCGGCGATCGGCGCTGCGGTGGAGTGGAACAGTTCCTTGGCATTATCCTTCAAAGCGACGGCCATTTTCTCGGACTGGATTTTCTCCATCTTGGCTTCGAGCGCCGTCTGCACCTCCATCATGACCTCAGGATTTTTGACCAGATAATCCTTGATCAAGGCTTCGAACTCGCGCCGCATATCGGGAGAGATCGTGCTGGCGGAAATGCTGGACGCGGCCACGGTTGTTTTAGTGGAAGTGGACGCCGCGAGCGTGGCGATCGGCGCGGAGCTGGCCGGCCCGGCGGTTTGTACACTCGAACCCGCCTGATGCGCAGCGTCGCTCGAGAGCGGGCCGTGTGGCGTCGCGCGCATGAACAGGGTACCGGCGAGCGCCAATGCCAATACTGCGAGCAGCGGCGCGCGAGCCTGCAGTGGGGGCGCTGGCGCGGGTGTGGTTTCCGACGGCGATGGACTGGGTTTGTTGCTCATGGTCACTCCGTAGTGAGCGGCGGGCGGTGATTGCTCGCGGCCCGAAAGGGTTTGAATTCGTATGAGGCAGGAAGGGTGATCAACCCTGCTGCGGCGGCTTGTACGTGATGATGTCTTCGGCGCGGATCCACTCCGGCGTGCCCTGCTTCAAACCGACCTGTGCGCGCTTGGCGAAGATCAGAGCTTGTTTGAAATTCCCTTCGATGAAGTGGGCGCGCGCGGTCGCCAGCATGGCCAGCGGCTCCATGTTCTTTTTGTTATATGCTGTGGCCATCAAATGAAAGGCCGTCGAATTGTCCTCCTCGTTGACGGAAGCTTTCCGCAAGCGCGCCAGCGCGTCGTCGAGCAGCGTCGGATCGTTTGTTCCAAGCATGGCCTGGGCGAGGTTGACTTCCATCATCGGCGAGTAGGTGGGCATCAACTGCAAAGCTTTGCGCAGACTGACGACGGCATCGCGTGGCTTGCCGCCGGCGTACAGCATGTCGCCCCGGAGTTCGTGGAAATAAGGGTTCTGAGGCTGCTCTGCGATCAGAGCATCGACCTGACCGATGGCGGAGTCACAATGGCCGGAGCAATTGGCGGCGATGGCGCGCGCATAGCGAGCGGGGAGTGACCGATCGTTCGCCGGGTAGGTGTTGGCGATGGCGCGTGGACTTTCGAGGAACCCGGCGATCTTGGCACGCATCATGTCATGGCGAAGTTGCAGTGCGGGATCATCGAGTTTGCCGACATAAGGGCTTTTCTCGACCTTTTCACGCAGGTTGCCTAATCGATCGGTCGCCACCGGGTGCGAGCGCATGAAAGGGTCCATCTGCTGTTCCGAGATATACTCCTGCTGCCGAAACCGCTCGAACACTTCCAGCATCCCGCGACCGGACTGTTGGGTGGCGGCGAGAAAGCCCAGTCCCGCCTGATCGGCGGCTGCCTCCTGAGAGCGTCGTTCAGACAGGATGCCGCGGGTGATCACGGAATTGCCGCCGAACATGACACCCTGCCCGAGGCCGCCGAGCTCACGCCCGTTGTCGGTCTTCGAGGTGGCGCCGGCCACCATGGCACCGATGCCGAGAATGCCGACGAGCAGCGCTTTGGTCTGGTCGCGGGCGATCCGCGCGCGCAGCGCCGCCAGATGACCGCCGGTGATGTGACCGGTTTCATGGGCGATGACGCCGATGACTTCGTTCGGCGTTTTGGACTGCGTGAGCGTGCCGGTGTTGACGAACACGTTGTGGCCGTCGGCGACGAAGGCGTTGAAACTGTCGGCACGGATGATGCGCATCGAAATGTTTTGCGCACTGACGTTCGCGGCTTTGAAAATCGGCCGCGCATAGTCCTTCAGCACGTTCTCGATCTCGGTATCGCGGATCAGGGGCAGGCCTTGCGCGTGCGCCGAGTTGACCGGCGTCAGCGCAGACAGGCCGAGGACGGCGATGCCGGCGCGCACAACACGTCTTACAGGTCTGGTCACTGTCATGCCCATTGTCGTGCTCCCCATCTCCTTGATGCACATGCCCTGTTTCTCATGGTGCCTGATGGCGTTGCGCATTGCGGCATTGGTGGCTGTACGTCGCCGCACACTCGCATGATATAGGACACTGTGAGGCTTGTGCACCTGTCGCGTCGCTTATCGCAGGGAATGGTGCACGGAATGCGGCAGTACCATGACCACTTTGAAAGTATGGCCGTTCTCAGGGCGTATGCTTTCGGAAGGAACAGACGATGGACACTCTACGATCTCAAGCGCCGCAGCGGGCTGGCGCGCGGGACGTCGCGGGCGCGTTGGCAGCGGCCGAACGGGCAGACATCGCGCCGTTCATCGTCATGGATGTGATGCGGGCGGCGGCGGCGCGGGAAGCGGCGGGCCATCGGGTCATTCATATGGAGGTCGGACAACCCGCCACCGCCGCACCGAAGGCTGCACGGCAACGCGTCGTCAAAGCGTTGGATCAGGAAAACCTCGGTTATACCGTTGCGCTCGGGATGCCGGAACTGCGCCAGAGGATCGCGGGACTTTACAAGTCGTGGTACGGGCTTGAGATCGATCCTGGCCGCGTCGTGGTGACGAGCGGGTCGTCGGCAGCGTTCGTGCTGACGTTCCTGGCGTTGTTCGATGTCGGTGCGACGGTGGGGCTGCCGTCGCCGGGGTATCCTTGCTATCGCCACATCCTGACGGCGCTCGGGGTCAAATCGCATCTGATCGCGACCTCGGCGGAAAACCGCTGGATGCCGACGGCGAGCGCGATCGCGCAGGCAGCCATGGAGCACGGGCTTGCGGGGCTGTTGCTGGCCAGCCCGAACAATCCGACGGGGACCATGCTGTCGCCCGAACGATTGGCAGCGGTAGCGGCGATGTGCCGTGAGCGCGGCATGTGGTTCATTTCCGACGAGATCTATCACGGCCTGACGTGGGGTCTCGCGCAGGACACGGCGCTGCGCCATTCGCCTGACGCCATCGTCATCAACAGTTTTTCGAAATATTTTTCGATGACGGGGTGGCGCGTCGGTTGGATGGTGGTGCCGGAGACGCTGGTGCGCACCGTCGAACGGCTGGCGCAAAACCTCTATATCTGTCCACCGACGATTGCCCAGGTGGCGGCGCTGGGTGCCTTCGACGGCATCGAGGAACTGGAGGCCAACCGCCGCGTCTACGCCGCCAATCGCGAGCTACTGCTGGCGTCGTTTCCGAAGCTCGGGTTCGATAAGATCGTGCCGGCGGACGGAGCGTTTTATTTGTATGTCGACGTTTCCGCCTATACCTCCGACAGCCTGGCGTTTACCAAATCGATGCTGGACGAGACCGGAGTGGCGGCAACCCCCGGGCTGGATTTCGATCCGGCGCGCGGTGGCCGTTACGTACGCTTTTCCTACGCCGGCGGAACCGCCGACATGGCCGAGGCGGCAGAACGTCTGCGCGGCTGGTCACGACTGGCGAAACGTTAACGGCTTTTTTCGCTGCGCTGGCATGGCATCTGCAATCGTCTCCACACCAAACGAGGTCGTGGAGTATCGGCATGGGCAGTCAACGTCATCCAAAGCAGACACCGCAGCCGCTGGTGCTCGCCCTTCCCGCGCGCCACGCCGAGCGCATGGTGCGGGCAAAACGGCTGCCGCTGCGGGTGAACTTTGCTGCCCTATTCGCGGGCGTCACCCAATTCTGGACGCGTGCCCCACGGCTCGCCGATCGCCTTGACCCCAAGCAGAACAGTTTCAGCGTACTGCGTCTCATGATGGCACTCGCCGTGTTGATTTCGCACACCATCTTTCTCGCCAGCGGCAGTTTTCTGGCCGAGCCGTTGGTCGCCTCGACCGGCTACAGCCTCGGCCAGTACGGCGTGCAGGGCTTCTTCATTCTCTCGGGCATTCTGGTGACGCAAAGCCTGTTCGCGCGGCAGAGCCTGTGGGACTACGGTCGCGCACGTGCGATGCGTATCTTCCCGGCGCTCGCAGTGTGTGTGGCGGTGACGGTGCTGGCTGTGGGGCCGGCGCTGTCGCTGATGGGTGCCAATCACTACTTCAGTTCTCCTGGTGTGATCGAGTACGTAGCGAAGACGCTGTCGCTCAGTACCGGCTCAGCGCAGTTGCCCGGCTTGTTCGTACTCAATCCGGCGTCTGGCGTCGTCAATCAGTCGCTGTGGACGCTGAAGTATGAAGCGGCCTGCTATGTGTTGCTCGGCGGGTTGGCGACCGTCGTCTGGCGCGCGCCATCTCGGCGTCTTGCAACGATCCTTGCCACGGGTGCCTGGCTGGCGTTGCTGGCGGTAGCCCGGCCGACCCTGACCCAAGAGGCCGGCTTCCTGGGCGTGCTCAGCTATTTCGCGCTGTTCTTCGGCACCGGCGTCGCGGCATTCCTGGGCCGGAAATGGTTGCGGCTGACGTGGCAGCCGGTCGTCGTGCTTTGCTGCGTGTTCGTGTTCGCGCTGGGCACCGAGTATGCCGAGATCGCCTCCGCACTGTTCGTCGGCTACACTCTTCTCTGGCTTTCGACGCTGTCGTTCGGTCCGTTGCGTGCGTTCGCCAATGCCAACGACTATTCCTACGGTACGTATATCTACGGCTTTCCGGTGGCGCAGGCCATTCTTGCGGTTTGGCCGACGATCAACTTGTTTTCGCTGCTGGTGACGACTGCAGGTCTGACGCTGCTGCTCGCTTTCATGTCGTGGACTGTGATCGAGCGTCCGGCCCTCCGATTGGTGCAACGTTGGCGGACGGCGAAGCGCGCAGTCGTCAGGCAGAAGGCTGCGATCGAACCGGTGAAGACGACAACGCTGGCCGAGCAGCCAGGGCAGGTGGTTCATGCGCCAGCCGCCGTGAGGTTGGCGCCGGCCGTAATGGAGGTCGCAGCCCGGCCCGCAACCGAGATAAAAATCGCGCAATCAATCGCCGAAGTTGCTGCCAGACCGCGCCCGACGCTGGCCGAACCCATCGTGATCCGGCCTCGCCATCCCGAACTTGCGCAACCGGTGCCGCGTCCGATCGACAAATCGAGACTGAAGCAACGCCTGGCGATGATCGCGGCCGATCGGCCACGGGCTGTGAGCTCCTGAATAGTGAGGGGTGTTTCGGCAGAACGGCCCTTGCCGCCGAGGCGTCGGACGTGGTTTGACTAGCCGGAACTGCAAGTTTTGGGGGATCCGGTGCCATGTCGAAGTCGACTCGTCGTGAAGTGATCAAGACTGGTTTCGCCGCAGGTTTGGGTGTCGTTGCGGCTCCTTACGTCGCGCGCGCCCAAGCTGCCTACCCCGGATCGCAGACGATCAAGTTCGTCGTACCCTATCCGCCCGCTGGTGCCACCGACATCGTCGGGCGTGCGGTTGCCGATATTCTCGCGGCGTACTGGAAAACGACTACGATCGTCGACAACGTGCCGGGTGCTGGTGCCAACATCGGCATGGACCGCGTCGCCAAAGGCGTTGCCGACGGCACGCAGATCCTCATCGTGCCGCCGAATATCACGACGAACCAGTTTCTCTACAAGTCGATGCCGTTCAATGCGGATTCCGATATCGTACCGGTGTCGCAGGTGGCGGGGCTCGCCAATCTGCTGTGCGTGCGCAAAGGATTGCCGGTCAAGAACGTCGCCGAGCTGATCGCCTATGCGAAAGCCAATCCGGGCAAACTCAATTTTGCGTCGTCGGGCGTGGGCACGACGATCCATCTGTCGGGCGAGATGTTCAAGAAGATGGCTGGCATCGACATCGTACACGTCGCCTATCGGGGGTCGGCACCGGCCGTCAACGACATGATCGCCGGGCATGTCGACCTGATGTTCGACAACCTGCCGTCGATCGAACCGCAGGCGCGCGCCGGCAACGTGATCGGCCTTGCGGTAACGTCGAAAGAGAAGTCGGCATTCGCGCCGAATTATCCGACGGTCGGCGAAACCATCCCGGGCTTCGACGTCACGTCCTGGTTCGGCATCGGTTTGCCGGCCAAGACGCCGCAAGCCATCGTCGACAAGCTCGAAGCCGATGTCATCGCCGTCAGCAAACCGGGCGGTGACCTGGCGAAACGGCTCGGAGGCCAGTCGATCGACGTGGTGGGCTCGTCGAGAAAGGATTTCACAGATTACGTTGCATCGGAACGCAAGCGCTGGGGCGATCTGATAACCGAACTGAAGATCAAGGTTGAGTAGTGCGGCTATGGGCACGAAGATCGTCGATGCAGCCGTGATCGTGGTGTCGAGCGCGATGGTAGCAATTGCGCTGACGGCCGGCGGTCTGGGGACGTATGCCTTCGCCGCCGGTGCCGGCGACACAGTCATCTCGAAGGGCGCGCCTGATTTGACGGCCGTGCGGGCAAAGATCAAAGCCAAGAACTACAAGGCCGCCATCGACGATCTTAACAAGATCGCGGAGACGACGCAGCATGCCGATGTCTACAACCTGCTCGGCTTCAGCTTCCGCAAGTCCGGCGACATGACGAGCGGCGCGACTTTTTACGCCAAGGCACTCGACGTCGATCCAAACCACAAGGGTGCGCTCGAATATCAAGGCGAAATGTACGTCGAGCTTGGCCAGTTGGACAACGCCAAGGCCAACCTCAGCAAGCTCGTGAAACTGTGTCCTAGAGGGTGCGAGGAACGCGAGGATCTGGAAAAGGCGATCGCTCGCGAAGCTCGCAAAAAGAAGTGAGACGCAATCTGCGCGCAACTGCTCGCAGGCGGTAGAAGGCGCAAACGCGCAAATTGCACAGCTATAGATCTCCGCTCGCCTTATTCCATGCATTATGTGCTGGAATCAGTGTTTCGTGCGCACCAGCGTGCGGGAGACATCGATGCAACTCAAGCCTTTGTCGTATCAGATCGATGTCGCGGCGAAGCTGGCGGCAGCGGAGCCCGCATTGTGGGCGTGGTTCCAATCGGATCAATTCGCCGAAAAATACAAGGCGGCGACCACGGCGGATCTGCTGCGGACGGCGATCAAGCTCGAGCGTGGCGGCGTCGACGAAGGCGGCCCCAACGGTCGGCGCTACACATTGGCGGAGAAAGCGCGCGACGCATTGGGGCTCGATGCGCCGATCACGCTCTACCAGATGCAGGATAGCAGCGGCACGCCGAACGCGTTTCTAATCTACACAACCGGCGAGATCGTTATTGCGTTCGTGGGGCGCATCCTCGAATTGCTCGATACGGACGAAGAATTGCTCGATCTGCTGGGCCACGAGATCGCACACTACAAGCTCTTTATCGAAGAGGACGGGCGGTCCCATACGGTTGATCGGCTGCTCTCATGGCTGGTGCAGCGCGATCATTGCCCGCCGGAGTTCGCCGAGACGTGGCGACGAAATCGCCTTTATACCGAGATCTATTGCGATATCGGCGGGTTGGTCGCGTGTGGCGATCGCGACGCGACGATCCGTGGTTTGGTCAAGTCGCTCGCCGATTTCAAAGACGCCGACGCGTCGCAATACCTGAAGCAAGCCGAGGCTCTGATGGCGACAGGACCGGGTGCGTCGCGCGGCACGACGCATCCGGAACTGCATGTGCGCGCGCTCGCCGTCGCCAACGTGCAGACTTTATCGCCTGCGGCATTCGAAAGGTTGCTGCGCGGGTTGATTTCCGGTCCGATCGAACTCGGTGGGCTGGATCTGTTGGATCAGCAGCGTTTGGGTGATCTGACGCGTCTCGCCGTCGAGCGACTGCTGAGTGAACCGGATGCACGTTCGGAATCCGCGCTGGCGCATGCGGGACAATTCTTCAGCGCGTTCGTGCCGCTGGTGGCACCGCTGCCGCCCTTGCCCAACGTCGCGAGCGAGCTTGCCGCAAGCGGCACAGATTACCTCGCTTATGTGCTGCTCGACTTCGCCACGGTCGACGATGCCGCGTCACGTGCTGCGATTGCGATTGCGGCGACGGTTGCAGACGAACTCGGTTTCGGCGCGCGGTTTCGTGAACTTGCGCGGCAGGAATTCAAGGGCCGGCGCGCCATCCTGTCAGGTTTGACGGCGCGGGCAGCGTAAAGCCGAATAGTCTTATAGGCGAGATCATCCACATGCTCGATAGTAGTCCGTCACATAAGCGCGCAGCCTTCGACGATCTTCTCGAAAGATTTCATGCGTCGCAATCGATCGGGAGTGACGATGTCGTCGGCGCAATCCGGGCGCTGCTTGAAGACGTGCGTGACCTGCACGAGAGCGGGCGTGTGGCAGCCCTCGACCGCGTCGATCTGCTGGGCTCGATAGCCAGCGGTGAACTGCGCCTGCAGGGGTGCCCGACGGAAAGCCCCGTGCTCGCCGAAGCGATGGTGCGCACGCTTTCGAAGCCAAGCTCGGAGGCGATTGCGATCGTCCGCCGGACGGGTGTGCGCGACGAGGGGGGGCACGTTTCCGCCTGGGACCGCGGTATCGCCGAGCCGGGGCAGGTCCCGGATCGGCCCATGTTCTTTCCCAACTACGGCGGCTGGGAGCGGGCGATCGGCCATCACGATGCGCTGACCGATATTTTTCATCTCGGTTTGATTGCCGGCAGTTTAGCGACCGGGTTGGATTTTCGCGATGCCGGCCAATTCTCGGCATTCGTCCAAAATCGCGGAAACCTGATCAAGCTCAACCCGCGCCTGCATCCGGTGCTGGCGCGCGCCATCGCCGACATGACGGAGCTGTCGCGTGAAGCGCGGGCGGCCGATCTCGGCGCACTGATCGATCTCATCGACGACTATCGGAGCGTCGAAGTGGACGACGCGACGAGCCGCGCGCGTGAACTTGCCGCCGTCGACGATCCCGATGTGCGGCGCAGGCGGACGCAGGAATATTTTCGCAATCGGCTGTTCGAAGTCAGCAAACGCAACAAGCTGCTCTACTACGCGGACCGGCACGGCGTGGATCTGACGCGCGGCTCGTTTCCGTTGATGCTCGACTATCGAACGTTGAAGGCTAAGCAGCTGCTGATCACGGGGCCGGATCTGCTCACGCAGCTGGCGGCGCGCAATGATGCGGGCGTGGCCGTCGGCGAGTTGGATTTGCGGCGCTGGTTGCAATGCGTCGACTATCCTTTTCTGGCCCCCAATCTCGACAAGGTGCGGGCCGCCGCGCGCAAGGATCTGCGTGAACTCGGCTTCAATCAGCTGCGGCTGGTGCTGGCGATGTTGCGCTGGCACGACGACGACAAAGGCACGCGCATTCAGACGCCACTCGTGCTGCTGCCGGTGACGCTGAAAAAGCAAGCGGGCACGACGGATGGTTTTTCATTGGTCATCGAAGGCGCAGTCGCCGAGGCGGAGGTCAATCCGGTGTTGCGCTATGTGCTGGCGGAAACATTCAAAGTGGAGCTGCCGCCGACACTGGATTTACGCGATCTTGCGGCGATCTCGGAGTTGCGCGGTACGCTCGAGCGCGACATGCGGCGCGTCAAGGCAGGCGTCGCGGTGTCGATGACCGACAAGCCACGCGTGCAGCTCATCCAGCAGACGATCAAACGTCAGCTCGATGATCACCGCCGCCGCGGTAAGCGTGCGGGCCAGCAACTCAAGGACTGGCGCGGCATCGCATATTCGTATGCGGCAGAGGCGTTTCAGCCGCTCGGGTATGAGCTTTTCGACCGTTTCGTGCGACCGCATGTGGCACCGGGGCGTGAATTCGCCAACGGCAGCGCGAGTGTGGAGAGTTCCATCGGTGCGGCCGGGAGGGAGCAGACGACGGTCGCCGATACCTACGCGTTCGAGAGTGTCGAGGCCGGCGATCCGCTCAACTGGGAAATCGACTTGTGCGCTGTTTCATTGGCGAACTTCAACACGCGCAAGATGAGCCTCGTACGCGATTATGAGACGCTGCTGGACGGGTACGGCGGGCGTCACGCGAACTATCAGCGCCTGTTCGAGCATGGCGCGCGGCCGGAACCGAGCGCGATCGAGAAACCTCCGCACAGCGAGCGTAACTTCGTCCTGCCGTCGGACCCAAGTCAGGACGATGCGATCCTGCGCGCGGGCAGCGGTGAAAGTTATGTCATCCAAGGGCCGCCCGGGACCGGCAAATCGCAGACCATCGCCAACCTGCTGGCCGATCTCGCGGCGCGCGGCAAAACCGTATTGTTCGTGTGCGAGAAACGGGTCGCGCTGGATGTGGTGCATAACAGGCTGAAAGATGCAGGCCTCGGCGAGCTTGCGTGTCTGGTGCACGATGCGCGCGAGGATCGAGCGGAGTTCATAGCCGATCTCAAGGTGCTCTACGAAACGTGGAGCCACACGCGAGCAACGCGGACGGCACGCGATAAGCGCGCCAAGATAGCCACCGACATCGATGCCCTGGTCGCCACTCTCGACGATTTCTCCAAGTCAATGCAATTGCCAGCCGGGGATGCCGGATCTGTGCGCTCCTTGATGACGCATGCGTTGGCCGAGCGGATCATTCCGGTCGAAGTCTCGAGCGGGGATCGCGAGAAAATGCCATCGTGGGATGCGTTCCGCGCGGGCGAAGCCGAGTTGCTGCGGGTCGAAAAATTTCTCGACGGGGCCGGTGCCGACAGAGCGGCGATCACGACTTTGATCGGCCATCTGCGCAGCGATTTGGCGCGGCACGAGCGGCCCGTGGCGTTTCTCGATCGCGTGTTGCCGGAGGTGAGGGCGGAGATTGCGCACCTGCAAGGTTTGCGGGAGGTGGCTGCGCCGGTGGCCGGCAAATTGTCTTTTGGTGATCTTCAGGTGCAGGCGGCGCTGGCGGCACGGCTGCGGGTGCTGGCCGAGATCGACAGACTGCAATGGCTCGACCGGCACGATCCGGACGCCGGTCGGCTGCAAAAACAGCTGCAGGTGTTGGATAAGTTGGACGCGGCGCTGGCGCAGGCAACGGTGCCGAATGCCGGGTGGATGCGCTTGCCGCCACTCGGCGAGGCGCAATCCGCACTGGCGTTGGCGCAACAGAAAGAGGGGCGGCTGTTCTCGTTTCTATCAGGTGACTGGCGGGCGTTGAAGCGGATGGTGGCCGAACAGTACAAAGGCGGATCGGCTGCCATAGTGACGTTGATGCAGCAGGTGGCCGAAGAGCACGCTGCCCGTGCGAAGCACGAGGCGCAGGCCGCGACGATCAGGCAGACCTTCGCGATCGATGAGATCGGCGACGTGCAAGTGGCGCTCGAACCGCTGTGGCGGGGGGAGATCGGCACAGATGCGGCGGGCAAGGCTTTCTTGGAGGCATGTAGCAAGTCACCGCAGCCGATGCGGCGCGCGTTGTTGCAACTGGCATCTTCCCATGGGCAAGTCTTGAAGGCGCGAGAGAGCGTAAGCCAGATATTCCGGGCCTACGATACTGCCAGCGTCGAAGATCTCAGTGCGCATGCGGCGACGATGGCGGCGATCAAGGACAAGGTGGTGGAACTGGCGCGACGCATGAACGCGCTGGAGATCAGCACGCCGACGCTTTCCGAGGCTTGGCGGGATCTGCAGCTTGATGCCGCGACGTTCAAGGCGGCAGCGCTGCATACGACCATCGCTCGCGTGCTCGAACAGGCGCTGGAAACGCAGCATCTGACGGCAAACGACGTGCAGTCCTGTGCTGAAGACCTCGGCAAGAAGCTTGGCGAACTCAGGCAACTGAATGCCAAGCGGACACTCGAGGAGCAGCGGTCACGTTTCAAGCAGCGGTTCGGCGCGAAAGACAAAGCCTACGATGCCGGCCGGTCGTTCCTCGAGCATCAGTTTTCGCTGCAGCGCCCGAGTGCGGCAATGCGCGATTTTCTGGCCGGCGATCCCTCGCGCGTGGTGCGCGATCTTAAGCCGATCTGGATGATGAGCCCGCTTAGCGTCGCCGATACGTTGCCGCTGAACGATGCGCTGTTCGATGTCGTGGTGTTTGACGAAGCCAGCCAAATTCCGATCGAAGACGCTGTGCCGACGTTGTATCGCGCACCACAGACCATTGTCGTCGGTGACGAGATGCAGCTGCCACCACCGAGCTATTTTGCCAAAAAGCTCGAGACCGATAGTGAGGATCTTCCCGACTACATCGCTTTTGGAATGCAGGCCGAGAGCCTGCTCGACAAAGCCGTCGTAGCGTTGCCGTCGACGCGGCTCGATTGGCATTATCGCAGCCGGCATGAGGCCCTGATCGGGTTCTGTAATCAGGCTTTCTATGCAGGTCAGCTCAAGACGATCCCGAGCCGGCAACTGCTCAGCCCGATGGCCGCGGTCGACGTGCGCCAGACGGCGGCGACGACACCGGCGCAGCAGGTGCTCGAACGGCCTCTGAGTTTCCACAAGATCGACGGCGGCGTATTCGCCGATCAGCGCAACATCAAAGAGGCTGTCTACATCGCCGAACTGGTGAAGGCGTTGCTGAGCGAGGGCGGTGGCAAGTCGATCGGCGTCGTCGCGTTCTCCCAGCCGCAACAGGCGGCGATCGAAGACGCGCTGGATCGGTTAGCGGCGCAGAACAAGGCGTTCCGCGCTGTGCTCGATCAGGCTTATAGTGCCGAGCACGAGGAACTGTTCGTCAAGAATCTGGAAAACGTGCAAGGCGACGAACGCGACATCATGATCGTCAGCGTGGCGTACGGGCCGGGGGCGAGTGGCCGGCTGATCATGAACTTCGGGCCGATCAATCAGGAGGGCGGCGAAAAGCGGCTCAACGTGATCTTCAGCCGCGCCAAGCATCATATGGTTCTGGTGACGTCGCTGGATCCGTCGCAAATTACGAACGACTACAACAAGGGTGCCAATGCTTTGAAGCGCTACATGATGTACGCGGCGGCCGCGTCCGAGGGCAATGCGACTGGAATGCAGACGGCTGTGTCTGGCTATGCAGGGGCAGAGCACATCGAGCGCGCGACCGTGTTCCGCGATCCGCTGGCGGACAAGTTGGCGGCGATGGAGACGGCCAAAGGCCGCGAGGCGGTGCGGGCGTTCGGCCAATCGACAGCGCGTTGCGACGTGGCGGTGCGCGACGCCAAAGGGGCGATGTTCACGACGGCGATCCTGACCGACAACGACGCGCATTATGAAGTCGCCGACGTGGTCGACCGCTATGTGACGTATCCGGAATTGTTGCGTGCATCAGGCTGGAAAGTGCAGCTGGCTTTGGTGAAAGATTGGTACGCGAAAAAGTCTTGAATGCAGGTCAGGTGCCGCAAAACGTGGCGCGGACGATTTCATGCTCGTGCGGTGCCCCGGTCAGATCGGCACTGTCGGGGTGATCGTCGAACGGCTTTGCCAAAGCGTCGACGAGGCGGTTGAACGGAGCAAAGTTTTGCACCGTAACGGCGGCGGCGATGGCCGCCTCGATGAGGTGATTGCGCGGAATAATCGCTGGATTGACCGCGTGCATCGCGGTGCGCCGTGCGTCTGCTGGCGTCGCTTCTGTTGCCATCCGCGCCTGCCAGCGAGCGGCCCAACTGTCGAAGTCGGCGGGATCGGCAAAGACCGCGCGGATAGCGGTGCGGTCGCCGGCCGCTGCATCGCCGAGGGCGCGAAAGGCTAATGTAAAATCGGCTTTGTTGCGCGCCATGCAGTCGAGCAAATCCTGGCCCAACACGATATCGTCTGGATGTTCGGTGACAAGTCCGAGCTTTAACCGCAGACCCGCCGTGTACGTTCGCGTGAAGCGAGGGCCGAAACCGTCGAGCACCTGCTGTGCCGATGCGATGGCTGCGGCGGTGTCTTCGGCAATCAGCGGCAGCAGCGTTTCGGCGAACCGCGTGACGTTCCATTGCGCGATGGTGGGCTGATTGCCGTAGGCATAACGCCCCTGCTCGTCGATGGAGCTGAAGACTTGCGCGGGGTCGAAAGCGTCCATGAACGCGCACGGCCCGTAGTCGATTGTTTCACCCGATACCGCGCAGTTGTCCGTGTTCATGACGCCGTGGATGAAGCCGACCAGAAGCCAGCGCGCGACCAGTTCGGCCTGCCTTGCGACGACGCCTTCGAGCAGCGCGTGATAGGGGCGGTCGGCCTTCGCAATCTCCGGATAGTGTCGCGCAATGATATGGTCGGCGAGCTGCCGGATGCCGTCGGTGTCGCCGCGGGCGGCAAAGAATTGAAAGGTGCCGACACGGATA
>JANYHG010000225.1 GCA_025359165.1 Hyphomicrobiaceae bacterium
CCCGCATGGTTCTGACGCGCGGCGCTGAAGCGGCTGCGCTAGAGTTGGCAAATTCAGCGACGATGCTATCGCGACCACATGCGTCGGCGGTTTTCACCTTAATCACGTAGATTCGAGGTCGCGTTGGGTGGGACGTAACCGTGATTTTACTTTTGATTTGCATCACAAGCCCCAGGTCACAATTGACTGGGCCGACGTTACGGTATGCTCCGGGGCAGCCGTAGAGTCCGTGCGCAACGCGCAGTAGGAGCGCGACACCAAAGCACACAGAATGTCATGAAATACTCAGCGTATGTTGCGCCCGTCGCAGCATGTTGCAACATACCTATCCGAGAGGCTAACCGAGCCGCCTGGGGGATCGTGATGCGCGACGATTTTTACAGCGAACTCATGCCGACTGCACTTGCGGAGCTGGTTAAGGACGTGACAGACATAGCTGTATCGACGCTCACCGCAGGACCAGTGGCGCGCAATCCACAATTAGGCACGGTCGCGGAAAAGCTGAAATCCATCCAACTTGAGAGATACCGCGCATATCCGCCCTCCTTTTTGCTTGATCTGGTCGGCATGCATAAGGACGGAAAAAAAGTCGGCTGGGTGACACTGGGGAAAAAACTTGGAATCACGAAAGCTGCGCCAATTGCTATGGTGCAAGGAGGAACGACCTCACGAGGCGAAGCAGAAAAATACATCAAAGTACTTGTCAGTTCCTGCAATGCAAAGTTTGAGCCGGATCACGCAAGCAATTCGCGATTCACTTCTCCCCCGACGTCAGTTCAGCCACGAAGGCCGGTACGATTTCGCTGGCTTTTCCGTGGCGGCGTTGGTGAAACAGCGACGTGCCCTCGCTGGGTTCGAGATTGAGTTCAACGGTATGGGCACCGAAACGCCGCGCCGTTTGCACGAAGCCGGCGGCGGGATATACGTTGCCCGACGTGCCGATCGAAACGAACAGATCCGCTTCAGCCAGAGCGTCGTCGATGGTGTCCATCTGATAAGGCATTTCGCCGAACCAGACGATGTCGGGGCGCATGTGACCGATGGCACTGCAGGATCTACACGTCGTCTCGAGCGAGATATCCTGATCCCATGCCTGTTTGTCGTCGCACGCCGTGCACCACGCGGACAACAAGCGGCCATGCATATGAATGAGCTTCTGTGTGCCAGCCCGTTCGTGCAGCGGGTCGACATTCTGCGTCACGATCAGGACGTCGAGGCCCGCAGTGCGTTCGAGCCGCGCCAGCGCCGCGTGCGCCGCATTCGGCAGCGCACCGAGCACGTCACGCCGGCGCATGTTGTAGAAATCGAGGACCTTGCGCGGATTGCGTGCAAATGCCTCGGGTGTCGCGACTTCGGAAATGTCGTACTTGGCCCACAAACCATCCTTGTCGCGGAACGTCGCAATGCCGCTTTCGGCTGAAATGCCGGCACCGGTCAGCACCACGATCCGCTTGTACGGTTGCACAGTCTTCATTGCGCGGTGGCTCCCGTTATCCTCGATAGTGCGCGTACTGACCCTTCGGCTGGTAACGCTCGAGGTAGCTCGGTACGATGCTCGCCATCGTATGCGGTTTGGTCACGCCGAGCGCGGCCAAGGTGCGGCCCTCTTTGAGCGCGGCAGCGCCGACGATGTTGTCGGTCTGCAGCATGCGCACCTGATCGACCGTCAACGGGCGCAGATGGTTCGGCAGCAGCACCGAACCGAACGCCGCCGCTTTCGCCAGCCAGAACGGCATCGGGAAATAGGGCTTGCTGCGCCCGGCCCAGCTCTGCGTCTTTTCCAGCAGCCCTCGGAACGTTTCGATTTCCGGCCCCCCGATTTCATAAACCGTTGCCGGTTTCCCTCCGCCGTTGGCCGCTGCCAGCATCGCCTGCGCGAGGTCGCCCACATACACCGGTTGGAATTTCGTCTTGCCGCCGACCAGCGGCATCATGGGGGACATGCGCGCGAGGTTGGCGAAGCGATTGAAGAAATTGTCTTCCGGCCCGAACACGATCGACGGGCGCAGAATGATCGCATCTGGAAACTCCGACAGCACAGCCGCTTCGCCCGCAGCTTTGGTGCGGCCATAGTTGCCTTTCGAGGCCGCGTCCGCGCCGATCGCGGAGACGTGGATCAAGCGCTTGACACCTGCGGCCCGCGCCGCCCGTGCGATGGCTCGCGCGCCGTCGACGTGCACGGCGTCGAAGGTCTGCGCGCCGCTTTTGTAGAGCAGTCCGACGAGGTTGATGGCGACATCTGCTCCGTCGAGCGCTGCCGCGATCGAAGCGGGATAGCGCACGTTGCACTGCACGGGATGGATCTGGCCGACGCTGCCCATCGGCTGCAGAAAGCCTGCCAGATCCGGCCGCCGCACGGCTGCGCGCACCCGCCAGCCATCGCGTGCCAAAGCCCGCACCGCATAGCGACCGACGAAGCCCGAGCCGCCGATAACCGTGGCGAGGCTACCCGCCTCGCGCCGTGAAGTCGCCATGTCAGTACCTCTTGTCGTTTTATCCAGGCGGCCGCCTCGAAAGCATCGCGCACATGTAGCGAGATGCAACTTATCTGTGAAGTGTCCATCGGTATCGGCCAGGACGCTGTATGCCCGGCACAGCGCTTGAGGCAAACTGGGGGTGTTCGATTCGCGCGCTTTGTTTGAATCAGTGTGGGATTACCGCCGTGCTGTTTGTCGTCATTTTGCTGACCCTCGGAACCGTTCTCGTGGCGGCCGTGCATATCGCGCCACGCATGGCCGAGGGCCGGTTGGTGTTTGGCGTGGAGCCAGATCGTCCAGCTGGCTTCGGCTACCGCATGACGTGGCTGGCGATCCGCAGTCGCGATACGGCGGCTGTGATCGACGCTTTGCAGCTGTCCCATGCGCAGGCGGCCAATTGGGCGACGGGGCTCGGCACGGTTTACGAGCGCGATCTCGGCGAGTCCCATGTTTTCGTCAGCCCGCCGGTCAATGGCTGGACGTTCGTCGCCGGCTTGCCGCTGCCGGCACCGGTCAGTCGGCGCTTCGTCGACAAGTGCACGCCATTGCTGATCTCGCTCGGCGACACCTTCGTCGAGGTGCAGTATTTTTCGTCGATGCCGGCTCTCGATTATTTCGCCTGGGCCCGCATGATCGAGGGCCGTGTCGTGCGCGCGTTTGCGATCGGGGACGAAGGCGTGATCTGGAACAAGGGACGCCCGACGAAAGAAGAAAAGGCGATGGGGTTGAAGCTGTTCGAATTCCGCGGCCTGCGTGGCCGCAAAGGCGATGCGGGAAGCGAAATCGTGCTTTACCCGACCGAGGATCACTTGATGGAACTGGCGGCCAAATGGAGTATCGATCCGACCGGTCTTGGTCGGACTGAGCTCCCGCCCGGACTCGGAGTAGTCGCACGCACGCCGCTCGAATGGCGGCCCGAGCGCTTGCGTCGCGCCGCTTGAAAATGGCGCGATCCGAGCCCACATCCTACGTCTAGTAGCGTTGGAAGACGACATGCCCCGTATCGACGAAACCCGCCCCTTCATCCCGGTACGCATTGCGGTGCTGACCGTTTCGGATACGCGGGCGCTCGCCGATGACAAGTCTGGGGCGACGCTCGCAGAATTGTTGACCGGCGACGGACATGTGCTCGCGGACCGGGCCATCGTGCGCGACGACATAGCCGACATCCGCGCCAAGGTCGAAGGTTGGATCGCAGATCCCGGGATCGACGTGGTTATTACGACCGGCGGCACGGGTTTCACCGGGCGCGATGTCACGCCGGAAGCCATCAGGCCCCTGTTCGAGAAGGAGATCGACGGTTTCTCGACGGTATTCCACCTCCTCTCGTTCCAGAAAATAGAGACGTCGACGATCCAGTCGCGGGCCTGCGGCGGCCTGACGCGCGGCACCTATATTTTCTGTCTCCCGGGCTCCCCCGGTGCCTGCAAGGACGGTTGGAACGGCATTCTCAAGTGGCAATTGGACAACCGCCACCGCCCCTGCAATTTCGTCGAGATAATGCCGCGCTTGGAAGAGCATAGGATGAAAAACAAATAATAACACTGCTGAATTTTTTTTGGAATAACAATTATTAATTCGTTATAGTATTATTATAAAAATAGTTTTCTTTGATGCTGCGAGTTATTTTACTTTGCTTATGCATCATTGTCAGGCTGCCTTGCTGCGGTGCTGGCTTCTGTGGGAACTCAAAACCAATCCCGTGTTGGCGACCGGCAAGGGGTATGATAGCGAGCATTGACCCGAGCAAATTTCGATCATGGAAGCCGATGTCATGACTGAGCCGTGCGATCTCACTGCCGTTGCCGCGCGCCGCCTGATCGGTGCAAAAAAGTTGTCACCGGTCGAGTTGATGGCCAGTTGCCTCGAGCGCATTGCGACGACCAACGGCGTCAGCAACGCCGTCGTGGTTATGGACGCGGCGCTGGGCAAGAAGCAGGCGAAGATTGCCGAGAAGCAGGTGATGCGCGGAGACGCGCTGGGCTTGCTGCACGGATTGCCTGCGGGCATCAAGGATCTGAATCCGGTTGCCGGCATGCGTTCGACATGGGGTTCGTTGATCTTCAAGGACCACGTGCCGGAGGCCGACGACGAACTGGTCGGTCGGGTACGTGCGGCGGGTGCCAATATTTTTGCCAAAACCAACGTTCCAGAATTCGGTGCCGGTGCCAACACGCGCAACAGGGTGTTTGGTGCCACGACAAATCCGTTCGACCACAAGCTGACGCCAGCCGGTTCGTCCGGTGGCGCGGCCGCAGCACTCGCTCTGGGGCAGATGCCTATCGCGACGGGCTCCGACTACGGTGGCTCTCTCAGAACGCCAGCGGCCTTTTGCGGCGTGGTTGGATTTCGGCCATCGCCGGGCATCGTGCCGAGCCCGGATCGGGTTGCTGGTCTAATCCCTTGGGGCGTCAATGGGCCGATGGGACGAACCGTAGAAGACACCTATCTGCTGCTCCAGGCTATGCTTGATGTCGATCCTGCCGATCCGTTTTCCTCCTCTGATGCGCTGGATTTCCCCGATACTTTGGAGCCTGCAGATCTGAGTTCTGTGCGGGTGGCATTCTCCCCTGATTTGGGTGTCTGCGCGATCGACAAGGACATCGCCAAGGTTTTCCGTTCCCGCGTCAAAGCCCTGGCGGCGTACTTCGGGCAACCCGATGAAGCTTCGCCTGATTTTTCCGGTGTCCACGAGGTTTTTGAGGTCCATCGCGGGCTGTCGTTCGTCACCGCGCATCAGGACAAAGTCGCAAAGCACCGCAAGCTGCTGGACCGTAACGTCACCGACAATGTAGAACGCGGCTTGAAGCTGACCGTCGACGAGATCGGTCGCGGCTTCGTCGCTCAGCATACACTCTACAAGCGCGTGCTTTCGTTCTTCGACGATGTGGACGTCGTCATCTGTCCGGCCGCGTCGGTCTCGCCGTTCCCGCACGAGCAACTCTTCGTGGACGAGATCAACGGCGTGAAAATGGCGACCTATATGACGTGGTTGGCAATTGCGTACGCGCCGACGATGGCGTTGTGCTGTTCGGCGGTCGTGCCTTGCGGGCTCGATCACAAGGGCATGCCGTTCGGGCTGCAGATCTTTGGACCGAAGGGTTCCGACCTGCAGGTGCTTCAAGTCGCCTTGGCGTTGGAGCAAGCCATGGTCGGCACCGACATGGCGCGGCCCGTGCCGAAGCTCGGTTGACGATCGGCGCAAATCTCGAATGCGAAGGATGATGCCGTGTTAAAAGCCGCGTGTGTGTTGATTGGGCTGCTTGGCGGCGCCGGTGCCGCGATTGCACAGGGGGCGACAGCGGTTGCGCCGTCGTCGCCGCCGAGCTCGGCGACGGCGACCGTCGAGCGTATCGTCATCATGCGCCATGGCGAAAAACCGGAAGCGGGCTTGGGCCAGCTGGCGTGCCGCGGATTGGCCCGTGCTCTGGCCTTGCCCGATGTGATCATCGCGAAATTCGGTAGGCCGCAATTTGTTTTTGCGCCCAATCCGTCGCGTCGCAAAGCCGATAGCGGCAAACTCTACGATTACATCAGGCCGTTGGCGACGGTCGAACCGTTGGCCATTCAACTCGGCCTGCCGGTCGACGTGCAGATCGGCTTCGATCAACATAAGGCGCTGGTGCGAAAGTTGAGCAATACCAGCTTCGCCGGCACGTTCTCGCTCGTTGCGTGGGAGCACAAGATCGCCGCCGAGATCACGCGTGACCTCGTCAAAAAATTCGCAGGCGATATCACCCAGGTCGAAGCGTGGGGACATGCGGACTTCGATCGGTTGGATGTCATCGAGATCACCCGCGCGCCCGGGCAACTGCCCAAAGTGACCTACACGCGTGACCGCCAGGGATTGAACGGAATCCCGGGCGAGTGCCCGAAATCGCCAGTCACTCACTAAGGTTATTCGACGGCGGCGTTTCTTCGTCGGTCGGCGTCTCCGGGCCGGTCTCGTCGAGATCGAGTTCCGGCTGTTCGACGGCTTCAAGGGGCAGTTCATCGGGCATCAGGGCTGCGACGTCCGTCGGCTGCGGCACAGTGAACTCCGGCGGCAAGGCACTATCGAGCAGGCCCGCGCCTTTCAGTTCGGCAAGGCCCGGCAGATCGCGGATTTGATCGAGACTGAAGTGTTCGAGAAATGCCGGTGTGGTCCCGTACGTGATCGGACGGCCGGGCGCACGCCTGCGACCGCGCATACGAACCCAACCGGTTTCCATCAGCACGTCCAGCGTGCCGCCGGATGTTGCGACGCCGCGAATGTCTTCGATCTCGGCGCGGGTGACAGGCTGGTGATAGGCGATGATCGCCATCGTCTCCATCGCGGCCTTCGAGAGCTTGCGCTCTTCGCGCGCGTGCCGTTCGAGCAGGTACGACAGATCTTCAGCGGTTCGAAATGCCCACCTGCCGGCGACACGCACGAGAGTGATGCCGCGCGTCGCGTAGAGCGCCGCGAGTTCATCGAGCAAGTCGGCGATGCCGTCGGTGTTGGCGTATTTGGCGAGCGTGAGTTCGTCGAGCGGCTCCGAAGCCGCAAACAACAGCGCTTCCAGCACGCGCAGTTTCTCGCGCCGCTCCGATGTTTGCTGCGGCATGACGCTCGGCAACCGGGTCACGTTCGAGGCGCGCGGTGCCACGGGCTGATCGCGCCGTCTGGGTGGGTTTTTTTTGTCCGTGCTCAGCTTGGCTCTCCTGCCGTATCGGTCGCAGGTAGCGTTGTCGCCGTGCGTTTGCGCAGATAGATGGGTGCGAAAGGTTCGGCTTGCTGCAGCTCGACGAGACCATCGCGCGCCATCTCGAGAGAGGCGCCGAAGCTGGCCGCCAAAGTCGTTTTCGTCACCTCGGCCGACGCGAGGAACTGCTCGAGAAACAGGTCGAGTTGCACCCATTCGCCTGCGCTGCTTCCGACCAGACGTTCCAGCCGCAACCGTGCGTCCTTGATCGACCAGACGGTGCGCTTCTTGACCACGTGCACGCGGCTGATGGCGCTGCGTTGACGGAGATCGGAGTAGGCGCGGAGCAGGTCGAAAAACTCGGCCGTGTAGGTGCGCTCGCGGATCGTGCGCATGCCCTCGGGGCTACCGCGCGGAAACACGTCGAAGCCCAGGCGTTTGCGTGTCATCAGTTGCGCTGCCGCCTGACGCATCGCATCCAATCGCTTCAGTCGAAACGCAAAGCGAGCCGCCAGTTCGTCGCCGCTGGGCGTCGGGTCGTCGGATTTTTCCTTCGGCAGCAGCATCCGCGACTTCAGAAAAGTCAGCCACGCCGCCATGACCAGATAGTCGCCCGCCAGTTCGATGCGCAGCGTCTTGGCGTTGGCGATGAAGGCCAGATACTGCTCCGCCAGCGCCAGCACCGACACTTTGGCAAGATCGAGTTTGTGCGTTCGGGCCAGCGCCAGCAGCAGATCGAGCGGGCCGTCGAAACCGTCGACGTGAACGCTCAACGCCTGATCGGGCCGGACATCGACCGTGGCGGGTTCAGACCAGGCGGCGCTGTCTGGGTTTTCGGATGGCGTCATCGAACAAGAATGAGGGCTTTGCCCGCATACTCCACAAAACGGCTTGAAACCCTTGGGGAAATCCATGTGGTTTCAACTGGTGGCGGATACGCCTAACACGCGCTGCAAGCAAGCTTCGGCGTCGGCCATGCTGAACGGGCTTTGAGTGTGCGTGACTGCCAGCGCATTCGCGTAGCGCACGGCGGGCTTGCCGGTCAGCGCTGGTGAGGCTGATGCAACGTGCTCCATTTCGACCATCACGCCGTTGCAGTGAAGCGCGAGATCCGTTCCGGCCCGCAGCACGGCCGCGGCTCGCTCACCCGGAGTGCCTTGCAGCGCCTGCATCGACAGGTCGTCGCTCATCAGCAATCCGTCGAAGCCGATATGACCGCGAATGATGCGCGAGGTGACGATGGCCGAAGTCGATGCCGTCGTGGTCGGGTCGATCATCGAGAAGACGACGTGCGCGGTCATCGCGGCCGGCAGCGTCGCCAAAGCTTTGAAGGGTGCGAAGTCGGTTGCGATCAGCTCGTGCTCGGTGGCCGCCACCGTCGGCAGCGCGTGATGCGTATCGACCAGTGCTCGGCCGTGGCCGGGAATATGCTTGATGACAGGCAATACGCCGCCATCCATATGCCCTTCTGCTATGGCACGCCCGAGGGCGGCGATCGGCGCTGGCGAAGTCCCGAGCGCACGATTGCCGATCACCTCGTGCGCGCCCGCGATGGGCAGATCGAGGACCGGCGTACAATTGCAGGTGATGCCGACCGCGCGGAGATCGTGTGCGATCAGGCGGGAAATGGCCCGTGCGTCAGCGATAGCCCTCGGCAGTTCGATCGTCGCCCGCGCGGCATACTGCGCGCCGCTCGGCAGTGTACGCCAATGCGGCGGACGCAAGCGCTGCACCCGACCGCCTTCCTGGTCGACGAGCACCAGCACTGCACTGCCGATCGCCGCTTGTGCCTCGGCGATCAGACGTCTCACCTGATCGGGATGGTCGACGTTACGTGCGAATAGTATGACGCCAGCCGGCTTTGCCGCGCGGAGAAACGATGTCTCCGCGCCGGTCAGTTCCAGACCAGACAGGCCGGTTATGAAAGCCGCATGCGTCATTCGCAATATCAGCCGCCCAGATCTCGGTTGCTCGATGCCTCCTGGACGTCAGTATGCTGCGGCAAAACAATCCTTGTGGCCAGCAGCTTTGATCTGCGTGCAGACGCTCGCCGCCGCCTCACGCGAACCGGGCGGCCCGACGACGGCGCGATAATATGTTTTCCCATCTTTGGGGTTTGCAAATTCGGTGACGTCTGTCGGCTTGCCACCGAGCACTTCACCGAACCGGCCCTGCAGATCATCGAGCGCTTTGCGGGCATCGATAGCGGAGCCACGTGAGTCGAGAACCGCCACGTAGCCGTTCGTTGCAGCTTTGACGGGTGCGACCGCCGTCGATGCCGTCGCGGGCACGGCCCCGACTTGAGATGGTGCGCCGCCGGGCAGATAGGCATCGTTGCTTTTGGCGACTTTCGGCACCGCGATTTTCGGCGCAGGCCGAACGGGAGCCGGCGCTGCAGGCGGATCCTCGACGGCCGCGATCACGCGCGGGGCGACGGGTGCACGCTGCGGCTGAGCTTGCACCGGTGGTGATGCGACGGCGCGACCCGCAGGCGCGGGTATGATTGGCGGCAGCGCGGCTGCGGGGGCTTGCGGCGGCGAACTCGCAACCATCCCGTCGATCGCCATGCCCGGTACGCTGATCGTCGGCCGCATGGGGGGCTGTTGCACGGCCATTCCGGGCAAGCCCTGCGGCGTGATGGGGATGGTTTGGACGCGGCGGGCGCCTGCTGGAGAAGTGCCGTCGCCAGTGGCGTCACCTGAAGGGACTACCGCAGGTACGTCGTTCAATCGCTCGCCGGATTTGAGGTCGGCGCTGGCGGTCTGCTGATCGCTTTTTCTGGTCGGCGCGTCGGCCCTGGCGGCCATCGGCTTGACTGCGGCGACGCTGGGATTTGCGAATTTCTTATAACCGTACGCGCCGCCGGCTCCGATCCCGATCGCAACCACCAGCGAGGCGATAACCTTCAGCAGACCGAAGCGGCGCGGCTCTTCCTCTTCCTCGTCTTCGAATTCTTCGTCGTCGTCGAATTCGGCGTCCGCATGCGCATCGGGATGATGTCCAGCAGGCAGCGGTGCACCCGGATTGAATGGTGGTGGGCCAGGGTGCTGCGGCGCGTAGCCATTGGCGTAGCCGGTCTGCGGCGGCGGTTGCACAGGCCCGCGTCCAGTTACCGGATCGGCGAACTGCGGTGGATTGGTCGCGTAAGCACCCAATTCATAGCTGCGTGGATCGTGCCCCGGCTGTGCGTGCGGCAGTTGCGGTGCATAATGTTGCGGTGCGGGATAGGCAGCACTCTGGCCGGACGGCGGATACGCCGGCTCGCCGTGCCCCGGAAAGCTGCCACGTAACTGAGCGGCAGCATCAGGATATGGAGCGGCATAGGCCTGCGGCTGCTCTGCTTGTGCCGGCGGAAAGTAATGCCCGTGATGCGGGTCGGCTGCATAGCCCGCAGGCGGATAAGCCTGCTGCGCGGGGTAATTTGGTTGTGACTGAGGTTGGCCATAAGCCTGCGGTGGCGCGCCGGCATAGTTCTGCTGCACATTTGCGTTTTGCGCGGCAGGCTGTCCGGCTTGCGGCCATGGCAGTTGAGCCGGCGCTGGCGACGTCGGACGGCCCGTCGGCTGCGGCTCGTAACCATATGGCGCAAATTGCGGATCGGCCGGGTAGGCGCTTGGCTGAGCGTTCGGTGATGCCGGGTTCCAAGGCAGTCCGTGGTCGACGGGTTGCGCGGCGGAGCGCGCGGGGCGCGCAGGCTGACCGGTCGTCCGATCTGGGATGCTGTTCGATCGTGCCATAACGCTTTATCCCTCGGCCTTGCCATTGTCCGATCGAAACATCAGTCCGAGGCCGATGTGTGTCGTCGAACCCTGTTCAAGCTGCCTCCCGCCCCGATTGACTACCGTACCGCTCGGTGTGTGCAACGTCCAGATGTCAGCTATGCCGTCATCTTGTCGCCGACCGCTTGAAACACTTGAGCGCTTCAACCGAAAGCGATGCACACCCGAACACGATAAGGCCCGAATCGAAGCCAGCCCGATATGATCTATCGCAACTCTTCCGGGGCTCCGACACCCAGGATCGCAAGACCAGTCGCTAATACCTGTGCATGAGCGCCGACCAGCGCCAATCGAGCGGCGGTCAAGTCTTTGTCGTCAGCCTGAATGTACCGCAATTGTGGCGTTTCGTTGCCGCGCGCCCAATGACCGTGAAAAGATGACGCCAATTCATACAGATAGAAGGCGATCCGGTGCGGTTCGTGGGCGCGGGCCGCAGCGGCGACCAGCACGGGGAAATAGGCGAGCTTTTTGACGATGTCCAACTCGCCTGCATCGCTCAGCCGCGTCAGATCGGCACCGGTGACGGCAGCGCTTGTCGCGGTCAGATCCGGAAAGATCTCGGCCACGTTGCGGAATACCGATTTCGCCCGCGCATGCGCCATCTGCACATAGAACACCGGGTTTTCTTTCGACTGCTCGGTGACCTTGGCAAAGTCGAAATCGAGCGGCGAGTTGGCCTTGCGATAGAGCATCATGAAACGGATGGGATCGCGACCGACTTCGTCGATCACATCGCGCACGGTGATGAACGTCCCGGCTCGCTTCGACATCTTGAACGGTTCGCCGTTCTTGAACAGCCGCACCATCTGGCAGAATTGCACATCCACTTCGCCCTTGCCGTCGGAGATGGCGCGGACGGCGGCCTCGAGCCGCTTCTTGTAACCGGCATGATCGGCACCGACGACCGTGATCATGCGGGCAAAACCGCGGTCCCACTTTGTTTTGTGGTAGGCGATGTCGGGCGCGAAATAGGTATAACTTCCGTCCGACTTGAGCAGCGCCCGGTCGGTATCGTCGCCGAACTGCGTCGACTTGAACAGCGTCTGCTCGCGGTCCTCCCAGTCGGCATCGGGTTCACCCTTGGGCGGCGGCAGGTTGCCTTGATAAACGAGGCCTTTGGCGCGCAGGCTGCCGATGGTCGCCGCAACTTCGTCAACGTTGCCATGCTTCAACGAGCGCTCGGAAAAAAACACATCGTGCTTGATCCCGAGATCGGCCAGGTCGGTGCGGATCAGCGCCATCATCGCCGGAATGGCTGCGTCGCGAACGATGGTGAGGCGCTCGGCTTCGGGCAGCGTAAGCAGCGCCTTGCCGTGCTGCTGCGCCAGCGATGCCCCGAGCGGCTTCAAGTAATCGCCGGGATAGAGGCCTTCCGGAATTTCACCGATGTCTTCGCCGAGCGCTTCGCGGTAACGGAGATACGCGGACTTCGCCAGCACGTCGATCTGCCCGCCGGCGTCGTTGATATAATATTCACGCGTGACGTCGTAACCGGCGAAGGCCAGCAAATTGGACAGCGCGTCGCCGAACACTGTGCCGCGGCAATGACCGACATGCATCGGCCCCGTCGGATTGGCCGAGCAGTATTCGACGTTGATACGTTCGCCGAGACCGAGGTCGGTGCGGCCGTACTCGGTGCCCTTTTCTCTGAATGCCAAGATCGCCTGCTGCCAGAACGCCGGCACGAAGGTCAGATTGAGAAAGCCGGGGCCGGCGACGTCGACCTTGGCGATATCGGGCTCCGCTGCGAGCTTCGTCGCGAGCGCGTCGGCGATGTCGCGCGGCTTCATGCGCGCCGCTTTCGCCAGCACCATGGCGGCGTTGGACGCGACATCGCCATGCGTCGGATCGCGCGGCGGGGTCGCCTCGATGCCGTCCAGCACTAGATCATCAGGCAGTTGGCCCTCAATTTTGAGCGCGTCGAGCGCCGCGACGATTCTTTTTTCTATGTCGGCAAAGATATTCATGGATCAGATGTTCCGGGCGACAATCCCGCACACATCGAAAAGTGGCGGTACCGAGTCTGCAGTGCAAAGCATCGGTTTTGGATCGCGCGTGTCTATAAGGATGCGATCCGGCTAGCGCAATTCCGGGGTGTGGTCAAACAGGCGCTGATGTTCTTCGATGGCGAAGCGGTCCGTCATGCCCGCGACGAAGTCGCCGATCAGCGCCACGCGCGCGGCATCGCCGCTGGTAATGCTGGCCGCTCGCCATCGTTCCGGTAAATCGTCGGGGTTGGAGAGGTAGCGCGCAAATAGATCGTCGACGACGCTTTCGGCCCGCCGCATGATGGTCATCACCCGGTCGTGCCGGTAGACGCGCTCGAACAGATAGGCTTTGAGCTGCCGCAGTTGGGCGTGGAACTCCGTGGAGAAAGTCACCACGCATTCATTGGCGTTTGCAATCTGATCGGCGCGTTCGATGCGAAGGTCGGCCAGCCGGGCACGCGCCGCGCACCCGACATCTTCGATCATGGCCGTGATCAAGCGACGGTTCACCTCGTAGATGACGCGTCCCGGATCGGCACCGGTCGCCATCGCGCGCCGCACGAACGGACCGACCAACGGCACATCGACCAACGCGTCGAGCGTCAACAACCCAGCCCGCAGAGCGTCGTCGATATCGTGATTGACGTAGGCGATGTCGTCCGCGATGGCTGCCGCCTGCGCTTCAGCACTCGCGTATCTGGCGAGCCGCAAGGCATCGGTCAACCCGGCACGGGTGATCTCGCCCAACAGGATTCGATGTTCGCCGGGCCTTGCTTCGTGAGCGGCTGCGCCGACAAGCGGCCCGTTATGTTTGACCAACCCTTCCAGCGTTTCCAGCGACAGGTTGAGCCCGTCGAATGCGGCGTACTTGCGCTCAAGGCGCGTGACGACTTTGAAGCTCTGGGCGTTGTGATCGAAACCGCCATGCGCAGCCATCGCCGCATCGAGCGCGCGCTCGCCCGCATGCCCGAACGGTGGGTGACCGAGGTCGTGCGCAAGTGCCAGCGCCTCGGTGAGGTCTTCGTCGAGCTTTAGCAGACGGGCGATCGCGCGCGCGATCTGGGCGACTTCGATGGTATGGGTCAGCCGCGTCCGGTAGTGATCGCCCTCGTGGTACAGGAATACCTGCGTTTTGTGCGTCAGTCTTCTGAATGCGGTGGCATGGACGATGCGGTCACGGTCGCGCTGAAAGGGCGTACGCATTGGGCACGGAGCTTCCGCGAGTGCCCGACCACGGCTCGCTTGCGGATCGGTGGCATAACCAGCGCGGCGCGCGCTACTGGTGTGCAGCGGGTCCGAGTGACGATCGAGGGCGGATGGGGGCACGCAATCCTCGCTGATTGGGTGTCTTGCGGCCAGGGTGGCTGTTTGACAATCTCGATACTGCGCCTATCTATCTCTGAGTCGGTCGAGCGCCAACGCGCATTCGTTCGCAATCTCAAGCGTTCCTAATTCGTTCCGGCATCGTGTTAACGACAGACTTATCGTGTTAACGACGGACATATTGTTTTAACGACGGACATATGTGTTAACGACGGACATCAAGAACATGACTGACGTCTCGACACGAACCTCTGCAACCGTTGCTGTGACAGCCGCAGCCGCGCGCCGCATCGGCGAGATCGCGGCTGGCGAAGGTCGGCCGACCTGCTTGCGGATCAGTGTCGAAGGTGGCGGCTGTTCAGGCTTTCAATATAAATATGATCTCGTACAATCCGCCGATGCCGAAGATCTCGTCATCGTGCGTGACGGCGCGCAGGTGCTGATTGATCCGATCTCTCTCGAGTATATGGCCGGCTCCGAAGTCGATTTTGTCGATGACCTGATGGGCGCAGCCTTCAAGATCAACAATCCCAAAGCGACATCAGGTTGCGGGTGCGGCACCAGCTTTTCGCTTTGATAACTGCTCAGCCTGTGTTTGGCAGGATCCAGAACAGGACGCCGCACAGCGCGAATACGAGTATCGGCAACGATAGAATTCCGAACGCGGCCCTGTTGCGGCGCCCCTGGATCATCACCCATGCGGTCGCCATCGCCACCGCAGGTGCAAACCAGAACAGGATCAATGGATACGAGAAAAGGTGGTCGAGGTCGTGCTCTGACGGCAGAGTTTCATTCGTGGCCCACGCCATTGGCCTGAGCAGTACGATCATCGCCGACTGCCACGCCACCAGTGTCGCCACCGCAAACAGCAGATTGGCCGCGAAAAGCACTCGCACGATCGGCAGTTTGCGATATCGCCCTGCGCCATCTTCGTAATATTTGATCGCCATGTGGGTCTCAAAGTCGAGCGCCGAATGAAATCCCCTCAACTCCAAAATATTACGTAGTAAGTGTTGCCGAAGCCCTAATGTGAGACATGCAATGCGCATTGCGACTTGGAATATCAACGGCGTCAAAGCGCGGATCGAAGGCCTGCTGACGTGGTTGCGCGAGACATCGCCCGACGCGGTGTGCCTGCAAGAGATCAAAAGCGTCGACGAAGGGTTTCCGGCGGCTGAAATCGAGGCTCTCGGCTACAGCGTTGCAGTCCACGGCCAGAAGGGGTTCAACGGCGTCGCCCTGCTCGCCAAGGCGGGATTAGAGGATGTACAACGTGGACTGCCGGGTGATGTGGATGATGTGCAGTCGCGCTACATCGAGGCGATCATTCGTGGAAATCATAGCGTCGTGCGCATCGGTGGCCTTTATCTTCCCAACGGCAACCCTATCGGCACTGAAAAATTCGACTACAAGCTGCGCTGGATGCGCCGCCTGATCGCGCACGCCCAAACCCGCCTCGCCCACGAAGAGCCGTTCGTGCTGATGGGCGACTACAACGTCATCCCGGAAGCTCTGGATGCCAAGCGGCCGAATGCCTGGCTGGGCGATGCCTTGGCGCAGCCGGAATCACGCGGGCTGTATGCCGAACTGACCCACCTGGGTCTGACCGACGCGATCCGGGCCTGTCATCCCGGCGGCGGCGTCTATACGTTTTGGGATTATCAGGCAGGGTCGTTTCAAAAGGACGACGGCATCCGCATCGATCACCTGCTACTGTCGCCGCAAGCTGCAGACAAACTCCAGACAGCCGGCATCGACCGGTTCACGCGCGCCTGGGAAAAGCCCTCCGATCACGTTCCTGCTTGGGTGGAGTTGGACGTGTAGAGCGAGAAACCGTTGATTGGCGGGTCGCTTGGGTCAAGCACATACGCGACCCGACATCATGTATTCCGAACCAGGTTCCGAGCCAGGTTGGGTCGCGCAGAAACGCTTGACCCAACCTACAATTTCTTGAACTTGGCCACCTGATCGGCGTCAAGCGACCGGTGGCGCGCCCTCGTCTGTCTCGCCTTCGCCTGCAGCCACGTCAGCCGTCGTCCCATCGTCGGGGATGCGTTCCACGGACACGACCTTCTCGGCTTCGTCGGTCTTGAAGATGCGCACGCCCTGTGTGTTGCGGCCGGCGATGCGCACGTCGTCGATCGGGCAACGGATGAGCTTGCCGGCATTCGTCACCAGCATGATCTGGTCACTGTCGTCGACACCGAACGAGGCGATCAGGTCGCCGTTGCGATCGTTGACCACCATTGCGACGATGCCTTTGCCGCCACGCCCGCTGGTTCGATACTCGTATGACGACGACCGCTTGCCGTAGCCCTTGTCGGAGACGGTGAGAATGAACTGCTCGCGTGCGCCGAGTTCCGCATACCGTTCCGGCGTCAATTCGGCGATCCCTTCTACGGCTTCGTCGTCCGCTTCTGCTATAGCGACGGTCTCGACGTCTTCCACATCAGCATTCTGTGCTCGCCGCATGCTTGCTGCCTGCTTGAGGTAGGCGGCGCGTTCGGGCGCTGTTGCATCCGTGTGGCGCAAGATTGCCATGGAGATGATGGTATCGCCCGCGTCGAGCCTGATACCGCGCACGCCCGTGGAGTCGCGACCCTTGAACAATCGCACTTCCTCGCCGATGAGGAAGCGGATGCACTGGCCCTGTGCCGTCGTCAGCAACACGTCGTCGTCCGGCTTGGCGATCGCGACCGACACGATACTGTCGCCCTCGTCGAGCTTCATGGCGATCTTGCCGTTGCGGTTCATGTTCTCGAAGTCGCCGAGGCTGTTGCGACGGATGCCACCCGAGCGCGTCGCGAACATCAGCTCCAGTTCGGCCCACGATTTCTGATCTTCCGGCAGCGGCAAAATCGAGGTGATGACCTCGCCCTGCTCGAGCGGCAGCAAGTTGACCAGCGCTTTGCCGGGACTCTGCGGCGTCGCCGCGGGAAGCCGCCAGACTTTCATGCGGTAGCACATGCCGCGCGACGAGAAGAACAACACTGGCGTATGCGTCGAGGCGATGAAGATTTGTGTCACCACGTCTTCGTCTCGCGTCGACATGCCCGAACGGCCTTTGCCGCCGCGTCTCTGCGCGCGGTAGGTCGTCAGAGGCACGCGCTTGACGTAGCCCTTCATCGACACGGTGACAACGCAGTCTTCGCGCGCGATCAGGTCTTCGTCTTCGAGGTCGCCCTCCATCTCGATGATCTCGGTGCGGCGCGGCACCGCGAACTCGGATCTGATGGCGGTCAATTCGCCGCGAATAATGTCCGTGATGCGCGAGCGCGACGACAGAATGTCGAGGAAATCCTGGATCTCCACGCCGATCTTGCGCAATTCATCGGCAATTTCATCGCGTCCGAGAGCCGTGAGCCGCGACAGTGTGAGTGCGAGAATGGACGTCGCCTGCGCGTCGGAAAGTTTGTAGCTGCCGGCGTCCGAAACCTTGTGGCGCGGATCGGCGATCAGTTCCACCAACGGCCGCACGTCGCCAGCGGGCCAATCGCGCGCAATCAACTTTTCCTTGGCGTCGGCCGGCGAGGCCGCGGCACGGATCAGCGCGATCACTTCGTCGATGTTGGCGACAGCGATCGCCAAGCCCACCAACACGTGCGCACGCGCTCTTGATTTTGCGAGCAGATATTTCGTGCGCCGCGACACGACCTCTTCGCGGAACGCGTTGAACGCCAGAATGATGTCGCGCAGGTTGAGCTGTTCGGGGCGACCACCGTTGAGCGCGATCATATTGGCGCCGAACGACGTCTGCAGGTCCGAGTGCCGCCAGAGCTGGTTGAGCACCACGTCCGAGACTGCATCGCGCTTCAGTTCGATGACGATACGAATTCCTTCACGATTGCTCTCGTCCCAGAGGTCGGCAATGCCCTCGATGCACTTCTCGCGCACCATTTCCGCGATCTTCTCGATCAGCGTCTTCTTGTTGACCTGATAGGGGATCTCGGTGACGATCAGCGCGTCGCGATCTTTGCGGATCTCTTCGACGTGCACCTTCGCACGCATGATGATCGAACCGCGACCCTTGTGATAGGCGGCCAGTGCGCCTGCGCGCCCGAGGATCAATGCCCCCGTCGGAAAGTCCGGCCCGTGGATGATACCGCAGAGCTCGTCGATGGTGATTTCCGGGTTGTCGAGAGCGGCCATGCAGCCATCGATCACTTCGCCGAGATTGTGCGGTGGAATATTGGTTGCCATCCCGACCGCGATGCCGCCCGCGCCGTTCACCAGCAGGTTTGGAAATTTCGCCGGCAGCACCGAAGGCTCGCTTTCCGAGCCGTCATAGTTGTCCTGGAAATCGACGGTTTCCTTGTCGAGATCGTCGAGCATGTACTGCGTGACTTTGGCGAGGCGCGATTCCGTGTAGCGCATTGCCGCCGGGCTATCGCCGTCGATCGACCCGAAGTTGCCTTGTCCGTCCACCAGCGGCACGCCGAGCGACCAGTCTTGCGCCATCCGCACCATGGCGTCGTAGATCGCAAGATCGCCGTGCGGATGGTATTTGCCCATCACCTCGCCGACGACGCGGGCGCTCTTGACGTACTTCTTGTTCCAGTCGAGCCCCAGCTCGTTCATGCCATAGAGAATACGGCGATGCACTGGCTTCAGACCGTCGCGCACGTCGGGCAATGCGCGAGAAACGATCACGCTCATGGCGTAATCGAGGAACGATCGCTTCATCTCCTCGCCGATCGTGATCGGGCGGATATCGCTCGGCCCTTTCGGCGGTTGTGCGGGGTCTTGCGGTGGTTTGTTGTCGGCCAACGACGAAATTCCTTTGAAACGACTGTAGAAAATGGCTTGTGAGCGCCGCCCTCCAAGTCGGTTGAGGTGCGGTATAGCACGGAGAAACCGGCACGCAATGGTGGCGCGCCGACGCGGACCCGAGTTGGCGGGTTTGTCCCCAGAATCAGGCGCTTCGCACGGCCAAAGTGAAGAAAAGGATAGGCTGGCGGACGGATGATCGCGGCTGAAAATGACTGTGGGAAAGGCCTTGCTGTAACGCTCTCCCCACACTATTTCACGACACGTGTGCCGGTTCAGCACAGGTTCACACCGTAGACCGTAAATAGTGTCGGCAATCAAATAGGGCAGCGATGGCAGGGGGGAGATGAGCTGCGGAAATGAACACTCCGCTGACGCCATTCTAGCCAGACTGCCATTCTAGCCAGACTGCCATTCTAGCCAGACTGCCATGCAAGCCAGACTGCCATGCAAGCCAGACTGAATGAGTACCTGACCGACATGCGCACGGCATGCGTCGAATACGCAAGACCGCAAATCAAAAGGGACTATCCTATGAACAAGCTCATCTTCGGCGCAGCGGTTTCGGCTGTACTCGCGCTTTCCGCCCCAGCTGTGGCTCAGACTGCGCCGGCGACGACGCCTGCCGCCGCTCCGGCAGCTGCCAAGGTCACCATTCCCAGCGGCGTCTTCTACAAAGCCCTCGGCCCGCAGCAGTACGCCGCCAAGGACAAGCTGATCGGTGCCAATGTCGTCAACAAGGAAGGCGTCGTCATCGGTGACATCAAAGACCTGATCATGAACTCGTCCAACGAAGTCGAAGGCGTGATCCTGGGCACCGGCGGCATTCTCGGTGCCGGCGAAAAACTGGTCGGCGTACGCTATGGCGCACTGCAGTTCTCCAAAAAGGACGGCAAGACCACCATTTCGCTTCCGGCCGCCAGCAAAGATGTGATCGCGGCGCTCGATCCGTACGGCCGTGGAGAAAAGAAGTCGCTGCTCGAAAAAGCGCAGGACAAAGTGAAAGCATTGTCCGACAAAACCAAGGAAGGCGCAGGCCCCGCGTACGAAAAGGCCAAGGAAGCTGCCAAGAACGCGGCCGACAAGGCCAAAGAGCTTGGCAAGTCCGCGATGGAAAAAGGCAAGGAAGCCGTCGAGGTCGCCAAGGAGAAGGCAGCGCCTGCTGCGGCTCCGAAGCAATAAGCGTCACACTTGCGACAGAATTGTCGAGAGATCCCCGGTTTCAGGACCGGGGATTTTTTAACAGATTTATCGAGTCACACATGGGGAAAACTTGCCACTGTGTGATGCTGATCTACAACGAATCGTTGAAGTAGTTGCTTACGCGACCGCGCGACGGATAGCGTGTGGTCGTGTACGTTATTTATAAAACGCGCCGGCCGCACCTCGGTCGATGCACATCTGGAGGACTCCATGAACCGCATTCTCATTGCAGCCGTGATCGTCGTTGGTTCGGTCGCGTCCGCTGCCGCGCAGACTGCCGCGCCTGCGCCGTCCGCCCCTGCCGCAGCCGCACCAAAGGCGACCACATCGGCGCCACCGGCACCGAAAGCACCTGCTGCTGCCGCCGCAGCGCCGATGGCGACCGATTCGAGCTGCACGTTGGAAGCTGGCACCAAGAAACTGGCTGGCGCTGCTAAAACCAGCTTCATGACCAAGTGCGCGAAGGACGTCAAAACCACCTGTGCCAAGGAGTCGGCAGACAAGAAACTTGCTGGCGCAGCCAAGGCGAGCTTCGAGAAGAAATGCGTCTCCGATCACGTCGGACTGAACGCGGCCAAACCCGCCGCCGACGCGAAGAAGGTTGCGGCACCGGCATCGGCACCGGCAGCGACTCCCGCCGCGCCGGCCAAAAAGTAAGCCCGCTTGCCTTGGATCAGTTTGGAACGGCGGACGGCAGCAATGTCATCCGCCGTTTTGTCGTTGACGCGCGCTTGCCGCTTCAAGCCTGCCGACGAATTCGATGTGATGAAACCGATTCGCTTGGCGGTTGACGAATGCCGGCCTATGCTGCGCTACCCGCGAACGATCATCGCGATGGGCTCTAACAACCTCGGGGGAATTTGATGCGCGGAATGTTGGGATATATCCTCTACCTGCTGGCGATCGCGATCACGGTGCTGGTCATCGCCGCGAAATACTTCGGCGTCAGCATCCAACCTGTCAGCGGCATCCTGATGAGCGATCCGGCGCGTAGCCTGCTGATCGCTCTGCTGCTGTCCTTCATCGCGCGCTGGGTCTAGCAGCGCCCGCCGCTCATGGGGCGGTGATTTTCTTCATCGCTGCCGACAGTTTGTGTCGCATGGCATGAAATCCCTTCGAATTGTCGCTGGTCATCCAGTTCATCTGGAGCGACCGGCGCGGACCCTCGAACGGGTGATGCCCGTGCCATGAATTGTCGCTGCGCTTGAACACTAGCAGCGTGCCGTTGTCGGGCGGAACCTCGGCAGCAAAGTGATCGACATTCTTGCCATCGTGCAGAATTCGCAGCCGACCACCGGGCTGCTGCCAATTTTCGTTCAGATAAAGCAAGACAGTGATGATCTTGTCCTTGCTGTCGGTGTGTATCGAGCCGTCTTTGGCGCGTGTGTACCCGCGCAGCGAATACATCTTCGGCCGCCCCTCCAGCACAACGTCGAATTTTTCCTCGATCACGGCTTCGAATTCGGGTGTATCCAACTCGGCGATGACTTCCTTGATAGCCATCGTGCTGGACAAGCTCTCGACTGGGTACGAGCCGCCTTTTTCGATGTTCGGATAGGTCGCATTGATTTTCGCGACACTGTCGCTGCCGAGGAAGCCGGGTACGATCAGGTAGTCGAACGGTGTGTGTTCGAGTGGCGCATTACGCAACTTGTCGAGATTGAGGTGGCTCATGGGAGTGTTCCCTGTCTGGCGTCTCTGTCGGAGGCGAACGCGAGATCGATCGATAGCGACTGCTTGTAGCGCTCGAAGTGCCGATGCTCTAGACCTTTGTTAGCTCGCATTATCTGCGACGAACAGGTTTAGCTCTCGTAGTGGCGATCGAAACGTGCCTGCCAAAGTGCGAACCGTCTCTCGATCTCGGCAGCTATGATCGACCCGGCATCGAGCGGTTGGTACGCCCAAGTCTCCAGAGCGTCCAGTTTGTCCGGTAGTGGCCGTGTCGCGCCTGCTTGCCGCAGCGCTTCGTGAAAGCGGTTGAATTTCGACGTGCCACCCGCTGGCGTGAACACGTAGACGGGACGACCAGTCGCCGCCGCTTCACTCGTCATGTTGACGCTGTCGGCCGTCACGACAAGCGCGTCGGCCTGCGACAGAAAATCGGCGTAAGGGTTGGCGCTCTGCCCGTTCCAAAGGAGTCGCGGACTGGCAGCGGTCGCCGCATCGACGGTGCGCAGCAACTCCGCGTGCGTTCGCCGCGACGGCGTCACCAGAAAGCTCGCGCCCAATGCCGCCAAGGATTGCAGCGCGGTTGCAAGACGTCGATGGCAGGCCTCCGAATAAGGATAGTCGCCACTGCGGCCACCAAGCATGACTGCGATGCGCGGAGAGGGCAGCGCCGCGACCTCGGGTGACATCTGCGCGCGCAAATGTGCCAGGCGGCTCTGCGTGAAGCTGTGCGGCGCCGTCGGCGTCGAAATCACATTTGCCCCGCGCAGCCGATCGTGTTCCGGCACCCAGATCAGATCGGCGGAGCCGCGTCCGGTCTTGGGATCCTGAAGAATGACAGAAAATGTCGAGGGCCCGGCCTGTCGGCGTACGGCCCTCAGATACGGTATCGACAAGCGCCCGGTCGCCAGCACAATTTGTGGCCACGGCCCGCTCAGAACGCCGCCGCGCCCGATGCGCTCGCGCGAGGCGGGTGGCAGCCACGGTGACAGCACCCGATGCAGGCCGCTGGGCGCGACATGCTTCATCTCGGCGTTCACGCCGAGCGCGTCGGCCACGCCCCGCACCTGCACGTCCATGCCCGTTTTGCCATCGGTGATCAGCCAAGCCCGCCGATTGGCCAGCGGCCGTGAGCCGTCGTATGTCATCCCGTACCTGATTTTTGAGCTATCTCTACGAAACGGGGATCATCACCGCATGCGTGTTCGCTTGGATGCCACTGATTGGCGCATCTTGAAAGAGCTGCAGGCCAATGGCCGCATCTCCAATGTCGAGCTGGCCGACAAGATCGGGCTGTCGCCGCCGCCGTGCCTGCGCCGGGTGCGGGCCTTGGAGCAGGCCGGCATGATCACCGGCTATTTTGCCGCGCTCGACGAACGTGAAATGGGCTTCGATGTCATCGGCTTTGCGATGGTGGGGCTGCTCAGTCAGGCCGAGGGCGATCTGCGTGCATTCGAAAACCGATTGCTCGGGTGGGCGATCGTGCGCGAAAGCTACATGCTGGCAGGCGAGGCCGACTACATTCTTAAATGTGTCGCACGCGACCTGCATAGTTTTCAGAATTTCGTTTTGAAGGACCTGACTGCCGCACCCAATGTCGCCAGCGTCAAGACGACGCTCACGATCCGCCGCGCCAAATTCGAGCCCGGCGTACCGATTGATCTGTCGTCGCGAAAAATCTGAATGGTTCGGGGCGTGGGCCGGGCTTCCAGCAGCACGACGCATGACACGAGAGCATGACGCGAGAGAATGACACGTGAGCATGACACGAGAGAGTGACACGCGATGCACCCCGAAGCGCCGAGCGACACGATCATCCAGGCCCTCGTCGATCCCGCGTTGACGCTTGATCGGAGTTTGAATGTGCTGGACGCCAATGCTGCGGCACGTGACGTGTTCGGATGGGTCAGGCTGCGCCAGCATGTGTCTCACACCTCGCGCCACCCCGAGTTGACGGCAGCCGTCGCCGATGCTCAACGCCTTCGCCAGCGCCGCACGTTCGTGCTCGATATGCGCACCCCGCTCGATCGCCGCCTGGAAGGCATCGTGACGCCGTTGAACGTCGAAGCCCGCGCCGACGATCAGGCAGCCTTCCTTATTTCGCTGCGCGATCTTACCGAGCAGGAGCGGCTGGCCTCCATGCGTGCCGATTTTGTCGCGAACGCCAGCCACGAATTGCGCACGCCGCTCGCCTCGCTCAAGGGCTTCATCGAAACGATGCAAGGGCCGGCGCGCACCGATGTGACGGCTCACGCTCGCTTTCTCGATATCATGAGCCAGCAGGCCGATCGCATGACACGGCTGATCGACGATCTCTTGTCGCTGAGCCGCATCGAAATGCGCGCGCACATTCCGCCCAGTGCCACTGTCGACCTCAACGACATCGCGACCAGTGTCGTGGCGGCACTCGAACCGCAGGCGATGCTCGCGGGCGCGACAGTCGCCGTCCACAGACTGCAAGGCCGCGCAACAGTGCGTGGCGAGCACGACGAGCTGGTGCAGGCTATCCAGAACCTGGTCCAGAACGCCATCAAGTACGGACGGGCGGGCGGCCGCGTCGACGTGCGGATCGGTGAAGAGAGCCCGGCCGCGCTCCGCTCGATCAGCATCAGCGATGACGGCCCCGGCATCGCGCCCGAGCACCTGCCGCGACTGACGGAGCGCTTCTATCGCGTCAGCGTCGCCTCGAGCCGAGATCGCGGCGGCACCGGTCTGGGGCTGGCCATCGTCAAGCATATCGTGACCCGCCATCGCGGCACGCTCGCCATCACGTCGAGCGTCGGTCGTGGTGCCACTTTCAAGATCACACTGCCGGCGGCCTAGGGTCGTACGCATGCCGGAAGCTGAGCTCCAGTTTACTCGCCCTTCAGCCGCTTGACGGCGGCACGGGCGGTGTCCTGCGCCCACTTGGTGTCGCCGAACGTCGCATCGGCTTCCAGCGCAGCATCGTAGTCGGCGCGAGCTTTCTTGAGGTTGCCGCTTTTCTCGTACAGCAGGCCGCGTGCAGTATAGGCGGCTGCATAATCGGAATCGACATCCACCGCCCGCGTGTAGTTCTCGATGGCGGCCTTGTCGTCGCCAGTCATGAAGTAGGCGTTGCCACGATTGCTGTACGCCATCGCCAACCGTTTCGGTTTCAATGCGATGGCCGCTGTGAAGTCCTCTATGGCTCGGTCGTATTTTTGGCTTTCATACAGGTGCTGACCACGGTTGATGTGCGCGGCACCCCGTTGTTCGCGGCTCGATCCGCCATTCGTGATGATACGATCGCACGCCGCGAGTGCCGCCTCGCCGCGTTGCCCGTTGCAGTCCTCGAAGTCGTCGGCCCGAGCCGCCGAGCCGAGACTGACCAGCACTATGCCAGCGAGTGCGATGCGCAGCATTGACGCCCGAGCCTCCGGTAAAACGCGATCTGACAATGACTACGAAACCCAAAAAGTCTCATATGCCGTAGCGGCACGCAACGTGCCGAGAGCATCGATCGGAGGAGTGAGGTATTCCGGTAACAGTCTGAGATGGTTAAGCTTTCATGGACAGGAAGCAAAATGCGTCTGGAGTTGGCAGAGCCGTCAGCTGTGATATATGCAAGCCAGATCGGTGTGCACGGTATTGTCAGCACGTGCACCCCATTGGCGGTAGCTATCAATGTGATGGCCGCAGGCTCGACCGAATAATCGCTGGAACGCAGTAACTCAGGTCGCCCGACGGGTGTGATCGTAAAATACATGAATAAAAACATCCAATGACTGATGTCGTCATCCGGGCCGAGGGGCTGGGCAAAAGCTATTTGATCGGTCATCAGGCCAAACGCGAACCCAATCCGACGCTTCGTGAAGTCTTGTCGCGAACTGCAAGCGGGCTCGTGCGCTCGGCCTCCGACATGGCGCGCGGGCGTCAGCTGGTCGGTGGCGACAGCGTCGAAGAGTTCTGGGCGCTGAAGGACGTCTCGTTCGAGATCAATCGCGGCGACGTCGTCGGCATCATCGGCCGCAACGGTGCCGGCAAATCTACGCTGCTCAAGATCCTTTCACGCATCACCGAACCGTCGGAGGGTCGCGTCTCGATCAAAGGCCGCGTCGCGAGCTTGCTGGAGGTCGGTACGGGCTTTCATCCCGAGTTGAGCGGGCGGGAAAACATTTTCCTCAACGGCGCCATTCTCGGCATGACGCGGGCCGAGATCCGCCGCAAGTTCGACGAGATCGTCGCCTTCGCCGAGGTCGAGAAATTTCTCGATACGCCGGTCAAACGCTATTCGTCGGGAATGTACGTGCGGCTGGCGTTCGCGGTTGCAGCGCACCTCGAACCCGAAATCCTGGTCGTCGATGAAGTGCTGGCCGTGGGCGATGCCGAATTCCAGAAAAAATGCCTCGGCAAAATGAGCGAAGTCGCCAGCCAAGGCCGCACCGTGCTGTTCGTCAGCCACCAGCTCGGATCAGTGGCAGATCTCTGCCAACGCTGCATCTTGTTGCGCGACGGCGGTATTGCGTCGGTCGGCAGCGTTTCGAGTGTAGTTCAAGAATATTTAAGCGAAACGGCAACGGAGTTCCGCCCGAACACCTTGAGCTCTGAAGCCGCCGCAGCGTTATTCAGCGTCACAGCATTTGACGCGACCGGTTCTGTAAAGACGGTCTTCGACTCCAGTGAAGACATTCACGTTTCTTTCGAATTTGTCGTTCAACACAAAACGGAACCTTTTCGCGTCGGTTTACGAGTCGTTTCTCAATCGCATGGCGATGTGCTGACAAGTTCTGAAACTGATTCTCTGACATTGATACGACGCGAGGTCGGGAAGTTTCGCAGCCGGTGTACGCTTCCGAAAAACTTTTTAAGTCCGGGAACGTACACATTGTGCATCGCAGCGGATATCCCAATGAATGAAATACTATTCAACGAGCGAGATGTTTTCGCTTTTACGGTCACACCCATCGGTGCCGCGGGTTCCGACATTAGGACGGGGGTCGTGCGGCCCATATTGGACTGGGAGCGGTTGAATACGGTTGGCGTGGCGGGTTCCGGTATCCAGAGAGCTGAAAACGCGTCTTGAATGTCAAAGCCAAATCCCCGGTTGCGGGACCGCTGATGCCCCCTCCAGAGGTTTCCCCCACGGTCTCGATCATTGTCAACGTCTACAACGGCGAGCGTTACGTCGCGGAGTGCCTCGACAGTATCCTTGCGCTGGCGGGTGACGTTCGGCCCGAGGTGGTGGTCATTGACGATGCATCCACGGACGGCACCGGCAATATCCTGGCGCGCTACCGGCATCCGCAAATCACCATCGTCAGCAACGAAAAGAACATTGGTGCTGCCGCGTCCATCGATCGCGCGTTCGAGCACGTCCATGGCGAGTTCGTGGCGCGCATCGATTACGACGATCGTTACCATCAGAATTTTCTCGTCGACTCGCTCGCAGCGCTGCAGGCGTATCCGGACGCGGCGTTCGTCTGCGCTAACGTGATGATGATCGATCCGGAGGGACGTCAGAGTGTCGTCGCCGGACCGTACGAATATGGCGAAGACCCGGGTTGCGAGGATCGCTTCCGTTCGATGCTGACGCGGCACTTCGTGACGGCCCCGACGATCCTCGGCCGCACCAGCCATTGGCGTCGCGCGATCCCGATCCCCGCCGCTATGAACTTCTGCGATTGGTATATGAATTTGACAATGGCGGAGGCGGCACCGGTCGTCGTGCTCGATAAGGTGACAGCGGACTATCGGGTGCACCCGCTCGGCATGCACGCGACGAAGATCGCTGACGGAATGGGCGAACGCGTCACGTTTCAGGTGCTCGACCGTTTCCTCGACGCATCTCCGCGCAAAGCCGAACTTGCCGTGCATGCGTCCCGTATACGCGCCGCACATTTTGCCGACTGGGGCGACAAGTATTTCGGCGCCGGTCTCGATGACCACGCACTGAGGTGTTACAAATCAGCGCTCGCCAGCGACCTCGCGCTACTATGGCGAGGCCGCTTCCAGCATCGCCTCGCCGGCTTAATAGCGGGACGTGACCGCTACGACCGCGTCAAGCGCTTCGCCCGCCGGTTGTTGGCGAGTTCCAGGTAGCTCACGCTAATCGGCGTGTGCGCGGAGCGTTTTCTTTTCCATCGCGGGGCAGCCGGCGACCATCGTTTGTGCCGTCACATTTTTGATGACGGTTGCGCCGGCGGCGACAATGGCACCGGCGCCGATTTCGATTTTGGGAATGACGGTCGCACCCGAGCAGACGAACGCGTCGCGACGGCAGACGACGGTTCCGGCCAACGTCGCGCCCGGCCCGATCTGCACATTGTCTTCGAGGGTGCAGTCGTGATCGACGCTGGCGCCGGTGTTGACGATGGTAAACCGCCCTATGCGCGCGCCGGTGCCGATGATCGCACCGGCCAGCACGACGCTGCCGGCACCAATCGTCACGTCGGAGGCGATGATGGCGCTCGGGTGGATCATCGTTGCAAGTTCGCCGTCCTGCGCCAGCACCAATTCCGCGAATGCGCGCCTGAAACGATGATCGCCGATGCCGACCGCGAAGCGATGTGTGCCGATGTACTTCGGGATGAGCGCCCGGACGGGACCTTCGACGTGCAGCCCTGACGGCGCGGCGGCAAAATCATCGTCGAGAAAGACGGCCACGGACTGTCCGCAGGCCCGCGCCGTGTCCGCAATGACACGCGCATGCCCTCCGCGGCCGATGACAACGAGTGGTAGGTAGGCAGTGGGGTTCGCCACAGGTAACCTCGGCTGACGAAAGACAACGCATCTGCAAGGGTCTTAGTATGACTGTCACACCACCGCAAACTCGAGACGCGCCCGTCTTTACCAAGGCGCTCGAAATCGTCAGGCCGACCTTTCCACCGATGGAAGGCGTTCTAGCGGAATTGGCACGATGCATGGCTGCGGGGCAGGTCACCAATAACGGCCGGTGGGTGCAGGAATTCGAACGTCAGCTGACGGCCTATCTCGGGGTGCCGACGATCGTGTTCAACAACGGGCAAATGGCCTTGATGACCATGATCCGCGCGGCCGGCATAACAGGCGGCGAAGTGATCGTGCCGTCGCTCACGTTCGCCGCGACCGCGCATGCCGCGAAATGGTCCGGGGCCGAGGTCGTTTTCTGCGACATCAAAGATGATCGCACTTATGTGATCGACCCCGACGACGTCGAGCGTAAAATCACCGAGCGAACGGTCGCCATCCTGCCGGTCGACCCTTACGGCATCGCGTGCGACTATGAAGCGCTGGCCAAAATCGCGAAGAAGCACAAGCTGAAATTGCTCTACGACAGCGCCCCGTCGTTCGGCACCAAGGTCGGCGGCAAACCCGTCGGCGGTTTCGGCGATGCGCAGATATTCTCGTTTCATGCGACCAAGGCTTTCAACACGATGGAAGGCGGCTGTCTTTGCACGCACGATGCAGCGCTGATGGAGCAGGCGAAAGTGATCCGCAACTTTGGGCAGACCGGCGGCGGTGACTGTTCGGTTCCGGGCCTGAACGGCAAGATGATGGAACTGTGCGCGCTGCTGGGGATTGAGCAACTCAAGACGTTCGACGCCGCAGCCGCGACGCGGGGACGGTCGGCGGCGCGGATCATCGAAGGCTTGTCGCCGATATCAGGTCTTTCTGTGGGGCGCGCGCCGGCTGGGCAACAACCGATTTGGCTATATTTGCCGGTGGAGGTGCAACCAGACCGCTTCGGCTGCGATCGCGACGCCTTGGCCGATCTTCTGGCACGGCAAAATTTGAATGTACGCAAATATTACAGTCCCGCCTGCCACGAGATGACAGCCTACCATCGCCCCTCCGGTAATCCATCGTTGCCGGTCAGCGAACGGATAACGCGTAATGTCATCGCGTTGCCGATTTACAATGATATGACGCCAGACGAATGTAACGGGATCGTCGAAGCATTTCGGCGTGTCGCAAAACAGGCTGGTCAAGATGCCGGGTCATGATTGCCGCACGCATAGACACAGGACCGAGTAGAGCGATTATGAAAAAAGTACTTGTTACGGGCGCTGGCGGCTATGTCGGTATTCCCCTCTGTCGGGAACTGCTGGCGCGCGGTTGGCACGTCACCGCGCTCGATCGTTATTTTTTCGGCACGGATAAGCTCGGCGATCTCTCGGCTAATCCGAATTTCAAATTGGTCATGGCCGATATCCGGCGCGTCGATGCCGCGTGGTTCAAGGGCATGGATGGCGTCATCGATCTCGCCGGCCTCAGCAACGACCTGTCCGCCGAGATCGATCCGGAGTTGACGCGAAGCGTGAACTTCGAGGGTGGCGCAGTTCTCGCCAAGGAGGCGCACCGCGCCGGCGTGCGTCGTTACGTTTACGCAAGCTCCGCCTCGGTCTATGGACACGGCGCTAAAACCAATCTCGTCGAAACCGACGAATGCCGCCCGCAGACGCTCTATGCGCAAAGCAAACTGCACGTCGAACAGCAACTGCACGCGCTGAAAGGCAAGAATTTCGAACCGGTCATCTTCCGCAATGCGACGATATTCGGCCTGGCGCCGCGCATGCGCTTCGACCTCGCTATCAACATCATGACGCTGCGTGCCTGGAAAGATCGCGTCATCTACATCATGGGTGGCGGCGCGCAGTGGCGGCCGTTCATTCACGTCAACGACGTGGTGCGTGTCATGGTGCAGGGCCTCGAGGCGGACGCATCGATCGTGGCGGGCGAAGTGTTCAACGCTGGTGACGAAGGCATGAACTATCAGATCAGCCAGCTTGCCCAGTTCGTGCTCGACGTGATCCCGAACGTCAAGGTGCACAACATTCCCGACGATCCCGATAAGCGGACGTACAACCTGTCGTTCGCCAAGATCAAGGACCGGTTGGGCTTCGAGGCCAAAACGCGTGTCCACGAAGGGATCGTGGAAATCAAGCAGGCGCTCGATCGCGGCCTGGTGTCAGGCGACGACCCCACGGGGTATACGTTGCAGTGGTATCGATCGCTGATCGATTGGGACAAGCGCATTGAGACGCTGCGTATCGACGGCAAACTTCTGTAAGGCGTACTGTTGTAGCAAGGTTGGGTCGAACGCTTCGGCGCGACGCAACTTTGCTTGGATGAGTAAGCTACGTCGGGTAGCAAGAAAAAAGGTTGACCCACCTACCCGCAGGCCATTTGTTTCGTTCACAGGCCGGTTTTCAGCCTCAGACGACGCGAGCTTCGCGTTCGGGTTCGCTGGACTTCAAGTCGGCCAGAACTGTTTCGCCGCCGACGGCACGCTGGCCGACCGCCACCAGACAGCCATGGCCCGGTGGCAGGAACACGTCGACGCGGCTGCCGAAGCGGATCAGGCCGAAGCGCTCGCCCGTCCCGATCGTCGCGCCTTCTTTGGCAAAGGTGACAATCCGGCGGGCGATCAGGCCGGCGATCTGCACACACGCCACGTCCTGCCCCGCCGGCGTCGAAATCACGATCGAGCGCCGCTCGTTTTCTTCGCTGGCCTTGTCGAGCGCAGCGTTGAGAAACGCACCCGGCACATAGATGGATTTGGTGATGCGACCCGGCACGGGCGCACGATTGATGTGCACGTCGAACACCGACAGGAAGATCGAAATGCGCACGCGTTCGTCAGATCCAAGACCCAGTTCTGCAGGCGGCATCATGCGTTCGATCGACGAGACGCGACCGTCGGCAGGTGAGATGACGAGGCCGTCGCGCATCGGCGTCACGCGTGCGGGATCGCGGAAGAAGTAGGCGATGTAGACCGTCAGCAGCAGCGCCACATAGGCCAGCAGCGAGAACGGCAACATCAACCACAAAAACAGCGTCACCAACGCCGCCGGCACGAGGAACTTGTAGCTGTCCGGATGTACCGGCGCCATGTTCTCCATGATCGTGTCGAGCAGGCTGTGGCGCGGTGACTGAGACAACGGGAAGCTCCAGAAATTTTGGGAGTAGGAAGTAGGGAGCAGGGAGTTCTCCCACTCAATTCGCTATTCGCAACTCGCTATTCGCTAATGCACTCCGACGTCAATCCCCAGGCAGTCCCTGACCTTCGGCGAAGAACAGGTCTTTCCAGCTTTGAGGCTTGGTCTTGATCGATCCGATGCGCGCCATGAAATCGAACAGCTTGCCGACTTTCATCGGTGTCCGCGTGTACTCGAAGCCCGGCGAATTCATCATTGTCACGAGGTCGTCGACGGCGGACTTCTTGTCGCCCGACATGGTTAAATAGAGTTCGGCGGCCCGCTTTTTGTCCGCATTGATCCAGGCGATCGCGTCGTCCAGCGCGGCGACGACCGAAGCGTAGACTTTAGGATTGGCGGTGCGGAATTTATCGGTGGTCGAGAACACGAGCTGTGACGATTGCCCGCCCGTGATGTCGAACGCGGTGATGATCGACCGCATACCCGCCTTCGCCTCCGTCTCGTGAAATGGCGAGGAGGCGAAGTGCGTGTTGATTTCACTCGACGGATTGAGCACCGACGCCATTGCATCCGGGTGACCGAGGCCGACAGTCAAGGGATCAAACTTAAATTTCTGATCGACGCCGAATTCACGCTCGGCCAACATCTGCAGCAGGATCGCCTGCGTCGACGATTTGACAGAGGGAACGGCGATGCGGTCTTTGTCGCTGAAGTCCTTGATCGACTTGACGTCGGGATTGCGGGTGTTGAGCCACAAATTATAGGTGGTGACGCCGCCGACGGCGCGAACGCCGCCCTTGGTGCGGTCCCACAACAATGCCAGAGAAGGCGGCCCCTGCGCAGCGAAATGCAGCGAGCCCGACAACAGCGCGTCGACCATCACCGCCGGCCCGCTCATTTTGAGGTAGGCACCCTTGACGTCGGGGAGCCCGCGCGAGGCGGCTTGCTTCTCGACAAATTTCTGGTTCTCCATCACCATGATTGGCAGAAACGCGATGCCAAACTGCTGCGCGAAGGTGACCTCCGCCACCTCAGCCCGCGCGCTCGGGCCCGACGCCATCGACGTCGCCAGTAGAACCAGCGCCGTCAGCGCCACAAAACCTTTTCGCATCCAGTACGTCCCCTGAACTCTTACCCGCCCCTCATACGCTGCCTGCACGACAGAGGGAAGTGCGCCAGAGGCTTCAAGCCTTGGCGATCAGCAGCCAATCGCGATCGACGTCGGAGGCGTAAAGGTGATCGGAACGCTGCAATCCTTTTTCGGTGATGATGAATTTGTCGTAACTCTGTAAAACTGCGATCGGTTCGAGGAACTCCGGCGTACCTTCGAGGACCTCGATAAGCAAATCCGGGCGGTGGGTTTCGAGCTGGCTGCTCATGGCGGACAGCAATTGCGGCTCAAATCCCTCGACGTCGATTTTGACGAGCGCTTTGGTGGCAGTCTTGAAGTAGCGGTCGAGTTCGGACGCGGCAACGACGGTGACGATCGATTCTGTGATCTTATCACTGAAGATCGACGAGAACTCACGCACGAACGAGCCATTGGTCAGATGCCCCTCGGGTTCAAAGAACGACTGCAGGCCGGACGTTTTACCTACGGCTGCGCGGAACGCATTGACGTGTCGCGCATCGTTTGCTGCGAGATTTGCGGCGAGCCGGCTGTAAGCTTCCAGCGTCGGCTCGAAGGCGACGACGTGCTGTAGACGGGCTGCGGGTGTCTGTTTGATCAACGCGTCGAAGAACACCGTGAAAACACCGACGTTGGCACCGATCTCAATGACCACGTCGTAATCTTTGGCGGCGTGATCTTCCAGCCATTGGAAGGTTGGACGTTCGTAAGCGAGCGCTTTCGTGAATAGCGCGGCTGTGTCGAACTCCCCCAGATGCGGCACCAGCTGAATATGCGTTCGTCTGCCGACGCGTACGCGCCGGCTGGTGAACTTGAGCGGTGGCCAGCCGATCGCCTCCTCGCCGACAGAATTCATAAGCCGGGTCGAAACGTAACGCGGCAACACGTGCCGGCTAAGCGCGCCGACCAAGCGCAAGTACAATTCCGGTACGGGCGCGGGCGCGCGCGCAACCCCGCAGTGAAGCCAGTGGGCCGCCTGTTTCAGCATCGCCGATCCTCGGAAAAACGTGTCACGCGGCCAGATTGAGCAACGCACGCGCTTCGGCCACGGTCGCGGGGCGGCGGCCGTATTTACCGCAGAGGTCGGCGACGCGCTTGACCAGTGCTGCGTTCGACGGCGCGAGCTTGGTTTTGTCCCAGCGGACGTTGTCTTCCAGGCCGGTGCGGCAGTGTCCGCCCAACTCGAGCGACCACTCGTTGAGGGTGAGCTGCTCTCGGCCGATGCCTGCCCCTGTCCAGGTTGCGTCCGGCGCAAGGCGCTTCAGCGTCTTGATGTAGAACTCGAACGTCTCGCGATCGACCGGCATCGCGTTCTTGACGCCCATGACGAACTGCACGTGCAGGGGGCCTTTCATCTGGCCACGCTTCTGCATCGCAACCGCCTGGAAGATCATGGACAGATCGAACGCTTCGACTTCCGGCTTGACGTTGTTGGCGATCATTTCGGCCGCCAGCCAATCAACCAGCTCGGGCGAGTTTTCGTAGACACGGGTCGGGAAATTGCACGAACCCGTCGACAACGAGGCCATGTCGGGCTTTAGCGGCAACATGCCCCCGCGCTCACGGCCGTTGCCGGAACGCCCACCGGTGGACAGCTGCACGATCATACCGGGACAATGCTTGTTGATGCCCTCGAGTAGCTTGCCGAAGCGGACCGGGTCGGAGGTCGGTTTGCCCGCGTCGTCGCGCACGTGGCAGTGCGCCAACGTCGCACCGGCTTCGAAGGAGGCGTGCGTCGATTCGATCTGCTCGGCGATGGTGACGGGCACCGCGGGGTTGTCGGCTTTGCTGGGCACGGAACCGGTGATGGCGACGGTGATGATGCAGGGAGTGGACATGGAACGGCTCTCGCTGGCGGATCGTGGTCGGAAGCTGATAATCTCGCCCTACCAGCAAGCCAGGCCGAGGGGAAGCTCGATGATCGCGCCCGCGCATGTTCAACTGATGGCCCGCTACAACCGTTGGCAGAACGAAAATCTGTATACAGGTGCCGATCGATTGTCGGATGTCGAGCGGAATAGGGACGCTGGCGCATTCTTCGGCAGCTTACACGCGACCTCCGCTCACCTTTTGTGGGGCGACATGACATGGCTGCGGCGGTTCGATCCGGCGTCGCTGGCGGCGCCTGCCTTACCTGCAAAAGGTGAGTTTGCGAGGCTGTGGCCGGAGTGGGCCGATCTTCGTCAACGGCGGGTGGCTTTCGACGCGCGCATCGTGGCGTGGTCGGAAACGGTGTCGGAGGCTTGGCTGGCGATCGATCTGACTTGGACATCGAGCGATGGGTCTCGGACCACGACGAAACCGACCTGGGTGCTGGTGACGCACTTTTTCAACCACCAGACGCATCATCGCGGGCAGGTACATTGTCTGCTGACGCAGGCAGGCGTTCGCCCCGGCGATACGGATCTGATGCTGATGCGGGGGTGAGTGTTGCTCGGGCGTCGATCCAGGCCTCGACTTTCAAGTGCGATCGGGCGAAGTGCCGGAGCAATTTACCACTGTTGCAACTTGCGCGTGATTTTCCGCTCGGTTGCGGCACACTCGTTTTCAACTTGCTGTCACCGGGACGATTGATCAAACGTCTCAAGCGTAGCAAGGGCTGCTGGAAGTGGCGGAGTTACTTGTGGCGACTTTGAGCTACGAAAACCGTCCAAATCCGTCCCTCCTCCAAGCTCCGAGGTTGAGAGAGTTCTCGCGGGAGA
>JANYHG010000227.1 GCA_025359165.1 Hyphomicrobiaceae bacterium
CGCGCGGCGGGTCGCGCAGAATAACCGGCTTCGGCCGCGCTCTGCTCCCCGAGTATGGGGCGACAGTTTCAACAACGGCACGGGCCGAGCCCGGGGCCGCTAAAAGGCGTTGGTAGCTTGTAGTACGAACTACAAACACCTGTACTGAACACGCAGCCACTCGAAATCGCCGACAGCATCTCCCCAACTGTTGACCGGCAGGTGGGCGCACTGCAAAGATCACCTGTAGCGGGATCAGCAATCGCGCAGCGACAGCGCCTCGAACCAATGCATCGGCCAATCGCAGATGACGACATTTCACATGCGCGTGGCACTTCATAGGCGCAAATCACTTCGCGCGCGCACAGCGCTGCGACAAGCCTTTAGATCTACATTCGGATCCTCGCTCGTCGCTGCATATCTGCTGGCGCTCGCTGAAACTTTCATGGCCGTTGCGATCGCCAACGCCGCGCCCAACGCAGAGTTCACGATCAAGGCGAAGCAAGCCATCATTATGGATGCAGCTTCCGGCGCGGTGCTCTTTCAATACAACGCCGATCAGCTCATTCCTCCGGCCAGCATGAGCAAGCTGATGACGATCGCGGTGGTATTCCGCGCGCTCAAGACCGGCGAGAAAACACTCGATACGGAATTCAACATGAGCGAGCACGCTTGGCGTACGGGCGGCGCGCCGTCCCGCACGTCGGCGATGATGGTACCGCTCAACACGCGTACGAAGATTTCCGAACTGTTACGCGGTCTCATCGTCGAGTCCGGCAATGACGCGGCTATCGCGCTCGGCGAAGGCCTTGCAGGCAATGAAAAAGCATTCGCACGCATGATGGAAACTGAGGCGCGGCGCATCGGGCTCGCAAAATCGACGTTCCGCAATGCGACGGGACTTTACAACCCCGAACACCTCATGAGCGTGCGCGAGCTGGCGCAATTAGCGCGCTATCTGATCACCGAATATCCGCAGTATTATCCGATGTTCGCCGAGAAGAACTTCAACTACCGCAATCACAAATTCATCAATCGCAATCCGCTGCTGTTTCTCAATATCGGCGCAGACGGCCTCAAAACAGGGCATATTACACAATCGGGTTACGGCGTTGTCGGCTCGGCGGTGCAGGACGGAAAACGCCTGATCATCGTGCTGTCGGGCCTTGCCAGCGAAAACGAACGCCGCGAAGAAAGTCGCAAAATACTCGAGTGGGGTTTCCACGCGTTCGGCGAATTCAAACTCTTCGAAGCCGGTGAAATCATCGGCAAGGCGCGCGTCTGGGGCGGCGACAAATCGAGCGTACCTCTGATCGGCAACGGCGAGTTGAATGTCGTACTGCCGCGCTTTCCGGCCAATCAGAAACTGCGCGCGGAAATCGTCTACACGGGTCCGCTCAAGGCACCGGTGCAAAAAGGCGATCAGGTGGCTATCCTGAAAGTGTCGTCGTCGAACGACGCCACGTCTGAGGTGCCGCTGTTCGCTGCGGAAAACGTGGCGACGGCGGGAAAAATGCGACGTGGCCTCGACACGATCTATCATTTCGCAACGCAGTGGATACCTTGAAATCGCGACGTGGCGCGGGGCAATGAAGTTGGGGACGCGCGTGGATATTTTCGACTATGTGATCGTCGGTGCCGGATCGGCGGGCTGCGTGTTGGCATCGAAGTTGACGGAGGATCCATCGATTTCGGTCTGCGTTCTGGAAGCGGGTCCGAGCGATTGGCATCCCTTCATCCACATCCCTGCAGGCTTCATAAAGACGTTCTACAACAAAGCCATCAACTGGGGCTACGAGATGGAGCCGAGCGAGTGGACCGGCGGTCGCCGCGTTTACGCGCCGCGCGGCAAGACACTGGGTGGCTCGAGTTCGATCAACGGCCACATTTATAATCGCGGGCAACGGCTCGATTACGAAACATGGGCACAATTCGGCAATCGCGGCTGGGGCTACGGCGATGTGCTCCCGTATTTTCGCGACATGGAAAACCGCATCGGCATGGGCGTCGATCGGACCTATCGCGGACAGGACGGCGCGCTCGATGTGACCGACATCGACTGGACGCATCCGCTCTGCGAGGCCTTCATCAAAGGTGCTGAAAGCCTGGGTATTCCGCGCAATTCCGATTACAACGGCGCGATCCAGGAAGGCGTGTCCTATGCGCAGCGGACGATCCGCAACGGACGTCGCGTCAGCGCGGCCACGGCGTTCCTGCATCCGGCGATGAAGCGAACCAATCTGACCGTCCGCACACATGCGCATGCGGTGTCAGTGCTGTTCGAAGGCACGCGCGCTTCAGGCGTACGTTATCTCAAAGGCGGGCGTGGCGGACCAGGCATCGACGTGCATGCGCGGCGCGAAGTGATCCTGTCGGGCGGCAGCTATAACTCGCCGCAACTGCTGCAGCTGTCTGGCATCGGCGCGCCGGACCTTTTGAAAAAACACGGCATACCGGTGCGGCATGCGCTGGCCGGCGTCGGCGAAAACCTGCGCGATCATTATGCACCGCGCTTCGTCGCCCGCGTGAAGAACATCGACACGATCAACGAGCTCGCACACGGCGTTCCGCTGGCGCGCGAGATCGCCAAATATGCAATGAACCGCAAGGGCATTCTATCGCTCAGCCCGACACTGATTTACTGCTTCTGGCATTCGGAGCCCGGACTTGCGACGTCGGACATACAGCTGACATTCACACCCGCAAGCTACAAGGAAGGCGTGCAGGGACAGCTCGAAGACAAACCAGGCATGACTGTAGCGTCATGGCAGCAACGGCCCGACAGTCGCGGCTATGTGCGCATACGCTCAGCCGATCCCTGCGTGCCGCCGCTGATCCAGCCGAACTATCTGGCTGAGGAAAGCGATCGCCGCGTGTTGCTGGGTGGCATGAAGCTGGCGCGACGCCTGCTCCAAACCGAACCGCTCGAGCCATACTACGATTACGAGGATTTTCCCGGTCCTGACGTGCAGACCGACGACGAGTTGCTCGGCGCAGCCAAGGCGCGCGGCACGACGACGTTCCATCCATCGGGTACGTGTCGCATGGGACCGGCGAGCGACAAACTCGCTGTCGTCGACGATCAACTGCGCGTGCGCGGCGTGCACGGCTTGCGCGTCATCGATGCCTCGATCATGCCGACGATGCTGTCGGCGAACCTCAACGCCGCGACCCTGATGATCGCGGCGAAGGGTGCCGACATGGTGCTCGGCAAGGCAGCCAAGGAAGCGATGCTGGTGTAGCGAAACCCAACCAACATCAGCACAGCTTACCGTTGCGATCGAAGCGCAAAATGCGCCCTTTATGTCGCGGCCGGCATCTGAAAGCCGACGGTGGATTTGGAGATCTCCAACTCGTCAGCGTTCATATCGGCACCGATGCTGGCAAACAGCGGCGTGCTCAGGTAACGCTCGCCGGTGTCGGTGAGAAAGACGAGGATCGTTGAGCCCTTGGGTGCTGACGCTGCAACCTGCAACGCGGCGGCGAAGGTCGCGCCCGATGTGATGCCGCAGAAGATGCCTTCCTTCTGCGCAAGATCCAGACTGCACTTGAAGGCATCGGCATTGGCAATCGGCAACAGACGATCGATGTTGCCACTGTCGACGGCATCGCCGAGCAGCTTCGAAATGAAGTCGGGTGTCCAGCCCTGCATCGGATGCGGCTTGAAGGCGGGATGGGCAACGGCTGCGCTGCCATCGGCGTTGCGTTGCTGTGGCAATCCGCTGCCGAGCAAGGGTGCGTCGGCCGGTTCGGCAACGACGATCTTGGTCTCGGGACGCTCTTTGGCCAACACGCGCGACACGCCTCTGAGCGTGCCGCCCGTACCGTATCCGACGACAAAATAGTCGAGCGCCTCGCCCGCGAAGTCGTCGACGATTTCACGCGCAGTAGTGCGCGAATGCATGTCGGCGTTGGCTTCGTTTTCGAACTGACGGGTCAAGAACCAACCGTGTGCTTTCGACAACTCCATGGCCTTGGCGACCATGCCCATGCCGCGACCAGCCGCTGGCGTAAGGACGACTTTGGCACCGAGGAAGCGCATCAGTTTGCGGCGTTCGACGCTGAACGTCTCGGCCATGGTAATGACGAGCGGGTATCCCTTTTGGGCGCAGACCATCGCCAAGCCGATGCCGGTGTTACCGCTGGTTGCCTCGACGACGGTTTGGCCGGGTTTCAATGCGCCGGATTTCTCGGCCGCCTCGATCACACCGAGCGCAAGCCGGTCCTTGACCGAACTGAGTGGGTTGAAGGCTTCGACCTTGACGAACATATTGATGTCGGGCGGCGCAAGGCGATTGATGCGAATGACCGGAGTGTTGCCGACGGTTTCGAGGATATTCTGATATTTCCGGCCCATGGGACGCTCCAAAATCAGTTTGCACAACAGATCGAATACGAAACTACATCAGCGCATGCACCGATGCAAAAGTGAGAAAAGAAATCTGCGGTTTGCACGAGTCGCGCATTATTCGCGCCGACGACGCGCAGTCGAAGCAAAATATGGGTCGATCGACCGGCAAAGTCTGCATCGCATTCATGGTGCGCGACCAAAACTCAAAGATTGTGCGACGACGTAGCTGGCCGTGAGCACTAGGATGAAGCCGGCAATCCAACCGGTCGGAAATCCAGCCCAGAGGATAGATGCGGCTGCGATCGCCCACAACACCGTCAGCGTCAAAGTCACTTCACGTCGGGCCACCACGCGCATCGGGTGAACCCATTTGAGACGGACAAAGGTCAATCCACAACAGGTCAGAATAAGAACGCTCGCGGCCCACACCGGTAGCGCGAAGGCGAAAATATAGAACAGCACGACGTTCCAGATCGCGGGAAAACCAACGAAAAAATTATCGGCAGTTTTCGACCCCTCGTCAGCGAAATGGTACAGCGACGTGGCGCAGATCAGGGCAGCAAGTGCTGTACCGAAAGCGTTCGGCATCGGACCAAATATGAGCATCAGTGCGGGGACGAAAACGTAGGTGACGTAGTCGACGCACAGGTCGAGCGTCTCGCCCGAGACGTGCGGCAGCACCGACTTCACCTGGAAGCGACGGGCAAAGTAGCCATCAATGCCGTCGATGAATAACGCCAGTCCGAGCCATGCGAAGGCTTGCTCGAACGCCTGCCCGACAGTCGCTTGCACGGCGAAGAGCGCACAAACGGTGCCGAGGGCTGTCAGCACATGCACGGATGCGGCCTTGATCATGGGCATCTGAAACATGTGCGGACGGGCTCTAAGTTCCAAACGGCGCAAACGAAAAAGGGCCGCGCTAGCGACCCTCGATCTGAACTATTTCCGATTGTCGACGCCGCGACGCGACATCAATTCGGAAAACGATATTTGAGCGTGCCACGGATCTGAGCACCCGTATCTTGCTTATCTTCGCGCGGCCCACTCGGGGTTGTCGCGCCGTAAAGCAGTTCCAGACCAAAATCCAGCTTCGGAAGCGCGCCGATGGTGCCGAGCCCTGGGACCTTGATTTCGGAACCGGACGACTTTGCAGGCGCAGGCAGGCCGAGCTCGACTTTCGGAACTTCGCCAGTTCCCGTCTGCCCGTTGGTATTCGTTTCCTGGAAAGCCAGCGCGGCTTGGCTGATAATGCCGAGCACTGCTCCCATCACGATCATTCGTGCCGCATTCATATCCGCTGTCCCGAAGTGTCTACGCTCGCACACGCAACACCAACGCACGCCCGCTTTAACTCGATGTGTCGTTGGTCGCATAAGTACGACCTTGTTTCCACCGCGGTTAAGCCGGAATGAACATTTTAACGGACTCGATGTGGTAGTTGCGCCATGTTGCAATGCGGTGACAGGCAATGCCGTATTGCCGGAGCGCGACAGTCATCCACAAAAAGCGTGTCAGTTGGCAAACCGGAAGTGGAGCACATCGCCGTCCTTGACCACGTATTCCTTGCCTTCGAGCCGCATTTTGCCGGCATCGCGAGCTCCCGCTTCGCCTTTGAGCGCGATGTAATCGTCGTAGGCAATCGTCTCGGAGCGGATAAAGCCTTTCTCGAAATCGGAGTGAATGACGCCTGCGGCGGCCGGTGCCTTGGTGCCTTGCGTAATCGTCCAGGCGCGCGCTTCCTTTGGCCCGACCGTGAAGTAGGTGATCAAATCGAGAAGCCCGTATCCAGCGCGGATCAGCTGGTTGAGGCCCGCTTCCTTCAGGCCGAGGTCGGCGAGGAAGGCGTCGCGATCTTCGGGCGCGAGGCCAGCGAATTCGCTTTCGATCTTGGCGGAGATCACGACGCTGGCGGCGTTCTCGGCCTTGGCGCGCTCGGCCACCTTGCCCGAAAAACTGTTGCCGGCCGCAGCTGACGCCTCATCGACGTTGCAGACATAGACGATCGGCTTGGCGGTCAACAGCTGCAGCGACTTGAACAATGGTTTCTCGTCGTCGGTAAGGACGGTCATGCGTGCCGGCTTGCCTTCGCGTAGCAGCGGCAGCACCTTCTCGACGACCGCATGGAGAGCCTTGCTGTCTTTGTCACCCTGCTTGGCCTTCTTCTCCAGCGCATTGACGCGCTTTTCTAGGCTTTCGAGATCGGAGAGCATCAGCTCGGTCTCGACGATGTCGGCGTCCGAAAGCGGATCGATGCGGTTCTCCACGTGCGTGACATCGCCATCCTCGAAGCACCGGAGGACGTAGGCGACAGCATCGACTTCGCGAATGTGCGACAGGAACTGGTTGCCGAGGCCTTCGCCTTTGGATGCGCCGCGCACGAGACCGGCGATATCGACGAACGTCAGGCGCGTCGGGATGATCTTGGCCGATTTGGCGATTGCCGCGAGGCCATCCAAACGCGGATCGGGAACGCCGACTTCACCGACGTTCGGCTCGATGGTGCAAAATGGGTAGTTTGCCGCTTCCGCCTGCGCGGTTTGCGTCAGCGCGTTGAAGAGGGTCGACTTGCCCACGTTGGGCAAACCCACGATGCCGCATTTGAAGCCCATGACGGTGGTGGTCCTTAGAGGTAAGCGAAATGCGAATGGCGAATAGTGAATGAGGATCGTAAGCGCGCGCGGACCGTTCGGCCCTATTGGCTACTCACCATTTGCTACTCGCTCTTTTTTCTGGCTTCCATCCACTTGCGCAGATTTTCAGCGATCGCGTTCTGTTGCTTATTGCCGCGTTCGCCGGCGGGGTGGCGAACTGCCGACTGCTTGGCTTTCGGTTCGGAAGGGGCAGATGCTATTTTCGCGTCTGATTTGTCCGGTGTCAGCGCCTGCGCGACGTCGGTTTGAAAACGTTCGAATTTTCCGTCGACAAGCCGCGGAGCCGACACCGCGATTGCGTCGAGAATGGCATCGAGCCACACCGCATCGGCTTTGGCAAAATTACCCAGCACCCAGTTATGGACAAGCTCCTTCGCACCGGGATGACCAATACCAAGGCGTACACGCACATACTCATTGCCCATGTGGGCGCTGATCGAGCGAAGGCCGTTGTGTCCTGCATTGCCGCCGCCGGTTTTCACGCGCAGCTTTGCGGGAGCGAGGTCGAGTTCATCGTGCAGCACGACGATGTCGGCGAGCGCGACTTTGTGAAAATGGGCTGCCTCCTGCACCGAACGACCGCTTTCGTTCATGTAGGTTTGCGGCTTCACGAGCAGCGCACGTTCGCCGCCGATATCGCCTTCGGTGACGAGCGCCGAAAACTTTTTCCGCCATGGGGCCAATCGATGGCGCTCGGCGATCCGATCGAGCGCCATGAACCCGATATTGTGGCGATGCAGAGCATATTCTGCGCCGGGATTGCCCAGGCCGACGAGCAACTTCATCACGAAACAAGCGGACAGCGAGCGGTCGATCGCAGACAGGACTGAACATCGCAAGACTGCGCGTGCGCCCCTGTTCGCAAATAGATGCTCACTGTCCGCTCCCGTAGTTTACTTCTTCGCGGCAGGCTTAGCGGCAGGCTTCGCACCAGCCGCGGCAGGGGCTGCGGCCTTGGCGTCTTTGCTGCCACCGGCAGCAGCCTTGGCATCGCCGGCAGCCGCAGTTGCGGCGGCAGCGACATCACCCGTCGGCTTGACCTCTTCGTCCTGCGCTTTCGCACCGGCGACTGTCGCCACCGTAAAGTCACGATCGCGGATGACCAGCGACACATCGGCCGGCAGTGTGGTGGCGGAGATGTGGATCGAGCGGCCGATTTCAATGCCGGTCATATCGAACTCGAAAAATGCCGGGATGGCGTCAGCCGAGCAGATGACCTCAACTTCGTGGCGCACGACGTTGAGAACGCCGCCGCGCTTGAGACCGGGCGACGCGGCTTCGTTTATGAACTTGCAAGGCACGTTGACGCGGATCTTGCCGCCGGGGCCGACACGCTGGAAATCGACATGGATGGCGAAATCTCTGACCGGATCGAGTTGTACATCGCGCGGGATGACGCGCGTTTTCTTGCCGTCGATGTCGACATTGAACAGCGTCGACAGGAACTTGCCCTTGCCGATCACCTTTGCCAATTCGTTGCTGTCCAGTGCAATGATGACCGCATCCTGCTTGTCACCATAGATCACACCTGGAACTTTTCCTTCGCGACGCACCTGACGAGCGGCCCCCTTGCCGGCTTTCGGACGCGCCGTGGCTTTGATTTCTGCTAGTGCCATGGCTTTGATTCTCCAATAGAAATATGGCCCGCGCGACGCCCCATTCGGCGGCACGACCGGGCCAAAGCTGCCTCACGCGGCCTCCAAGGGTGCACGCTACGTGAGGTTCTCATGTCTGAGATGGTGGCGTTATAGCGAGGCAACCCGGCGCGCGCAAGCAAGCGACAGCCGAGGCAAGGCCTCAGGCCGCTTTAACTTTTGTGGCGACGATGTCGTAGTTTAGCACGGGTGACAACCAGCGCTCGCAGGTGGCGATATCCCAACCCTTGCGGCGGGCGTAATCCTCGACCTGATCGCGTTCGACTTTGCCGACGCCGAAATAGTGGCTCGCCGGATTGGCGAAGTAGAAGCCGCTGACGGCCGATCCGGGCCACATGGCATAGCTTTCGGTGAGCTTGATGCCCGCTGCGGCTTCCACGTTCATCAGCGACCACAGCGTCGCCTTCTCGGTGTGATCGGGTTGTGCGGGATAGCCGGGCGCTGGACGAATGCCTGAATATTTCTCGGAGATCAAATCCTCGTTCGACAGTGTTTCGTCGCTGGCGTAACCCCAGAACTCGCGCCGGACGCGGGCGTGCAGATGCTCGGCGAACGCTTCCGCCAAGCGATCGGCCAAAGCCTTCATCATGATGCGTCCGTAGTCGTCGGTGGGCTTGAAGTGCTTGGCCAGCGCCGCCTCCTCGCCGATGCCGGTCGTCACAGCGAACGTACCTACGTGATCGGCGAGCCCCGTGTCGCGCGGG